>NZ_CP040695.2:4111387-4427648 GCF_005954645.2 Nocardioides sp. S-1144
GGTGGCGAGCGAGTCGGCGTTCACCGCGACCGGGAGGTCGGTGCGCGCCCGGGTGCCGGCGTCCAGGAGCGCACGGGCCTCGTCGTGGAGCAGCGCCGTCTGCCGCGCCAGCCGGACCAGCGTCTCCCCCGCGGGCGTGGCCACGCACGGCGTCGAGCGGCGCACGACGACCTGGCCGACCGACGTCTCGAGCGCCCGGATCCGCTGGCTGACCGCGCTGGTGGTGACGTGCAGCTGCCGGGCCGCTGCCTCGAAGGTCCCGTGGTCGACGATCGCGGCGAGGGCGGCGAGCTGGTCGGGCTGCATGAAGCCAGCCTAATCAGGTTGAAGATTATTTCGCTGGCCTGAACGGCGTCCGGGTCCCTAGCGTGGTGCCGTGCTCTCCTCCAGCGTCGCCGGCCTGCTCACCGGGCTGAGCCTGATCATCGCCATCGGCGCGCAGAACGCCTTCGTGCTGCGCCAGGGCCTGGCCCGCCGGCACGTCGGCGCGGTGGTGGCGGTCTGCGCGGTCTCCGACCTCGTACTGATCGTCGCGGGGATCGCCGGCATCGGCACCGTCATCGAGCAGGCCGGGTGGGTGGTCGACGTCGTCCGCTGGGCCGGCGTGGCGTTCCTGACCTGGTACGGCGTCCGCAGCCTGCTCCGCGCCCGCCGGGGTGAGTCCCTCGAGGCCGCCACCGGGCAGGACGCCACCCTCGGCGTCGCCGTCCGGACGGCGGTCGCGCTCACCTGGCTCAACCCGCACGTCTACCTCGACACCGTGCTGCTCGTCGGCTCGATCGCCCACACCCACGACCACGTCTGGTGGTTCGCCGCCGGCGCCGGCACCGCGAGCATCGTCTGGTTCGTCGGCCTCGGGTACGGCGCCCGGCTGATGCACCGCACCCTGTCGACGCCGCGGGCGTGGCAGGTGCTCGACGTCCTCATCGGCGTGACCATGCTCGGCATCGCCGCGCTGCTGGCCACCGGCGGCTGACGGGCAGGGTTGACCCGCGCCCGCGCGGGACACAATGACGCCCATGTCGCAGCAGCCCCCGCCGTACGGCGCTCCGGAGCCCCAGCAGCCCTACCCGAACCCGTACGGCCCCGGCGCCTACCCGAACCCGTACCCGCCCCGCAACAACAACGGCACCCGCAACGTGCTGCTCATCGTGGGCCTGGTCGTCGTCCTCTTCTGCGGCGGCCTCGTGGCTCTGACCGCCTGGGGGGTCGTGAGCGTGAAGAACGGCATCGAGGACTCCTTCGACACCGACTACCGCGGCTCGAGCAAGGACCCCCTCACGATCAAGGAGGGCCAGGCCTTCGAGATCCGCGACTTCGAGTACGCCGAGGGCTGGAGCTTCGTGCGCCCGACCGGCCCCGACGACCTCGGGTCCGACCAGATCACCGGGCTCTCGGTCACCAGCTCGCGCGAGGACGCCGAGTCGTGGGACCGCCCCTCGATCACCTTCACCTTCCGTGAGGGCACCCGCGTCCTGGCCCAGGTCGACTGCCGCCTCGACGTCACCCTGAGCGAGGGCGACACCGCCGACATGGACTGCAGCGGCTACGACGACCTTCCCCAGGAGTTCGAGACGCTCCAGGTGCACGACCGCTCCACCTACGAGTGATCGCCAGTTCATGAACGTGAACGCCTGCCTCCAACAGTGGACGCGATGACCACTCTGTCCACATAACGGAACCAGTTTCGACATTACGAACCTCGAGCCCTACCGTCGGCAGCACCAGTTGTGGCGCGTGTCACAGCCATGCCTCGGAGGAGCCCGCCGTGTCCCGTCCCCTGTCCGCCCGAGCCGTCCGCCGGACGCTGAGCGCCCTGGCCGTCGTGGCCGTCGGTCTCACCGGCGTCGGCACCGTTCCCGCCGCCGCTGCCGACCCCGCGAACCCGAGAGCCGTCGGCGACACCGTGATCGCCTTCGTCGAGGTCGAGGACGGCGTCATCAGCGGCGGCCCGGCCCTGAACTCCGGCGACCACGGCAACTTCTCCGGCACCGGGTCCTACACGTTCCGCGAGACCGGGATGACCTCGACGATGACGGTCACGGCCCCCGAGGCCGGCACCTACCCGGTCTACATCCGCTACGCGGCCGGTCTGCTGGGTGCCGACGAGAACGTCACCCGGTCGATGGGCCTGACCACCAACGGCAGCCGCCAGATCGTGTCCTACCCGATGACCGGCGACTGGGAGACCTGGCGCGTCGCGCAGGCGCAGGTCAACCTGAACGCCGGCAGCAACACGCTCGCGATCAACTGCAACCGGGGCACCGACTTCTGCCGCCTCAACTTCGACGCCGTCCAGGTCGGCGGCACGTCCTTCGACACCTGCGCCCCGACGCCGGTGAACCCCGGCTGGACCCGCCTCTTCGACGGCACGTTCGCCTCGTTCGACGTCTGGCGCAAGGCCGGTGGCCCCGGCGTGTTCGGCCGTCAGGCCGACTGCACCCTCCGCAGCTTCCGTGGCACCGCCACCATGTGGACGACGACGACCCAGACCGGGCCGCACACCGTCGAGGCCGACTGGAAGCGCTCCTCGGCCGGGGAGTCCGCGACCCTCCACCTCGCCTCGGCCGGCCGCGACACCGCTGCCAGCATCGCGGTGCCGCTGGGCACCGGCAACGCCGTCGGGCGGCCGGTCGGCGAGTGGAACACCACCCGCGTCGAGGTCACCGCCTCGGCCGTCCGGATCTACCTCAACGGCGCCCTGATCGAGACCCGCGCGGCCCCCAGCACGCTCAACGGCGCCATCGGCATCACCAACGCGGCGTCCACCGAGGGGATGCGCTTCCGGGACGTCCAGGTCCTGGACGACTACGAGCTCGGCCCGATCGCGGGGCCGGTCACCCGGGCCCGCCTCGCCGACGACACCGTCTCCCTCGGTGGCGAGTCGCGACTGGCGAACCTGGTGGCCGAGGCGCAGCGCGCCACGAGCACCTCCAACGGCGCGAACGGCGCGGCCCAGATCTCGTTCGTGCACCCGGACGCCGTCAAGGCCGACCTGGCCGGCCCGACCGTGGCCACCTACAAGCAGGCCGCGGCCGTGCAGCCGTCGACCGCCGACATGCGCAACTTCAAGCTGACCGGCGCCCAGGTCAAGAGCCTGCTCGAGCAGCAGTGGAGCCCGTCGCAGCCGTTCGTCCGCCTCGGCACCTCGGCGGGCTTCCGCTACACCTACGACCCGACCCGGCCGCAGGACTCGCGGGTCACCGACGTGCGGCTCAACGGCGTCCCCGTCGCCGCCGGGACGAGCTACTCGGTCACCACGTCCGGGGCGCTGCGCAGCGACGCCCGCTTCCCGGCCTTCTCCGGCCGCACCCTGGACCGGGCGGCCAACAAGACCGAGCGGGCGGCGCTCGTCGAGCACCTCGGCACCGCCCCCACCGTCGACGACACCCAGCACTCCGTCGGCGTCTCCACGCCGAACGGCACGACCGTCGTCGCGGGTGAGGTCCTCGCCGTCGACCTCACCTCGCTCGCCTTCCCGGGAGCGGCGAGCGCCACGGACTCCTCGCTGAGCGTGACCCTCGACGGTCAGCCGCTCGGCGGGCCGGTCCCGGTCGACAGGACCAGCGGCCAGGCGCCCACCGACGAGTACGGCACCGCCGCCGTCCGTGCGCTGGTCCCGGCCACGACGCCCGCGGGCCCGGCGACGCTCGTCGTCTCCGGCGCGACCACCGGCTCCGTCACCGTCCCGATCACCGTGACCGCTCCTGCGGTGGTCACCGTCGACTCGACCACCACGGTCTCGGTCGCCGCGGGCTCGCTGCCGGTCCGGCAGGGCACCTCGTCGGTCTCCATCAGCGTCGCCAGGCCCGGCGGGACGCCGACCGGCCAGGTCGAGCTGTGGGTCGGCGGGGCGAAGGTCTCCACCGTCGCGCTGGTCGCCGGCCGCGCGAGCGCCAAGGTCGGCCCCTTCCCCACCGTCGGCAACCGCACCGTCCAGGCGCGCTACCTCGGCGACGCCGCGACCAACCCGAGCAGCAGCGCGGTCGCGACCGTCGCGGTCGTCAAGGCCGCCCCGAGCCTCGCGGTCGCCGTCCAGCCGGGGAAGGTCGTGGCCGGGAGGACGAGGGCCAAGGTCGTCGTCGCCGTCCGGGCCGCGGGGTTCACGCCCACCGGCAAGGTCACGGTGAAGATCGGTGCCAAGACCTACGCCGGCACCCTCAAGGCCGGCAAGGTCACCATCACGCTGCCGAAGTTCAGGAAGGCCGGCACCGTCAGGGCCGCCGTCACCTACGCCGGCGACGCGCTCACCGTCTCGCGCCAGACCACCAAGAAGATCGTGGTCCGCAAGGCTCCCCGGCGCTAGCACCGGCAGCCCCGCACCGAGCCGGGCCCGGAGGACGTCGTCCTCCGGGCCCGTGCTGCGTTTCGCGACAGCCGGACCCCGGGAAGACCAGGCGTTCGGCCGGTGTTGAGGGCGGTGTGAAGAAGAACATCGGGTTCCTGAACTTCGGGCACTGGACGCCGTCGCCGCAGTCGGCCGTGCGCACGGCGTCCGACTCGCTGCTGCAGTCGATCGAGCTGGCCGTCGCGGCCGAGGAGCTCGGCGTCGACGGCGCCTACTTCCGCGTCCACCACTTCGCGCGCCAGCTCGCCTCGCCGTTCCCGCTGCTCGCCGCCATCGGCGCGCGGACCAGCCGGATCGAGATCGGCACCGGCGTGATCGACATGCGCTACGAGAACCCGCTCTACATGGCCGAGGACGCCGGCGCCGCCGACCTCATCTCCGGCGGCCGGCTGCAGCTCGGCATCAGCCGGGGCTCACCGGAGCAGGTCGTCGACGGGTTCCGCTACTTCGGCTACGACCCCGGTCCCGACGGCGACCACGCCGAGATGGCCCGCAGGCACACCCGGGTCTTCCTCGACGCGCTGCGCGGCGAGGGCTTCGCCGAGCCGAACCCACGTCCGATGTTCGCCAACCCTCCGGGGCTGCTGCGCATCGAGCCGCACGCCCCCGGGCTGCGCGAGCGGATCTGGTGGGGCGCCGGCACCCGCGCCACCGCGGAGTGGACCGCCAAGCAGGGCATGAACCTGATGAGCTCCACCCTGCTGTCCGAGGACACCGGGGTGCCGTTCCACCAGCTGCAGGCCGAGCAGATCGAGCGGTTCCGCACCGCCTGGGCCGCGGCCGGTCACGAGTTCGAGCCGCGGGTCTCGGTGAGCCGCAGCATCTTCCCGATCGTCGACGCCCGCGACCGCGCCTACTTCGGCGGGGAGTCGCGCAGCAACGACCAGGTCGGCATCATCGACGGCACCACGGCCCGCTTCGGCAAGACCTACGCGGGAGAGCCGGACCAGCTCGTCGCGGCGCTGGCCGAGGACGAGGCGATCGCCGCGGCCGACACGCTGCTGCTGACGATCCCCAACCAGCTCGGTGTCGACTACAACGCCCACGTGCTGGAGTCGATGCTGACCCACGTGGCGCCCGCCCTCGGCTGGCGCTGACGCCGGACCGGACGGGGCGGCGCGCTCACGCGCCGTCCCAGAACGGCCGCAGCTCGATCCGGCCGCCGCGGGCCATCTCGTGCTCCGCGGCGACCGCGATCGCGGCGTCCAGGTCGGGGCACTCAAGGACGTCGAACCCGACGATCCACTCGGTCGACTCGGCGTAGGGCCCCGCGGTGACGACCACCCGGCCGTCCCGCTTGCGGACGACGCGGGTCTCGGACTCGGGGCTGATCCGGTCACCGAGCAGCCGGGTCCCGGCCGCGTCGTGCCTGGCCACCCAGTCGTCGACCGGGGTCGCGTCGGGGTCGGGAGCGGTGTCGGGCTCGGGGTCGGTGCACACGAACATCAGGAACTTCACGGGGTGCCTCCTCGGCGGTGCTGCGGACGGTCGGTCGTGAGGATGACGGGCCGCCCGGCCCGGGATCGACATCCTGCCCCGACGAGCACGCCGCCGCGACGAGATCCACCCGCGCGGGGCCGGGGCCTCAGAGGTGGTCGGGCACGACCAGCGCGTCGGGGTCCTGGCGCGGCGGCACGCTGGCCAGCGCGATCCGCACCAGCGCCACCCGCGCCTCGAGGAGGGCGCGGCGCCGGATCCCCTTGTGGTCGCCGAGCTGCTCCTCGACGGCGGCCCGCACCTGCTCGTCGGTGAACGTCGGCCGCTCACCGGTGGCCACGGCGACGTCGGGGAGCCCGACGAGGACCGGCAGCAGGTGGCCGCCGAGCCCGTCGAGCAGCTTGAACCGCTGGTAGCGGTCCATCTCCTGCCACGCCTGGTCGACCGTGCGCCGGCCCCTGCGCACGTCCTTGTCCTGGGTGGCGAGGATGCTCTTCCCCGCGCCGTGCAGCGCGGCCGTCAGCTCGTGCTCGGTGAAACGCATGGGGGCAGTCTCCCCGATCCGCCGGCACTGTCGGAGCGCGGCCGGAGTCGGGCAGGATGACGCCATGGCAGACCCCCGCGCAGGACAGCTCGCCGCACCCTCGGACCTCGTCGACGTCGCCCACCTCGTCACGGCCTACTACACCGGCGTGCCCGACCCCGACGACGTCGACCAGCAGGTCGCGTTCGGCACGAGCGGGCACCGCGGCACGTCGTTGAGGACGTCGTTCAACGAGACCCACATCCTGGCGACCACCCAGGCGATCTGCGACTACCGGCGCGAGCAGGGCTACGACGGCCCGCTGTTCATCGGCCGCGACACCCACGGCCTCTCGGAGCCGGCCTGGGCCACGGCGCTCGAGGTGCTCGCCGCCAACGACGTGACGGTGCTCGTCGACTCGCGCGACGCCTACACCCCAACCCCGGCGGTCTCCCACGCGATCATCCGCGCCAATGCCGGCAAGGGCCCCGGCGCGGCCGGCCTGGCCGACGGCATCGTCGTCACGCCGTCGCACAACCCGCCGTCCGACGGCGGCTTCAAGTACAACCCGCCGCACGGCGGTCCTGCCGACAGCGACGCCACCTCGGTGATCGCCGCACGGGCCAACGAGCTCATCCGGGCCGGGCTCGCCGAGGTCCGCCGGACGCCGTACGAGCGGGCGCGGCGTGCCGCCCAGGGCTACGACTTCCTCGGCACCTACGTCGAGGACCTGCCGTCGGTGGTCGACCTCGCGGCGATCAAGGACGCCGGCGTGCGGATCGGCGCCGACCCGCTCGGCGGCGCGTCGGTGCACTACTGGGGCGAGATCGCCGACCGGCACGGCCTCGACCTGACCGTGGTGAACCCACTCGTCGACGCGACGTGGCGCTTCATGACGCTCGACTGGGACGGCAAGATCCGGATGGACTGCTCCTCCCCCGACGCGATGGCCTCGCTGGTGGGCAAGCGCGCGGAGTTCGACGTCGCGACCGGCAACGACGCCGACGCCGACCGGCACGGCATCGTCACGCCCGACGCCGGCCTGATGAACCCCAACCACTTCCTCGCCGTGGCGATCCAGTACCTCTTCGGCGGCGCCCGCCCGGGCTGGCCCGACTCGGCCCGGATCGGCAAGACCCTGGTGTCGTCGTCGATGATCGACCGCGTCGCGGCCGACCTCGGCAAGCCGCTGGTGGAGGTGCCGGTCGGGTTCAAGTGGTTCGTGCCCGGGCTGATCGACGGCTCGTTCGGGTTCGGCGGCGAGGAGTCGGCCGGGGCGTCGTTCCTGCGGATGGACGGCGGCACCTGGACCACCGACAAGGACGGCCTGCTGCTCTGCCTGCTGGCCTCGGAGATCATCGCCAAGACGGGGCGGACCCCGAGCGAGCACTACGCCGACCTGGTCGCCCGGCACGGCGAGCCGGCGTACGCCCGCGTCGACGCCCCCGCCACCCGGTCGCAGAAGTCGGCCCTGGCCGCGCTCACCCCCGACGCCGTCACCGCGACGACCCTCGCCGGCGAGGAGATCACCGGCAAGCTCACCGAGGCCCCCGGCAACGGCGCCAAGATCGGCGGGCTCAAGGTCACCACCGAGTCGGCCTGGTTCGCCGCCCGCCCCTCGGGCACCGAGGACGTCTACAAGATCTACGCCGAGTCCTTCCGCGGCCCGGACCACCTGGCCGAGGTCCAGTCCGCCGCGCGCGAGGTCGTCGGCGCCGCGCTGGGTGGCTGACCGCCACCGCCGGTCGCGCGGTCCCGGTCTCGGTCGGGTCTACGTCCGGAGGGGGTAGGCCTCGCCGGTCGCGTGCGCCCGATGGTGGTGGAACGGGCAGAGCAGGACGGCGTCGCGGGTGTCGGTGGTGCCGCCCTGGGACCAGGGCGTCGTGTGGTGGGTGTGGCAGTAGGCGGCTGGGGTGGTGCAGGTCGGGTGCTGGCAGCGCTGCTGCTCGAGGGTGATCGCGAGGCGCTGGGCCGGGGTGTGGAACCGCCGCTTGCGACCGAGGTCGAGGACGTGGCCGGCGCCGTCGAGGACGGCGGGGATGATGCCGGCCTCGCAGGCCAGTCGGCGGGCCTGGTCGGGTGCGAGCGCAGCGCCGGTGTCGAGGTGGGCCGCTGCAAGCCCACCGTGGAGCGCGTCGAGGGTCATCGTCACCACCACGGTGGCGTTCACCCCGCCCATCGCGGGCAGCTGGTCGGCGGGGTAGCGCTCGACGTACTCACAGAGCGCCTGTCCGAGGCGCTCGGCCGTGGGTCGCTCGTGGTCGTAGGAGCCGGCGCCGTGCTCGGCGCGCACGTGCTTGGGTGCCGCGATCGCGGTGAGCGCCTTGCGCAGCATCGAGGCCTGCGCCGACGGCATGGTGAACCGGCCGTGGGCGAGACCCTCGCCGTCGTCCCACATCGCGAAGCGAGTCTCCTTCCGGGCCCGGGCCTCCTCGGCCTCCAGCAGGCGGGCCTCGTGCTCGTCGGCCTTGTCGGGGTCGATCGTCTCCAGGATCCGTCGACCCAGGGTCTTCAGGTCGTGGGCGTCGTGATGAGTCGCCTCGTCGACCAGGTGCGCCTCGACTTTCCCCACGCCAAGCAAGGTGCTCGCCGTCCAGGTCCCCGACCGCGGCGGCGATGACCTTCGCCTGCTCGCCGTGGACCCGACCGGACGCCATCGCCACCCGCAGGGTTTCGTGGGCAGTCAGGTCGCCCGCCAGACGAGCCTTCCGCGCAGCCTCGGCGCCGGTCACCCGGGTGGTCCGAGCGAGCCACGCCGCGAGCGACCTGGCGCCGATGGAGCCGGGTAAATCGAGCACCCCGGCGTGCCCGACGACGCGGGCCTCGAGCTCCTGCACCCCCGCGACCAGCCCGGCCAGCCGCGGCACGAGGTCCGCCGTCGCGGCGGCGTCCAACGACCAGGTCGGAAGCGTCCACCAGGGCCGCCAGCTCGGCCTCGAGCAGCGCGACGAACCGGGCGACGGGGTGCCCGTCGCTACGGTCGCCGGGGTGCTTGCTCATGGCCCGATTCTACGCGTCACCACCGACAACCGACACTGTGTTCGACCGCTTGTGGAGAACCGGAGACGGCACAGAAGTTTCCGGTTCGCGGCGCCAAAACGTCCTCGAAGCCCGTGAGGATGGGCCGATGACCACCTCTTCCGACGCCCAGGACTTCGAGGGCGCGACCTTCGTCCAGGCCAACTTCAAGGGAGCCACGCTGAGGTTCTCCGACGTCAGCGGCATGACCATGCGCAGCGTCGACGTCGACGGGCTCGACATCGACAGCCACGACCTGTTCCAGGGGCGCCTCCTCGTCAACGGGGTCGACGTCGTCCCGCTCGTGGACGCCGAGCTCAACCGGCGGTTCCCGGGCCGCGAGCTCCAGGACGCCCAGACGCCCGAGGGCCTGCGCGAGGCGTGGGTCGCGGTGCAGGCCGCGTGGCGCGAGACGGTGGCGGACACGCCTGCGGACCTGGTCAACGCCCACGTCGAGGACGAGTGGTCCCTGGCGCAGACCCTGCGGCACCTCGTCCTGGCCACCGACGCCTGGCTCCGGGGCGCGATCCTGCAGGTCGACCAGCCGTTCCACGAGATCGGTCAGCTCTTCACCGGCGCCGCCGACATGGGTTTCGACACCTCGATCTTCCGCGCCGAGACACCCGGGTTCGACGAGGTCCTGGCCGTGCGGGCGGAGCGGCAGCAGCTGGTCACCGACTTCCTGGCCACGGCCACGCCCGAGCTGCTCGCGGAGGACCGGGCCAACCCGTGGGGCGGTGGCGACTGGCGTCCGAGCGTCGGTGACTGCGTCCGCGTGATCCTGGAGGAGGAGTGGGCGCACCTGCGCTACGTCCGGCGCGACCTCGCCCTGCTGCGGTGAGCCGGCTCCCCGGAGCGGGGCAAGTCCGGGCCTACTCGCCGGTGTAGAGCGGCATCGGCTCGTGGGCGACGTCCGCGGCGAGCAGGGTGGGGTCGAGGGCGAGCGCGCGCAGCGCCGCCACCGGCACCTTCCAGTCCGCCGTCTCGACGTCGTCGCCGCGGACGTACTCCGAGGCCCGCGTGCTCACGTTGCCGATCGAGTCGACGGCGACCACGCGTGACCAGGCGAAGGTGCCGGGGTCGCGGCCCTCGACCTCGTCCGTCGTGAGGAGGCGCGGGGCGTCGCCGCCGACCTGCGAGATCGGCCCGACGCTGACCGTGAGCAGGGAGCCGTCGGCCAGGGTGGTCTCGGTGCACTCCACGAGGGTGCCGCGGTCGAGTCCCGCCGCGCAGGCGCCCTCGAACGGGTAGTTCTCGCGGGTCGGCCTGGGCGAACCCCCCGACCGTGAGGTTGACCTGCGGCGTCCCGGCGGGCCGGAAGTCGAGCAGGAAGTTCTGCGCGGCCGGGTCGCCGGGCTCGACCGGCTGTCCGAGGACGTCGTTGACGCTCCAGCGCGGTTCGCCGAGCGCACCGACGTGGGGCGTGAACCCGTCGGCCGCGACGGCCTCCATGACGTCGGCCAGCGTCTCCGGGGCGGCCTGGGCCACCGGCGCCTCCTTCGCGACCGGGTCGGGGTCGCTCCCCCCACCGAGGACGCCGGTCCCGCCGAGCGTGGCGACGGACGCGACCGCCAGGGCGCCCGCGCCGGCGGCGAGGAGCCGCACCCGGTGGGTCTGGCGACGGCCCGTGCGGATCGCGTCGGCGGGGAGTGAGCGAGGTGGGCGGCTCGTCGGAGAGGTGCTCGCGGAGCAGGGTCGAGAGGTCGCGCTCGGTCATCAGTGGCTCCAGTGCTCGGTGAGGGTGGGAAGGTGATGGCGCAGCGTGGCGATGGCCTTGGCGGTGTGGCTCTTGACCGTCCCCTCCGCGAGGCCGAGCGCGGCGGCGGTCTCGGCCACGGAGCGGTCGTCGACGAAGCGGAGGGCGACCACCGCGCGCTGCTGGGGCGGCAGGGTCGCCAGGGCGGCGTCGAGGTCGAGCGGGGAGTCCGGCTCGACCACCGCCCTGTCGGGGAGCCCGTCGACGACGACGTCCCGCGGTCCGCGGGTCACCCAGCTCAGGGACTCGTTGACCACGGCCCGGCGCACGTAGGCCTCGAGCGTCTCGGGCCTGATCCTGGGCCAGGCCCGGTAGACCTTGACGAGCGCGCGCTGGGTGACGTCCTCCGCGGCGTGCCAGTCCCGGGTGACGATGTAGGCCACCCGCCGCAGGGCGGCGACGCGGGCACGGTAGAACTCGCTGAACTCCTCGTCCCGCCCGGCTCGCTGCATACCGTTCATACTCCGCCGACGGCGCCGCAGGTTCACCCCTGTCGGGTTCCTGACCTGTCCTCCGCCGTCCTGGCGCTCGCGCGCGCCCTCGGACCCGAGGTCAGGTCCCGTCCTGGGTGAGGGCCGTGGGCGGCAGCCAGTCGGCGCCGAGCAGCTCCGCGAGGTCGGTGAGTCCGGCGGTGTCGCTCCCGACCGTCTCGGACGCCGCGGCGATCCGCTCGACCATCACCCGGCCGACCCGCTCCTCGACGGTGCCCTCGGCGTACGCGACGTGCCACGGGGACACCTGGTGGTCACGGTGCGTGCGACCGGTGACCTGCCGGGCGGCGATGCCCGAGAAGCGGGCCTGGTGGAAGATCCCGACCCGGGGCTCGGTGCTCGCCGGTCGTCCGTCGGCGAGCGTCTCGCCCGCGTGCAGGCTGATCGAGGCGACCGTGGTGAAGACGCAGACCTTGGCCTCCCCGGTCTGGAAGCGGAGCCGCTCGGCCTCGACGTCGAACCGGTCGCGGCCGTAGATCGTGGCCACCTCGAGCCCGGCGTCGCGCAGCCGGTCAGTGATGGGGTCGGCGGCGGTCGAGACGAACTCGACCGAGCAGGCCACCTGTCGCTCGGCCTGGACCTGCTGGGCGATCCAGGCGACGGTCGACTCGACGCGGATCAGCCCGGCCTTCTGCCGGAAGCGCAGCAGCGCGGCGCGCCCCTTCGCGGTGTTGCGGCCGCGGCGGGCGAGGTCCATCTCGCGGCAGAACTCCCCCCACTCCGCCTCGTACGCCGCCCGCTCGGCCGGCGTCAGCGCCACCGGCATGCCGGAGATCGGGACCGGCCCCCACGGCGCCGCGCGGTGCAGCATCGCCGGCGGACGCTCGTCGGCGAGCCAGCCGCGCACCGCCTTCAGGTCCGCGGCGCGGCGCGCCGGATCGGTGGTCCACGTCGCGCCGTACCGGCCCGGCTCCACCGCGACGCCGTGGCGCTCGAGCGCGGCGGCGAACGTGGCTCCGGGCTGCGTCGCCGAGGTCCACTCGCGCATCGGCTCGCCGAGCACCTGGGCGTAGGCGGGCGCGAGGTACGGCAGCTCGAGCGGCGTGTGTCCGGGCGTCGCCGTCGTCAGGATGACGAACGGCGCCTTGTCGTGCGCCCGCCCGTGCCCCGAGATCCGCGCCCAGGCCTTCCACCGCTTCGTCGTCGTCCGTCGCAGGGCGTGGGCCTCGTCGGCGACGATCACGTTCCACGCGTGGTCGGCGACCTTGTCGAGCCGGTCCCACGTGATCACCACCCACTCCAGTCCTCCGTCCCCCAGGGCCGTGATCGTGCGGCACCAGTGGCCGATGGTGATCGCGGCGGGCCGGTCGGCCACGACGAGCACCCGTTGCGCCCCGCGCAGGTCACCCACCGCCGTCGCCCCGAGGACCGCGGCGATCGTCTTCCCCACGCCGGGCTCGTCGGCCAGCAGGAACTGACGCCCGCCCGCCGCCGCGCGCGCCGCGATCGCGTCGGCCGCCTCGAACTGGATCCTCCGCGGCTCGAGCTCCTCGGTCGGCTCGGGCGCCGGCGTCGGGCTGTCCGGGTTCAACGTGTTCTCGACGAACCGCCCGAGCGTGTGCGGACCAGGAGCGTAGGGCGCGAGGTGCGGGGGCAGGGCGCGCCCGACGTACAGGTGGGCCTTGACGGCCGGGTGCCACGCGGCGCCGTCCACCTGGGTGCCGTACGGCACGTCGAGCACCCACAGCCGCTCCCCCGGACCGGCCACCGGCAGCGGCCGCTGCGCCCTGCCCTGGCGCGGTGAGGTGGTGCGCCGACGAGCACTGGATCTACGAGCGCTGGCCACCCCCGGACGCTACCGAGGCCCGCGCCGTGCGTCGGGCTGGCTCGCCCGAGTCGGCTGGCACGCGCCGCGCGAGCGCAGCGTCGGGGGCGTAAACGGGCGGAGCACCCGGGTGTCTGGCGGGACCTGAGATCGTCGTTCGACCCGTGGGGTGGTGAGGAGGACCGGCCCACGCGGGGAGCTTGGTGGTGCTCCACGACCGGACCTGGACGGCTCTGGTGGCCAGGAGCTCGGGCCTCTTCCGGGCCGGAGGACGACAGCATTCGCCGGCCGAGCTGTTCGCGCGCACCCACTCGCGTTTGCCCTCGACGGGGCAGGTGTGACACCAATGGAGGCATCGCACCACCCGTGAGGGGGTGCCCACCCGAGACAGGAGGCGGCGCCTCCGGCGCCGACACGATGACGACCCAGCAGGATCGCACCCCGCCCAAGACCCGTCGCACGGCGCGCGACGTCGTCCCCCACCGCGAGCCCACCACCCAGGCGCACCCCGCACTCGACGTCGAGCACGAGAGCAGGGCGGAGGTGCGACGCGGCCTCGACGTCTGGGTCTTCGGCGTCCCGGCAGCCCTCGCTGCCGGCTTCCTGGCCTGGGGCTTCCTCAGCACCGACTCCCTGAGCTCGGTCTCGGGCTCCGCGCTCGACTGGGTGCTCATCAACACCGGGTGGCTCTTCGTGCTCAGCGCGAGCGGCTTCGTGGTCTTCGTGCTGTGGCTCGCCCTCGGCAAGTACGGGCGCATCCCCCTGGGTCGTGACGGCGAGGAGCCGGAGTTCAAGACCGTCTCCTGGATCGCCATGATGTTCAGCGCCGGCATGGGCATCGGCCTGATGTTCTTCGGCGTCTCCGAGCCGGTGTCGTTCTTCGACGCGCCGCCGCCGGGCACCGGCGCTGCCGGCAACCCCGAGGCCGCCGAGACCGCGATGGCCACCACGTTGTTCCACTGGACCCTGCACCCCTGGGCGATCTACGCCGTCGTCGGGCTCGCCATCGCCTACGGCGTCTACCGCAAGGGGCGGGTCCAGCTCATCTCGGCGGTCTTCGAGCCGCTCCTCGGCAAGCACGCCCACGGGCCCGCGGGGCGCGTCATCGACATGCTCGCCATCTTCGCCACCCTCTTCGGCTCCGCGGCCTCGCTCGGCCTCGGCGCCCTGCAGATCCGCAGCGGGCTCGAGATCGTCACTGGCATCGGCGCCGTCGGCAACGCGGTCCTCGTCGCCATCATCGCGGTGCTGACGGCGGCGTTCGTGCTCTCGGCGATCTCCGGGGTCTCGCGCGGCATCCAGTGGCTCTCCAACATCAACATGGTGCTGGCGGTCTCGCTGGCGGCGTTCGTCTTCGTCGTCGGCCCGAGCATCTTCATCCTCAACCTGGTGCCGACGTCGATCGGCACCTACATCGGCGACCTGCCGATGATGGCGGCGCGCACCGGCGCCGAAGGCCAGGCGACGAGCGCCTGGCTCGGTGACTGGACCGTCTTCTACTGGGCCTGGTGGCTGTCCTGGACGCCGTTCGTGGGCATGTTCATCGCCCGCATCTCCCGGGGCCGCACGATCCGTCAGTTCGTGACCGGCGTGCTGCTGGTGCCGAGCGCGGTCAGCCTGGTGTGGTTCTGCATCTTCGGCGGCACCGCCATCGACCTCCAGAGCAAGGGCACCGACATTGCCGGCGCCGCGAGCTCCGAGTCACAGCTCTTCGGGATGCTCGACGCGCTCCCCCTGACCACGCTGGTCAGCGTGGTCGTGATGGTGCTCGTCGCCATCTTCTTCGTCTCCGGCGCGGACGCCGCCTCGATCGTCATGGGCACCCTGTCCGAGCACGGCACCTCCGAGCCGCGCCGCCGCACCGTCATCTTCTGGGGCGTCGCCACCGGCGCCACCGCGGCGGTGATGCTGCTCGTCGGCGGCTCCGACGCCCTCGACGGGTTGCAACAGCTGACCATCGTGGCCGCGCTGCCGTTCGTCCTGGTGATGGTGGGTCTGTGCGTCTCGTTGGTCAAGGACCTGCGCCAGGACCCGCTCGTGGTGCGTCGTGAGTACGCCGTGGACGCGGTGGAGCAGGCCGTGGTCGCGGGCGTGACCTCGCACGGCGAGGACTTCGTCATCAGCGTCGGGCGCGACCCGGAGGCAGCACCGCCAGCACCTGCGCCCGAGAGCAAGGGGCCGGTCGGGTCCTAGGGCGTCGTGTCCGCACGATGGCGGGGTGCCTGTGCGTCGAGCCTGCGGAACGCCCAGGTGCTGTCCACGACTGCGTCCACGTATCACGGGCTGCCCCGCCACCTCCTAGAGGTCAGTGGGCACGCCCACGTGCCTCGAGAACCGAGACCTGGAGGTCCGATCATGCGACGAGCCGCACTTGTCCTGTCCGGGGTTGCCCTGACCCTGGCCACGTCGATGACACCAGCCGATGCGTTCACCAGGCTCGGCAGCCAAGGCACCTTCCACGAGCCCAACGTCGTCGACGAGTCGAGCTCACCTGGAGCGCTCTGCGTGTACCGCGACGGCGCGGGGACGGTCGACGACACGCTCGCCCAGATCAGGGTGCCGAAGTTCTTCACCCATGCGCCGTACCGCCGCAAGACGTGGGTCGGCTACCAGATGACCGTGCTGCGCAACGGCACGCCCCACTTCACCACCAAGCTGGTCAAGGCGAAGGCCAACCTGGAGGAGGTCGCGTTCTTCGGCCCGACCACGTGGAAGACGAACCGTGACCTCACCGGGGAGTACCAGGTCGTGCTCAAGCTGACCTACTACAACCAGAAGGGCAAGGTGAAGGGCACCTACCGCGGCAGGATCGACGTCTACAACCAGAAGCTCGGCACGGCCGCCGCCAGTCACAGTCTCGGCGACCCGGGCGACGCGTGGGACTACACCGACGCCAGCACACCAGGACACTGCACGGCGGTGTACGCGCCGCCCGTGCTGCCCTAGTCACCAGGGTGGACGCCCAGCTGCGGCAGGAAGACGGGCTTCCGCTCCTGGTTTGGGCCTGGCCGGGCTCATGCGGCCGACCTCGGTCGAGCCGCGCGAGCGGAAGCGTCGGGCTCGAGTTGGTCTGGCCGCCGAAGCGAGAACGTGATGCGTCCAGCAGCGCGTCAGCCCTCCCGTAGCCGCCGAACGGCTGGAGCCAGATCGAAGTCGTTTCCTCGGCCCGCCGCGAACTGCGAGAACAGCCGGTTGGCGTCCTGGACGTCTCCCTCCATGCAGTCCTTGGGGATCGAGATCCGGATCCGTCCTTCGCCCCAGGAACCTTCGAGCCCGGAGCATGGGCGTGGGTTGAGGTCGACGTGGTCGAAGAAGAACAACCTCACCCTCGCTGCTGCCCCAGGCCTCTTGCTGATCTGCCCGACCCACCCGGCTTCGAAGGTCGTGAAGTGGGTGACCGAGAGTTGAGCTCGTCCTCGGTCGCCCAACCCAGGTACTCGGGCCACGGCGACTACTCGAGACGCCGAATGCACGTACCGCACCGCTGTGACGTCGTAGGCCGCCGGAGCGTCGCCTTGATCGTCCTTCAGGCGAGCGGTCGCGCCCGAGGCCGTTGGCACAACGGTGGCTGTCAGCAGCACAAGCGCGATGGACGCAGTCGCGAACGTTCGGACACGGGCCATCTGGCGATCGTGCCCCGAGCTCGGCCGGTGCACCATGGTCAGATCGGGCCACGCCGGCCGGCGCGCTCACCCAGGCTGCTGACGTGGGACTCGACGAAGTCTCGCAGCACGCCACGGACGCCCACAGGCGGCGGTACAACGCACTTCGTGCGCGATCCGGGTGCAGAGTTGCGCCGGTGGCTTGTGCGGGCTCCGGTGCTCCCGACGCAGGGCGTGCGTCAAGAGCTCCGGCCGGGAACTAGATGGTGGGGACTGTTCCACCATCGATGACGTACTCGGCTCCCACGATCGACGAGGCGCGGTCCGAGACCAGGAACCCGACGAGGTCCGCGATCTCCTCGGTCTTGGCGAACCTCCCGAGCGGCACTCCTCCGAGGGAGTCGAAGATCGTCTGCTTCGCTTCCTCGCGCGTGATGTCGTTGCCCTCGGCGATGCGGTCGAGGAACTCGGCGTACCCCTCGGTCTGGATCCCGCCGGGGCTGACGGCGTTCACCCGGACCCCGCGGGGCGCGAGCTGGTTGGCGAGTCCCTTGCTGTACGTGCGCAACGCGCCCTTGGCTGACGCATAGGGCAGCGTCGCGTCGTGCAGCGGCAGCTGGCGCTGGATCGAGGTGACGTGGACAACGACCCCGGACGCAGCCTCGACCATGGCCGGCAGCAGGGCTCGATCCAATCGGACCGCTCCCATGAGGTTGAGGTTGAGCTCGGCCATCCACTGCTCCTCGCCTGCCGCGGCGAACCCGCCGGGCGGCGTTGACGAGCCGCCGACGACGTGCACCAGGATGTCGAGACGGCCTTCCTTGGCGATCCTTGCTGCGACGGCCTCCACCCCGGCGATGGTGGAGGTGTCGGCCTCGATGAAGCGGTCGGGGAGTTCGTAGTTGGCCGGCATGGTTCGTGCCGTGGTCCACACGTCCGCGCCCATCTCGCGCAACCGCTCCACCACCGCCTCCCCCGCACCCTTCGACCCGCCGGTGACGAGTGCGCGCCGGCCGTCGAGGCGGTCGCGATCCTGCTTGGCCATGCTGCTCTCCTGGTGGCTCGGTGTCGATCGTCTTGACGTTGGACGTCGGGGCGTGTGCACGGGCGAGGGGTCAGACGGTGATCTCGAGCTTTCGGATCGCGTCGTCGGCGAGGGTGAAGAGCATGCGGAGGTCGACCTCGCCACCGGGGAAGTTGCCTGAGAGGTGCGTGTCCACCTCCCACACGTCATCCGCCGGCCTCGAGATGGAGCGCAGCGTGATCTCGACCTCGTAGTCGTTCGCCGACTTGTCGAAGACCTCGAGCGTCTCTTCGCGACCGTGCAGCACGTGGCCGTCGTCGAGGACGGTGACGCCCTCGGACAGGTGGGTCACGGCGGTGGCGTAGTCCTGGGTGACGTGAGCGCGGAGGTAGAGCGCCACGATCTCGGGGAGCTCGTCCCAGGCGAAGGTGTTGTCGTCCGTGCTGGTGTGGGTGGTCATGCCGCCACTGTCTTGTGTCCCTGAGCGGCAGGGTCAAGGACGGGACTCTCCCCCGGGGGGAGGGTGCAAACTGCGGCCATGCTGGCCATCGGTGAGTTCTCGCGTCTGACGCACCTGAGCGTCAAGACCCTGCGTCGCTACCACGAGGCGGGACTGCTCGTTCCTGCTGCGGTCGACCGGTCCACGGGCTACCGCTCCTACGACGGGAGCCAGATCCCGACCGCGCAGGTGATTCACCGTCTGCGGGAGCTTGACGTCCCCCTCGTCGACGTGCGAAGCATCATCGAGTCGACCGACCCCGACAGCCGTGCCGCCCTCGTGTCTGATCACTTGGCGCGGCTGGAGGCCGAGCTGGACCGGACCCGGGCCGCGGTCGTGTCGCTGCGTCGGCTCCTCGATCCCGACCCGGTGCCCCTGCGCGTTGAGCTGAGGGCGGTGCCGGAGGTGACGGTCGCGGCGATCGAGGCTGATGTCGACAGTGAGGGCTTGGCCGCGTGGTACGCGGGCGCCCTGGCCGAGCTCGAGGCCGCGGTCGACGTCCGCACGGGGCCCGCCGGCGGGGTCTACGACAACGCACTCTTCGAGGAGGGCCGGGGCCACGTCACGCTGCACGTGCCGACGGCGGACCCGCCGCGTCGTGGCCGGGTACGCCCGGTGACACTGCCGGCAGTTGAGCTGGCGGTCGCGACCCACGTCGGCCCGCATGATCATGCTGACGTCACCTACGGCGAGCTCGGGTCGTGGGTCGTCGCCAACGCCCTCGCGGTGGCGGGCCCTGTCCGGGAGACCTACCTCGTCGCGCCCGCCGACGACCTCAACCCGTCCGCCTGGCGCACAGAGATCGGGTGGCCCATCTTCAGGATGTCCTAGTCGCGTGGGCGGCCACCGGGCCGGACCTCGATTCGATTGCGAGATCCTTCGTGGTGCCGGTACCCGGCCAACCGCTCATCCGCAGGCACGGGTGTGATGCGAGAGCCGCCGGATGACGGTGCATCGACGCGCGCTGGAAGTCGCGCATCAGCATCGGCAGCGGGACGTCGCTCCCGCTAGCTGATCGGGTGGTCGTGCACCGCCGATGAGAGGTGCACGCCGTTCAGCTCCAGGTAGAGCTGCCGCTCGGTCACGGTGAGCGTGATCGTGTTGCGGCGCTCCATGGTGTCCACCGCTGAGTCGATGAACCCGGGATCGAAGCTGTGCAGCACGATCTCGGCGGCGCGGTGGATCCTCGCCCCTACCCACTGCGCGAGCACCTTGGCCGGGTCGCGGTGCGTGTAGATCGTCGTGCGCTCGGCGGCCTTGCTGCCCGTGTGGAGCCGCGCGGCATCCGGTGCGCCGACCTCGATCCAGGCGAGCAGCTTCCCGCTCAGGTCACGCACCAGAACCGCCGGGGCGTCGGTCGCCGAGATGCCTTCGCTGAATGCGATGCCCTCTTCGTGCTCCAGGCAGTAGGCCAGCACGCGCGTCACGAGGTACGCCTCGGTCTCTGACGGATGCCGCGCCGCGCGCAGCGTGAACTCCTCGTAGACGCCGCGATCCGTGTCGGCCAGCTCGACTTCGAACGTGTGCATCGTCGCGCCGGCTGCCATGGGGCTCAGCCTAGTCCGGGAAGTCGACCGCCCCGCGGCGCGTTGAGACGACGTGATGCTCTCCCTGCTCGACCGGTCCCGGACGCGCGCCGGCCTGCCCGACGCCGCGGCGCTCGAGGCGACGGTGGCGCGGGCGGTGCACGCGGAGGCGGTCGGGTACGAGCGGTTCTGGGTCGCCGAGCACCACGCGGTGCCCGGGATCGCGTCCGGGACGCCGGCGGTGCTGCTGGCGGCGATCGGGGCGCGGACGTCGCGGATCCGGATCGGGTCGGGCGGGGTGATGCTGCCGCTGCACCAGCCGCTGGTCGTGGCCGAGCAGTTCCTCGTGCTCGACGCGCTGCACCCCGGCCGGGTCGACCTCGGGCTGGGTCGGTCGGTCGGGTTCACGGCGCCGGTGCGTGCGGCGCTGCGGCGCGAGGTCGAGGCGGCGGACTCGTTCGAGGACGACCTCGTCGAGCTGCACGGCTACCTCGACGGCAGCGCGGAGGTGACCGCGCGGCCGGTGGCGGGTAGGTCGCTGCCGACGTACCTGCTCGCCACCGGGCGGGGCATCGAGACCGCCGCGCGGCACGGGATGCCGGTCGTCGTCGGTGGGCCCGTGCTCGACTCCGAGGAGCTGCCCGGGATGCTCGCGCGGTACCGGCGCGAGTTCCGGCCCCGCCACGACAGCACCCCGTGGGTGACCATCTCCCTCGACGTCACCGTCGCCGACGACGACGCCACCGCGCGCGAGCTCGCGCTGCCCGAGGCGTGGGCGATGGCGGTCTCGCGGCAGACCGGGGAGTTCCCGCCGCTCGAGCCGGTGGCCGCGATCCGCGCCGCCGACTGGCCGAGCCAGGTGCGGCGTCGGGTCGAGGCCTCGCTGGAGCGGGCCGTGGCCGGCAGCCCCGAGACCGTGCGACGGCGCGTGGACCGGCTCGCCGAGCGCACCGGCGCCGACGAGCTGATGGCCAGCACCTCCACCCACGACCGCGACGCGCTGCTCGCCTCCGACCGGGCGCTGCGCGACCTCGTCACCGGCTGAGGTGCGCGCTGAGGAGCGCCGCCTCAGCCCTCGCGCTGCAGCTGGACCACGAGGCTGACGTCGCTCACGACGTCGTCGAGGTCGACCTCCCAGCCCTCCCGCGTCGCGGAGCCGCACGGCCGGGGCACGGCGCTGCGCACGCAGGCCACGTTGAGGATCTCGCCGTCGGCGCTGACCCGGCGTCGCACGGGGCCGGACTCGTCGAAGTACTCGAGGTCGAGCACGGGCACGAACACCAGCGACCGGCCCTCGACGGCGGCCTCGGCACCGTCCTCCGGCGGCACGACCCGGTACGTCACGGTGAAGTCGTGGACGAGGCGCCCGAACGAGACCGACTGCGCCCGCTGGCCGACGGCGACCTCGCTCGCGATGCTCGTCCCCCCGGCGCTCACCTCGACGCCGGCGACCTCCGCGACCCCGAGCCGCCCGTACCCCGGCCCCGGCCGCAGCAGGATCGAGGTGACCGGGGCGGCCGTGACGACCCGGTGCACGACCTCGACGGAGCCGTCGCTCGCCACGACGGCGCGCACGTCCTGGCCGACCGGCTCGTCGGGCGACGCCGCCGACGCCGCGGCGGCGGCGGCCGAGCGCTCGGGCCGACCCACGTCGCCGAGGGAGCCGACGACCAGCACGGCGAAGCCGGCGGTCGCGGCGATCCCGACCAGCCCGGCGAGCACACCGACGGCCCAGTCCCGCCGGGTCCGCGTCATCGGGCTCGCCGCTCGGACGGCTCGGCGACCGGCACCGCGGAGATCACGGCCAGGTTCTGGTAGCCGCCGCGGTCGACGACGTACGGCGGGGCGCAGGTCACCAGCACGAGCCGCCGGTCGCCGTCCGGCGAGAGCAGCTGCGGCCGGCGCTCGAAGGAGGACCTCGGCACCAGCTGCAGCGAGGTGACCCGGAAGACCTGCTGGAGCCGGCGCGAGCGCAGCCGGACGGTGTCGCCGCGCTGGGCCTGCAGCAGGGAGGCGAACGGTCCGAGGCCCTGGGTCGTCGAGTCGACGTGGGCGGCCACGAAGGTGCTGCCGAAGGGATCACCGACGCGGGATCCCCCCGGCCACCAGCCCGCCGCGCGGACGTCGGGCGGCACGTCGAGGAGGCCGTCGGCGGTGGTGCCGGCCGCCATGACGCGCATCGAGGTGCCGTCGGGCAGCCGGATCGAGACGGGTGGCTCCGGTGTCGAGGCACCGACCCGGGGGGCCGTGGCCGCGGGCGGCGGGGACGTCGTGGGGGGAGGGCTGGGTGCGGCCGCCGCGGCCGGGTCGTCACCGAGGGCCGCGGGCCGGTCGGCGTCGGCGTCCGGAGCGGCGCAGCCGGCGAGCGCGAGCGCGACGGTGGCCGCCGCGGCCGGGGCCGTGCGGAGGAGACCTCGTGACGGTCGCCGGGGCGCCGTCCTCGACCCGCGTCCGGTCGGACCGGTCGAGCGGGGCACGGGCACGGTCAGCTCACGGGACTGGCGAGGACTGCGAGGCCGGCCGAGCCGGTCTCCACCCGCGTGGGCGCCTCGGTGCCGTCGCCGCGCAGCGGGGTCTCACGGACGATCACCCGCATCGAGCCCCGGCGCGGGTTGCCGACGGCGTAGACCGAGGTCAGCGTGCCGGCGCGCAGCGTGACCTCCAGGGGGCCGAGGATCGGCTCGCCCTTGATGCCGCTGGGCAGCAGGGCGACCTGGTGGGCGCCGGCGGCGACGTCGGCCTCGGCGTACTCGCCGTTGGCGATGTTGGTGAAGACGACCTGGCCGTCGACCTCGACGTCGGCCGGTGCTGTCGTCGCGGTGTGGGCCAGGACGACCCGGGCCTTGCCCGGACCGATCGGGTCCATCGGGGTCGGGTAGATGCTGACCACCGGCTCGCCGTCGACCGCGGCGGGGTTGTGCACCACCACGTCGCTCGCCGAGCCCGCGCCGACCTCGACGGTCGCCTCGACGGACCCGCCGTCGAAGGCGAACTCGACGGCGTGCGGGCCGGCGTCCAGCGTGACCGGCGGCGCGACGGCACCGTCGGCGAGGCCGGCGGCCACCTCCTCGCCGTCGACGCTCACGACCATCTCGGCGCCGGGCACGGCTTGCACGAACACGACCGACCCGGCCCCGCGCGGTGGCGGACTCGCCGCACCGGCGCCGGAGCCCGGCGCGGCCGCTGCGGTCACCGCCGCGAGGGCACTGGTGACGACTCCGACGATGAGCAGACGCGCAAGCCCCATGACCAACCCCCCGGTAGGTGCACGCAGCAGCGCGCTACCTCATGGTGGGCCGAATGACGGAACGACGCGCCACCCCTCGGGGCGATTTCCTCGATGTTGAGGATGCGCGCCGACCGACCAGGGGTCAGGCGGCGGCCTTCTCGGCCTTCTGACGCTTCTCCAGCTGGACCAGGCGGGCCTGGGCGGCGCGGCGGATCTTGGGGCCCTTGGTGCTCATCGCCCACAGCAGCTTGGCCTGCTCGGGGACGTTCTTGACCTCGGTGGTGGCCAGGAAGCCGTTCGGCAGCGAGAGCCGGACGACGCGGTGCCAGGCGCTCGCGACCTGCTGCGGCAGCGGGGCCGAGTGGTAGCGCAGGCCGTACTTCTCGAACAGCGCCTCCACCTGCGGGGCGATCTCGGCGTACCGGCTGCTGGGCAGGTCGGGGAAGAGGTGGTGCTCGATCTGGTGACTGAGGTTGCCGGTCATCAGGTGCATGAACTTCGAGCCGGAGATGTTCGCCGAGCCGAGCATCTGGCGCAGGTACCACTGGCCGCGGGTCTCGTCGGCGGGGATCGACTTGCGCTCGAAGGTCTCGACGCCCTCGGGGAAGTGACCGCACATGATCACCGAGTGCGACCAGAGGTTGCGCACCAGGTTGGCGGTGAAGTTGGCGGCCAGGGTCGGCAGGAACGAGCCGGTCGGGACCGACAGCGCCGGGTGGACGACGTAGTCCTTGGTGGCCTGCTTGCGGATCTTGGCCAGCGTCTTGCGGGCGTTGGCCTTGAAGGTCTCGCTGCGCTTCTCCTTCGGGATCGACAGGTTCTTGCCGAGCTCGAGGTCGTAGGCGGCGATGCCGTACTCGAAGAAGCAGGCGTTGATGAAGTTCCACAACGGCTGGCCGAGGTGCATCGGGTGCCAGCGCTGGTCCTCGTCGATGCGCATGATGCCGTAGCCGAGGTCGTTGTCCTTGCCCACGATGTTGGTGTAGGTGTGGTGGATCTCGTTGTGCGAGTGCTTCCAGCCTTCGGCGGTGGAGGCGTTGTCCCACTCCCACGTGGTCGAGTGGATCTTCGGGTCACGCATCCAGTCCCACTGGCCGTGCATGACGTTGTGGCCGATCTCCATGTTCTCGAGGATCTTGGCGATGCTCAGGCCGACGGTGCCCGCGACCCAGGCCGGGGGGAAGACGCTGGCCAGCAGGACGGCGCGCGAGCCGAGCTCGAGCTTGCGCTGCACGTCGACGACCCTGCGGATGTAGGCCGCGTCCTTCTCGCCGCGCGCGTCGAGGATGTCCTGGCGGATCGCGTCGAGCTCGAGGCCGAGCTGCTCGACGTCGGTGTCCGAGAGGTGCGCGGTCGGGTTGACGGGGAGCTTGGTGATGACGGTCATGAGCAGTCCTGTTCTCGTGGAGATCAGTGGTCGATGGTGCAGGCGCCGGCGGCGGCGCTGATGCAGGTCTGGATCGGGACGCCCTCGGGGCCGGTCTCGCCCGGGACGGCGACGGTGAGGGCGCCGTTGCGCAGGTCGCGGACGGCGCCGGAGCGCATCGGCAGCACGCAGCCGAAGCAGACGCCCATCCGGCAGCCGCTCGGCATCAGGACGCCGGCGCTCTCGCCGGCGTCGAGGATCGGGGTGGTGCCGTCGGCGTCGACGGTGATGCCGTTGGTGAAGGTGACGGTGCCGCCGTCGCCGGTCGCGCCGAGGGTGACCGGGCGGAACCGCTCGGTGGTCAGCTCGAGGCCGCGCTCGGCGTGGTGCCGCTCGAGGGCGTCGAGCAGGCCGGCCGGGCCGCAGGCGTAGGTGAGCCGGTCGGCCAGGTCGGGGACCAGCTCGGCGAGGTGGTCGACGTCGAGGATGCCGTCGCGCACGTCGTAGCGCTCGACGAGGCGCAGGTGGCCCGCGGCGTCGTGGGCGCGCAGCTCGTCGCGGAACATCGCGGAGTCCTGCGAGACGTTGATGTGCACCAGCACGATGTCGACGGTCGGGACGACGGCGCGCGAGTAGAGGTTGCGCAGCATGCCGATGACCGGCGTGATGCCCGAGCCGCCCGTGACGAGGAGCAGCTTGTCGGGCATCGGCACGGGCAGCACGAAGTCGCCCTCGGCCGGGGCCATCTGGATCATCTGGCCGACGCGGGCGCGGTGCACGAGGTGCCCGGAGACGACGCCGCCGGGGATCGCCTTGACGGTGATCGAGACGTGGCCGTCGGGGCGCGGGCCGTGGGTCAGCGAGTAGGTGCGCCACAGCCGGACGCCGTCGACGTCGACGCCCACGCGGACGTACTGGCCGGGCACGTGGCCGCCCCAGTCCTTGCCCGGCTTGAGGACGATCGTCGCGGAGTCGGCGGTCTCGGGGCGGATCTCGACGATCCGGCCGCGCAGGTCGGCGCCGGCGCGCAGGGGGTGGAAGACGTCGAGGACGTCGTCGAGCTGGAGCGGCGTCACGGCGGCGTCGGCGAGGGCGCGCAGGCGCTGCCTCAGCGTCGGTCGCGGGGTCGGCCGGGCCGGGCCGGCCGCGGTGGCGGCCTCGCGGGGCGGGGCGGTGGACGTCATACCTTCAGTCTGCCCGTCTCTGGCGCTAAACTCCTGACCTCACCACGTGAACCTCCGCTGCGCTCTTGTTCACAAAGGACAAAGAATGGCCCCACGGCCCCGCAGGACCGCCGACCACGGCCTGCTCCTGCCCCCCGAGGTGGTCAGCGGCATCCGCGCCGACCTGCCCCGCGTCGCCGACGACGTCGTCGCGGCCATCATCGAGGAGGTGCCGGGCTACACCGACGCGTTCAGCGGTTCCATGGGCGAGACGATAGCCAGCGCGGTGCAGATCGCGCTCGGAGGATTCCTCTCCCTGGCCAGCGGACGCCGCGGCTCCGACCCGCGCACGCCGGCCGCGCCCGCCGTCGAGGGCGCCTACCAGCTCGGCCGCGGCGAGGCCCGCAGCGGTCGCAGCACCGACGCGCTGCTCGCCGCCTACCGGATCGGCGCGCGGGTCTCCTGGCAGCAGATGGCGAGCGGGGCGGTGCGCGCCGGGCTGGACGCCGACACGCTGGCCTCGTTCGCGGCGCTGGTCTTCGCCTACATCGACGAGCTCTCGGCGGCCAGCGTCGCCGGCCACACCGACGAGCTCGCCACCACCGGCCGGGTGCGCCAGCGCCACCTCGAGCGGCTGGCGCAGCACCTGGTCGGCGACTCCACGCCCGAGCAGGTCGTCGCGGCGGCCGAGCGGGCCGACTGGCCGCAGCCGACCACCCTGACCGCGGTGATCCTCCCCGACTCCCAGGTGCGGCCCGCCCTGGCCTCGCTGCCCGCCGCGACGCTGGTGGCCGTCGAGGCTCCCGGGCTCGACGGCGTCGTCCTGCTGCTCGTGCCCGACTCGCACGACCGCTCCCGCGGCGTGCTGCTGCGGACCCTGCGGGGTCGCGGCGCCGTCGTCGGCCCGGCCCGGCCCTGGCTGGAGGTGCGCACGTCGTACCGGCGGGCGCTGCGGGCCCGCGCCCTCGGCCTGCCCGACGACACCGAGCGGCACCTGCCGACCCTCGTGCTGACCGCGGACGCCGACGCGCTCGCCGACCTGCGCGCCCGGGCGCTGGCGCCGCTGGCCGAGCTGCGCCCGGCGACGGCCGAGAAGCTCACCGAGACCCTGCGCGCCTGGCTCCTCCACCAGGGCCGGCGCGACGACACCGCGGCCGCGCTCTTCGTGCACCCCCAGACGGTCCGCTACCGCATGACCCAGCTGCGCGAGGCCTTCGGCGAGGGCCTCGAGGACCCCGACACCGTGCTGGCCCTCACCCTCGCGCTCGGGGTGGCCCCGTAGGTTGGCGCGGTGCGTCGACTCGTCCCCCTCCTCCTCGCCGGCACCCTCGCGGTCGGCGTCAGCGGCTGCTCGGGCGGAACCGACACCACGCCCCCACCGGAGCCGACCTCGACGTCCGGGCCGGCGTCCGAGGGCGCCGGCGCGGACGCCGTCTCCTACGTCGCGCTCGGCGACTCCTACGCCGCCGCGCCCGGCGTCCCGAACACGTCCGGCGCCGACGGCTGCTTCCGCTCCGACCAGAACTACGCCCACCTGCTGGCCGCGGCCGACGAGACGATCGCGCTGACCGACGTCACGTGCAGCGGCGCGACCACCGACACCCTCCTCGCCCAGCAGGTGCCGGCGCTCGACGCCGGGACCGACCTGGTCACCCTCGGCATCGGCGGCAACGACTTCGAGCTGTTCCTCACCCTGATCAGCCAGTGCAGCGGTTTCGGCCCCGACGCGCCCGGCACCCCGTGCACGGAGGCGGTCGAGGCCCGCTCGGAGCAGCTGCTGCCGAAGATCGAGAAGAACATCGGCGCCACCCTGGACGCCGTCCAGGAGGCCGCGCCGGACGCCCGGGTGATCGTGGTCGGCTACCCCGCGCTCCTGCCCAGGCGGGGCACCTGCCCCGAGCTCGTGCCGCTCGCCGCCGGCGACTACCCGTTCCTCAACGAGGTCACCCAGGGGCTCTCCGACGCCCTGCGGTCGCAGGCCGAGGAGCGCGACCTCGACTTCGTCGACGTCGCCCGGGCCAGCCGCGGCCACGACATCTGCTCCGACGACCCGTGGGTCAACGGCGCCGAGACCGCCGCCGACGGCACCATCCCGTTCCACCCCTTCGCCGCCGAGCAGGCCGCCGTCGCCGACCTGATCGCCGCCCTCCGCTGACCCACCCCCGCTGACCCGTCAGTGATCAGCGACGGGTCAGCGCCCCACTCCCGGTGACCCGTCAGTGATCAGCGACGGGTCAGCGCTCCACCCCCGCTGACCCGTCAGTGATCAGCGACGGGTCGGCGGCTAGAGGGTGCGGTGGACGACGTCGCCGCCGACGAGGGTGAGCGCGACGGTCATGGAGCGCAGGTCGGCCGCGGGGTCGCGGTCGGGGGCCGCCGGGCTGACCGGGGCGAGCGGGTCGCGGTCGAGGAGGGCGAGGTCGCCGCGGGAGCCGACGCGGACGCTCGGCTGCTCGTCGACCGACGCCGCCAGCGCCTCGCGCGCGGTGAGCGCGTGCTCGGGGTGCCACGGGTCGCGCTCGTCGGCGCTGCGGTGGACGGCGGCCGCGATCGACAGCCACGGGTCGAGCGGCGAGACCGGGGCGTCCGACCCGAGCACCAGCCGGACGCCGGCGTCGAGCATCCAGCGGAACGCGAAGGAGCGGTCGCCGCGACCGGGCCAGATCAGCTCGGTGAGGTCGCGGTCGTCGAGCAGGTGCGAGGGCTGGACGCTGGCGCGCAGGTCGAGCGCGGCGAGCCGGGCGACGTCGTCGCGGGCGATCAGCTGGGCGTGCTCCACCGAGCCGGTCGCGCCGGTCGCGGCGTAGGCGTCGAGGGCCGCGCCGACGGCGGCGTCCCCGATCGCGTGCGTGGCGACCTGCAGGCCCGACATGTGCGCGCGGGCGAGCAGCGCCCGCAGCTGGTGCGGCGCGAGGTTGGCCGCACCCGAGGGGTCGGGCAGCCGGTCGCCGTCGGAGTACGGCTCGCAGCACCACGCCGTCCGGGTGTTGAGGGAGCCGTCGCTGATGATCTTGAGCGAGCCCATGACGAGCCGGTCGTCGCCGTCGAGCGGGTGACCGGTGCGCAGCCCGGCGGCGATGACGTCCTCGAGGCCCTCGGCGTAGGTCGCCATCCGCACCCGCAGCAGGTCGCAGCCGGCCCCCCACCGCTCGACCCACTCGGCGGCGCCGCCGGTGAACTCGAAGTCGACCAGCCCGACCAGGCCGCGGGCGGCGGCGTCCTCGAGCGAGGCGCGGTAGGCCGGCGCCGCGGTGCCGTCGTCGCCGGTGAGCCGGGTGAGTCGCTCGTAGGCCGCGAACCACTCGGTCTCGCGCACCACCTCGTCGCGGGCGCCGAGGCCGAGGGCGGCGAGCGCGGCGCTGTTGAGCCAGGCGTGGTGGGCGTCCCCGGCGATCAGGACCACCGGCGTGACCCCCGAGACGGCGTCCAGCTCGGCGACCGTCGGGTCGCGCGTCCAGACGCCGGGGCGGTGCCCCCAGCCGATGACCGGGCGGCCGGGCGAGGCGCCGACCAGGGCGCCGACCAGGGCGCAGGCCTCGTCGGGCGAGGCGGCGCCGGCGGTGTCGACCCGCTGTCGGGTGAGCGTCCACTGGCCGAGGTGCACGTGCTGGTCCCACAGGCCGGGAACCAGCCAGCGGCCGCCCGCGGCGACCTCCTCGACGCCGTCGGGGCGCGTCAGCGACGACCCGACCTCGGCGACCCGCCCGTCGCGCACGAGGACGTCGACCGGCTCGCCGCCCGCCGGCGCGGCCTCGCCGTCGCCCAACGGCACGATCCGGCACTCGCGCAGCAGCAGGTCGCCCACGCGAGGACGCTAACGGACCGGGATAGGGTCTCGCCCGTGAGGTGGTGGGTCTCGGGTGCCGTGCTGCTGGCGCTCCTCGTCGGCGGTGCGGGCGGCTACGCCGTCGCGACCCGCGACGAGCCCGCCGAGCCGGGCCGCACCACGTTCGCCGAACCGGCCCCGGTCGCGGCCGACCACCCCCGGCTGCCGGTCCAGCTCTACGAGCCGGACCCCGACGACGACCCCCTCGAGCCGGACATCCCGCTGGAGCAGGTCCGGCTGACCGCGCTCAACGCGAAGGGGCAGCCGTCGAGGTACTCGGTGTCGGTGCCGATCCCGAAGGAGTGGGACGACTCCTTCAACGGGGTGTCCAGGTGGACCTTCACCAAGGAGGGCAACGACTCGATGTCCTACGGGATGCGCCTCGACATCATCGCCGGTGAGGAGGAGACGATGGACCGCGCCATCTCGATCCGCCAGGCCCAGCTCAGGTCGGCGGACGCCCAGGGCAACCTGGGCGACGTCGAGTTCTCCGCGCAGGACGACTCCGGCTTCACCGTGACCTTCGTCGAGGACGGGTACCGGCGCGTCAGCATGGAGCTGTTCATCCCCGACGCCGACGGCAACGCCTTCGCCGCCATCGCGGTCTACGGTCGCGAGCGCGACCTGAGCGGCATCGAGGACCTGGTCTCGCTCGTCGACGCGAACATCACGACGATTCAGAGGCCGTAGGTCCGCACCGCGTCGAGCACCCGGACCGCGGAGCCCCGGTCGCTGCTGCGCAGCTGGACCCACAGCAGCTGGCCGTCGTTGACCCGCACCACCCGCTCGACGATGACCGCGGCGTCGCCGCTGCACCCGGCGTAGAAGACCGTGACCGACGGCGGCGCCGGGCCGAGCTCGTCGCGCTGCGGGTCGCCCGCGGACGTGCACTGCTCGTGGCCCGGCACCGCCTCGGGCAGCTCGGTGCCCGGGAGCAGGCCGAGGAAGACCCCCTCCCCGTCGGTCGTCCACGACGCCGACGTGCCGACCGACAGCGCGGCGTACTCGGTGTCGGTCGCGTTCGGCGGCATCCAGGGCGCCCCCGACTGGGCGTCCCACCCCGGCGGGACGGTCACCTCGAGCTGACCCGAGTCGTCCTCGACGGTCGCCGCCGCGGGCTCGGGCTCGGGCTCACCGGCCTGCTCGGCGTAGAAGCCGGCGGCGGCGCCGGCCCCGAGCGCGACGAGGACGGCGGCCGCGACCGCGAGGCCGCGGACGGCGCGGCTGCGCCGCCTCGGCGGCACCGGGTCGGGCAGCGGGCCGGTGCTCGACAGCGGCGAGGGACGCTCGCCGGGCTGCGTGAGGGCCGGGTCGACGGGCAGGGCGCGGACGCCGTCGCCCGGGGCGTCCCACGCGTCGAGGGCGGCGGTCAGCTCCGCGACGTAGGCCGCGACCGACGACCAGCGGTACTCGCGGTCGTGCGCGAGCGCGCGGCGGACGACGGCCTCGACGCGGTCGGGCAGCTCGCGGTCGGGCGTCGAGAGCGGCAGCGGGTCGGTGGGCGCCGCGGCCGAGGACAGGCTGCCGTGGTTCCAGGGGAGCCGCCCGCTGAGGAGCAGGAAGGTCAGCACGCCGAGGCTGAACTGGTCCGCGCGCGCGTCGGGCGTCTCGCCCTGGGCCTGCTCGGGCGCGACGTAGGCCGGCGTGCCGGCGATCATCGTCAACCGCGACGAGACGTCGAGCGCCTTGCCCAGCCCGAGGTCGCCGACCATCGCGCGCACCTGGCCGGAGCCGTGCTGCCCGTCGATGGTGCGGAAGAGCACGTTGGCCGGCTTCACGTCGCGGTGCAGGATCCCGCGGTCGTGCAGCGCCTGGAGCCCGGCGCCGACCTGGCTGACCACCTCGAGCGCCTGCGGCACCGTCACCCCGCCCGACGCGAGCCGGTCGGCGAGGGTGCCCTGGTCGGCGTAGGCCATCACCAGGTAGGGCCGGCCGTCGTCGAGGGCCCCGGCGTCGTAGACCGGGACGACGTGCGGCGACTCCACGCGCCGCAGGTAGCGGCCCTCCTCGACGAAGCGGGTGCGGACCTCGTGCTGCTCGGACCAGTTGTCGGCGAGCACCTTGACCGCCACGGGGGCGTCGAGCTGCTCGTCGTAGGCGAGCCAGACGGTCGCGAAACCGCCGCTGCCGATCCGCCGCCGGACCGCGTAGCGACCCAGGTGGCTCGGACCGGGACTCGACACCCCTGCATTATGTTCGACGCCACAGGGGAAGGAGCACCGGCATGACCGCCACCAGTGGAGACGTCGCCACGCCCGACGAGATCGACGAGCTCGCCCACCGCGCCCAGGACGGTGACCGCGAGGCGCTCGAGCTGGTGCTCGCCGCGATCCGGCCGCGCACGCTGAACGTCTGCCGCGGGGTGCTCCCCTACAGCCCCGACGCCGAGGACGCCTGCCAGGAGGCGCTGCTCAACATCGCCACCAAGATCGGCTCGTGGGGCGGCCGCGGCCGCTTCACCACCTGGACCCACGTGGTCGCCGTCAACTCGGCCCGGACGACGTACCGGCGGATGAAGAACCAGGCCGTCGCGACCGACCCGCAGGAGCACAACGTCGTCGGGGAGAAGCCCGACCCGCGCACCACCAGCGTCATCGCCGGCACCCGCCTCGACCTCCTCGAGGCGATGGAGACGATCGAGCGCGACCACCCCCAGTACGTCGAGCCGCTGCTGCTGCGCGACGTCTACGGCATGGCCTACGACGAGATCGCCACGCTGCTCGGCGTCCCGCTCGGCACCGTGAAGGCCCAGATCCACCACGGCCGCAAGCTCGCCCGCCCGCTGCTGCGGGGCGAGGCGTGACCCGGCGCCGGCAGCGGGTCCTGGCCGGCACCACCCTGGTCTCCCTGGCGCTCCTCGCCGCCGGGTGCGGCACCGCCGGCAAGATCGCGACGTCGTCCGAGCCGTCGTCCTCGGCGGCTCCCTCCTCGCCCGGCTCGTCGTCGGCCGGCGAGGACCCGACGGACCCGGCCCCCGAGGCCGACCTCGACCTCGCGCTCAGCGAGCCGGCCGAGGACTCCTACTACCCCGAGGTCGGCGACCCGTCGGTCGACGCGCTGCGCTACGACCTCGACCTCACGTGGGACCCCGCGACCGACACGCTCACCGGCACCGAGACGCTCACCTTCCGCTCCACCGGCACCGCCGAGGAGTTCCAGCTCGACTTCGCCGAGCCGCTGGAGATCACCTCGCTGACGCTCGACGGCGCCGAGGTCGACCACGAGCACCGCGGCAAGGACCTGATCGTCTCCGCGCCCGTCGAGGAGGACGCTCGCCACGAGCTCGTCGTCGAGTACTCCGGCACCCCCGCACCGGTCCCGGCACCGACCGAGCGCTCCGACCTGGCCACCACCGGGTTCACGATCGACGCCGAGCACCAGACCTGGACCATGCAGGAGCCGTTCGGCGCCTACACCTGGTACGCCGTCAACGACCAGCCGGCCGACAAGGCCCTCTACGACTTCACCCTGCACGTGCCCGACCCGTGGACCGGGGTCGCGAACGGCGCGAAGGTCTCGGACGAGACGGCCGACGGCACCCACACCACGGCGTTCCACCTCGCGGAGCCGGCGGCGGCCTACCTGGTGACGCTGGCGTTCGGCGACTACCGCGAGACCACCGACGTCGGCCCGAACGGCGTCCCGATCACCTACTGGACGCCGCGGGACATGGAGCCCGGCAGCGGGCTGCGCTACTCCCCCGAGGCGATGGCCTGGCTCGAGACCTACCTCGGCCCGTACCCGTTCGACACCGCCGGGATCCTCGTCGTCGACTCCGAGAGCGGCATGGAGACCCAGACCATGATCACGCTGGGCGACACGGAGTACTCGATGGCCGAGAACACGGTCGTGCACGAGTTCGCCCACCAGTGGTACGGCGACCAGGTCACCCCCGACGACTGGCGCGACGTCTGGATGAACGAGGGCATGGCGATGTACCTCCAGCTGATGTGGGAGGCCGAGCAGTCCGACGTCCCGCTCGACTCCTACCTCGAGGGCTACGCCGGCTACGAGTCCGACTACCGCGCCCAGTCCGGCCCGCCGGCCGACTACGACCCCGACGCCTTCGGCAGCTCCAACGTCTACTTCAGCGGCGCCTTCTTCTGGCACGCGCTGCGCGAGCAGGTCGGCGACGAGGTCTTCTTCGCGGCGGTCAAGGGCTGGCCGCAGTCCCAGGACAACCGCAGCACCGACCGCGAGACGCTCCTGGCCTACCTCGAGGACCAGACCGGCGAGGACCTCGACGTCCTCTGGGACGCGTGGTTGCTCGGCGACACGAGTCCCGAGCTCCCCTGACGCGCTCCGGTCGGCGTCCGGTGGGTGAGTGGGTGAGTGGCCCCAGCCGCGCAATTGCCGACGTTCGCTCAGTTCGCGCGGCCGGAACTGAGCCAGTCTCGGCAATTGCGCGCGTGGGGCACTCGGACGGGCGGTGGGCGGCCCCAGCCACGCAATTGCCGACGTTCGCTCAGTTCGCGCGGCCGGAACTGAGCCAAGTTCGGCAATTGCGCGCGCTGGGCCAGCCGGACGCCGGCGCCGACGCCGGGGCGGAGCGGTCAGGCCTCGTTCGGGAGGACCAGCCGCGGGACGCCGCCGAGACCGAGGCGGTAGCGGACGTGGGTGGCGTGCTCGGAGAGCTTGGCCCAGAGGGCGGCGTGCGCGGCCCACGGGAGCGGGTCGTCGCCGTGGTACCAGCTGTCGCCGAAGGAGATCCAGACCGGCGTCCAGGAGCGCGCGTCGTCCCAGGCGCCGCGCTTGGCCTCGACCATCCGGCGCCGGATCTGGAAGGCCTGCCGCGGGCCGTCGGCGCAGATCGGTGCGGTCGCGACCGGCCACACCCACAGGTCGAGCGGCATCAGGTCGAGCTCGAGCTCACGCAGCATCGCGGGGTCGACCAGGACGGTCGCCACGTTCTGGTGGGGAGGCCTCACCCGAGGCAGGTTACGTCGCGCCCCAGGCCCTGAGCACCTCCCGCTCGTGCTCCCGGGACAGTCCCGTGCGCGTCGCGTCCGGGTGCGCGCGCAGCCAGGCCAGGGTGTCGCGCGCGGTCTCCGCGACCGGCCGGACCACCAGGCCGGCGTCGAGCGAGGGACGCGCGTCGTGGGCGAGCATCCCGTCGTGCTCCGGGCGCGGCAGCCACAGCGGCAGGCCGCGCTCGCCCGACCACGGCTCGACGCCGTGCTCGGCGAGCACGTCGTCCGGCACCCAGGTCAGGGCGGCCTCCGAGCCCACGCCCTCGGCCACCCCGGCCAGCAGGTCGCCGATCGGCGTCGCGGGGCCGACGCCGTCGTACTCGCCGGCGGTGCGCTGCTCGGCCAGGGTGACGAGCCAGGCCGCCAGGTCGCGCACGTCGACGACCTGGACGACGTCCTCCGGGCTCCCGCCGGCGAGGACCTCCGACCCGTCCGCGGCCTCGACGAGCCGCTCGGGCCAGTAGCCGAACCGCGACGTCGGGTCGCCGGGCCCGCAGATCAGCCCCGGCCGGACGATGGTCGAGGACGCCGCGCTCGCCGTCACCGCCAGCTCGCAGCCGCGCTTCATCGCGCCGTAGACGTCGGAGTCGCCGGGCACGAGGTCGCCGTCGGTGTGCACCGGCTCGACCAGCGGCAGCGTGCCGGGCCGGCCGCCGGGCGTGCCGGTGTCGGCGTAGACGTTGATGGTCGAGACGAAGACCCAGTGCGCGTCGGTCCACGCCGACAGCCCGGCGCGGACCCACGACGGGTGCCGGGCGACGTCGACCACCGCGTCGACGCGGCCGACGTCGTCACCCGGGGCCGGGTCCCCGGCGCCGCGGTCCCAGCGCACCAGCCGCGCGCCCTCCGGGACCGCACCCGAGGCGCCGCGACAGGCGCAGACCACCTCGTGCCCGCGACGCACCGCCTCCGCCGCCACCTCCTCGGACAGGAACACCGTGCCGCCGAGCACCAGGAGTCGCATGGACCCACCTCACCTGCTCACCGCGCGCCGGGCAAGCGAATCTGCCCAGGGCAGCAGGGCACGAGGACCGGCGCGACGGGGTGGGGGCGGGTCAGGGGGCCGGGGGCGAGCTGCTGAGCAGGTCGCCGATGCAGCTCAGCCCGGCCTGGAGGATCGGTCCGGCGATGGCGGGGTCGTCGGCGTCGGCGAGGAACTGGAGGTCGTCGTCGAGGATGCCGAGCTGCTGGAGCCCGTCGACCCCCTCCTGCTCAACGAGGTTGCGGGCGATGCAGGCGCTGCTCGCCGGGTCGGAGCCGGCGGTCGGGTCCTCGAGGAAAGCCGCGGTGAGGTTGGCGATCGCCCGCTCCTCCTCCTCGCTGCTCCCGCCGCCGGTCGTCGGCCCGGTCGTCTGCCCGGTCGTCTGCCCGGTCGTCTGCCCGGTCGTCGGGTCGGCCGCCCCGCCACCACCGCCACCGCCCGCGCCGTCATCGCCGTTCACGAGCAGCACGGTGGTGACCACCCCGCCCACGCCGAGCACGACGGCCAGGACGGCGACCACGACCCAGGTGCGCCGGCGGCGGGTCGGTCCCGACGGACCTGGGCGCGACGGCGGGCCGGAGTCGTTGAACGTCGGGGGCGCCGGCGACGGCGTGCGGAACGGCGGCGCGGCCGGAGCCGGCGTCCGCGAACCCGGGGCGGGGGTCGGCGTGGGCGTCGGCAGCTGGGGCGGCGCGAAGCGCCACGGCTGCCCCGGCCGGGGCGTGGTGACCTCGGAGGCGCGCTCGGTGTCGTCGAGCGGGCGCACCGGCGTCGGGTCGTCGGGGAGCCGGACGACCCGGCGCAGGTCGTCGCGCATCGCGGTCGCCGACGGGTACCGGTCGCCCGGCTGCTTGGCCAGCGCCCGCTGGAGCACCCGGTTGACCTCGGCGGCCAGCGGGCCGGTCGGCGCGAGCTGCGGGACGTCGTCCTCGAGGTGGGCCATCACGATCTGGTAGTCGGTGGCACCGCTGTAGGGCGCCCGTCCGCTCAACGTCGCCCACAGCAGGCAGCCGAGGGAGTAGATGTCGGAGGCCGGGCCGGCCACGGAGCCGGTGTGCAGCTCGGGCGCCATGTAGGTCGGCGTGCCGACGGTGCCGCCGACCTGCGTGAGCTGCGTCGCGGCGCCGACCTGGCGCGCGATCCCGAAGTCGCCGAGGTAGGCGGTGAGGGCGTTGTCGCGGTTGCGGAGCAGCACGTTCGCCGGCTTGATGTCGCGGTGGATCAGCCCGGCGGCGTGCGCGTCGGCGAGCCCGTCGGCCACCTGCGAGATGAGGTTGACCGCGATCCGCGCGGGCGGGCGGCCGTGGCGCGCGAGCATCTGGCCGAGGTCGCCGTCCGGGATGAGCTGGGAGGCGATGTAGAGCCGCCCGTCGGCCTCGCCGAAGGAGTACACCTGCACGACGTGCGGCGAGTCGAGCGAGGCCTGGGCCTGCGCCTCCCGGGTGAACCGCGCCCGGAACCCCTCGTCGTCGCCGATGCGCGGGGTGATCACCTTGAGCGCGACCTGGCGGTTCAGCTGGGTGTCGAGGGCCTGGAAGACGATGCCCATCCCGCCGACCCCGAGGCGTCGTCCGAGCCGGAAGGGGCCCAGCAGGGCGCCCTTCTCGGGGGTCTCGGACGACGTGGTCATGACAACCTCTCTACCCGTTCGGGGCGGTGGCAGTCGCCGGTCCCCCCGCTCGGACCGTGCCCAGTTTGCCCAATCGCCGTCCGGGCGCCACCAGGTGGTGTCACCATCGAGGTTCCCCCCAGGCTTTGCGCGAGCGCGTGGCCGCCGGCAGGAAGGCCACCGTGACGACGGCGACGGACGCGACGAGCGCACCGGCTGCGTTCCTGCGCTTCGCCGACGCCGCGCTCGACTGGGCCCTCGGCGACCAGGACGACGACGCGGCGACCGCCCTCGCGCACGCCCGGGAGGACCTCGCCACCGACCCGACGGCCGAACCCGCCACCGACGGCTTCACCGCGCTCTGCGCCAACGCGGGCGCCGACGCGGCCGCGCGCGAGCTGCTCGCGATCCTCCTCGCCTGCGAGACCGACCTGACCCGGACCGCCCGCCTCGCGACCCTCACCGGGAGCGGCCGCCCGGGGCGGCTGACGCTCGGGGCCGCGGCGCGCCTCCTCGGCGGGGTCGGCGCGTGCGTGGCCGCGACCGGGCCGTCGTCCGCGCTGCGGCGGGCCGCGCTCGTCGGGCTGCTCGAGCACCAGGGGCCGTGGTCGACCACCGAGGTCGTGCTCGCCCCCAGCGTCGTCTGGGCCATCGGCGGCGACCAGTCGCCCGACCCCGACCTGCCGGTCGGCGCCTGGATGATGGAGGGCCCGCCGGGCGGGTCGACGTCCACGGCGGTCGAGGACGGGCTGGTGCTCGTGGCCGGGCCGGACCCGGTGCGCCGCCGCGCGCTGGTCGCCCAGCAGCGCGGCGCCGACGTCTACCTCGTCACGCCGGCCCCGACCACTCCCGACGGCTGGGCCGCCGTCGTCCGCGAGGCGACGATCACCGGCAGCGGCGTCCTGGTCGAGGTCGGCGACGACCTCCCGCCCGCCGGCCGCCAGTGGATCGACCGCGCCACCCACCTGGCCTGGGCGCTCTCCAGCACCGACGACATCCCGCTCGCCGAGCTGCCCGAGCGCCCGCGCGTCGAGCTGCGCGCCTCCGACGACGTCGTCACCGAGGAGGAGTGGCGCAGCGTCTTCGGGCCGGACGCCCCCCGCACCCACCGCCTCACCGCGCACCAGCTCGAGCAGGTCGGCTCCGCGCTGCCCGCCGTGGGCGGCGACCTCGACCTGGCGGTGCGCCGGCTGCTCGCCGGGCCGATGGGCCGGTTGGCCCGTCGCATCCGCCCCCGCAAGACGTGGGACGACCTCATCCTCAGCGAGCCGCGCGTCGACCAGCTCCGCACCGTCGTGGCCCGCTTCCGTCAGGCCGGCACGGTCTACGACGACTGGGGCGTCACCTCGGCGTCCGGTCGCGGCATCATCTCCCTGTTCACCGGCCCCTCGGGCACCGGCAAGTCGCTGGCCGCCGAGGTCGTCGCGCACACCCTCGGCCTCGACCTCTACCGCGTCGACCTCTCGTCGGTGGTGAGCAAGTACATCGGCGAGACCGAGCAGAACCTCGAGAAGCTGTTCGCCGCCGCCTCCGCCGGCAGCGCGGTGCTGTTCTTCGACGAGGCCGACTCGCTGTTCGGCAAGCGGTCCGAGGTCAAGGACGGCCGCGACCGCTACGCCAACCTCGAGGTCTCCTACCTGCTGCAGCGGCTCGAGAGCTACGACGGCGTCGTGGTGCTGGCGACCAACCTGCCGAAGAACATCGACGACGCGTTCCTGCGCCGCATCCACGAGGTCGTCTCGTTCACCCTGCCCGCCGTCGACGAGCGGCGCGCCATCTGGACCCACCACCTCGCCGACGGCGACATCCCGCTCGGCGAGCTCGACGTCGACCGGCTGGCCCAGCGCTTCGAGGTCGCCGGCGGCATCATCCGCAACGTCGTCGTCTCGGCGGCGTTCCGCGCCGCCGACGAGGGCACCCCCGTCACCATGGACCACCTGCTCGCGGCGCTCGCCGGCGAGTACAAGAAGCTCGGCCGCATGCTCAACCCGGAGGACTTCGATGCCTGACCACGACGCGCCCGCCAAGGCCGACCACCAGACGCTGGAGCGGGTGCCGGTGACCACCGCCGAGCCCGTGCGCCGGGTGATGACCGTCGGTGCCGCCGACGACCACGCCGAGCGCGACGCCGACCGGCGCGCCGACGACGCGCTCGGCTGGCTGGCCAGCCAGCAGCCTCTCGACCGGCAGGCGGCCGAGCCGCACGTGCACACCGCGGCCTGCGGCATCGCGCGCAGCCACGCACCGCAGCCCGGCACGGCGACGATCGGCTACGAGGGCGGCGACCTCGACGCCGGCACCCAGGGCGAGATCGAGAGCTCGGTCGGTGGCGGCGAGTCGCTCGAGACCCCGGTCCGCAGCACCATGGAGGCCGCGTTCGGCACCGACCTGGGCAAGGTCCGCATCCACCGCGGCGCCTCGGCGGCGAAGATCTCCCGCACGATCTCGGCCGAGGCCTTCACCACGGGCAACGACATCTTCTTCGCCGACGGCGCCTACGACCCGTCGTCCGCGCGCGGCCAGAAGGTCCTGGCCCACGAGCTCGGCCACGTGATGCAGGGCGGCGCCGCCGGGCTGCGCCGCAAGATCACCGCGACCGCCGGCGCCGCGCCCGCGCTGACCGGTGCGGCCGCGGCGAAGGCCGTCAAGGACGAGGCCGTCCGCAAGGCCAAGGAGGCCGAGCAGGCCAAGAAGGACGCCGCCGCGAAGAAGCGGGTCGACGACAAGAAGAAGGCCGACGAGGCGAAGGCGGCCAAGCTGGCCGCGGACAAGAAGGCCAAGGACGACAAGGCCGCGGCCGACCGTCAGAAGAAGGCCGAGGAGAAGAAGGCCCAGGACGAGCGGGCCGCCGCGGCGAAGGAGAAGAAGGCCGGCATCTCGGGCGGGCGCGCCGCCAACAGCGCCTCCGCCCAGGTGGCGAAGGCCGGCGCAAAGGTGCAGAACAAGGAGAACGCCGCGGTCGCGGCGACCATGAAGGCCGCGATGGAGGCCGGACCGGTGTCCACGCTGCCACCCGACCAGCTGGTCGAGTTCTGGGTGCAGGTCGAGTCCTGCCTCACCGCGGAGATGGAGGCGCGCACCCGCGTCTTCGACAAGCTCACCGACGGCTACACCAAGGACGTCGCCGACATGGCGCCCATCGAGCAGGCCGCCGAGCTCGAGGGCGCCAAGGTCTGGGACGAGGCACCCAAGGAGGTGCGCGCCTACCGGCCGTTGCGCTTCGACGAGTTCGACAAGGCGCTGACGCGGGCCAACCAGGCCGCCCAGGACGCCCGGGTCCGCCGCCAGGCGGACGCGGAGAAGGTCCGCACGACCAGCACCGTGCCGATGACGGGCAAGGAGGCGCACGAGCAGGTCAAGAAGCAGCGCGAGCAGGACCGGCTGGTGGCTCGCGCCAACGCCGCGTCCGGCGACGGCGGCAAGGCGCTCGCCGAGAAGGCGACGGCCGCCGGCGACGAGGCGGTCGCCCGGGCGGACGGCGTGACGTCGGGCGGCGTGACGGAGGCGCGCCTGCGGGCCGCGGCCGAGGAGGCGGTCAGGACCGACGCCTCCGGCCCGATGCTGGTCGACGAGCGCGACACCGTCGACACGCTCAAGAAGGTCTCCAACCCGCTCGGCAAGGGCACCAGCAAGGTCACCGAGTTCGGCCTGGCCGACGCCGGCACGATGAGCGAGACGGGCGCCGCCAGCGTCGGCGACCTGATGGACGGCAGCACCACCGGCGTCGGTGACGTGCTCGACATGGTCGGCAAGGTCATGACGCTGACCGCCACCATCGACGCGATGAAGAAGGGCACCGCCGACCGCGGCGCCAAGGTGACCCTCACCAAGGACGGCGTCGCGGTGCTGCTGAGCGCCGCCCAGGTCACCAAGACGACGCTGGCGACCATGGAGAAGGGCCTCAAGGCCTTCGACACCGGCAGCCCCGTCCTCGACCAGGTCGGCTCGGCCCTGCCGATCGTCGGCATCATCACCTCCAGCCTCGGCCTCATCCACACCGCGCTCGACGCGATCCCGACCTTCGAGCGGCACTTCTCCGGCGTCGCGGCCGTCGAGGAGGCGCTGCTGGGCAAGAACGCCCCGCTCGCCGCGGCGATGGACCGGATCAACTCGCGCACGGCCCAGATGATCGAGATGTCGACGTTCAAGATGGCCAAGCACGCCACGATGCTCGGGCTCAACATCGCCGAGGTGGCCTCCGCCGGTGGCTTCGGCATCCCGGCAGCCGCCAAGCTGACCATGAGCCTGGTCGACGTGCTGCACAGCGTCGGCCACGGGATCTACGACACCGTCAGCGAGTCCCAGTCCTCGACCGCGCTCAAGGGCTTCAACGTCGAGCACAAGGAGGGCGCCTCCCGCGACGTGCTCAAGCACGACATCGGCTCCGGCGTCCGGCAGCTCGTGCTGGCCGCCCAGGACGGGCTGCCCTACGCCCGCGCCACCCTCCTCGAGTACGGCATCAAGGCCGCCGAGATCGAGTCGATGGACTTCAACGAGCTCACCGACCAGGTGCTCAAGGGCCTGCAGGCCACCGGCGACCCGAAGACGGTCACCGAGAAGGTCAACAGCGCGGTCAAGACCGTCACCGACACCCTCGGCGTCTCCGCCGCGCCGGCCGGCACCCCCGCCGACGAGCGCGGCATCCTGCAGAAGGTGAGCGACGGGATCAAGTCGGTCAAGAAGGGCATCACGGACAACTTCGACGACGCCCGTCAGCTGGTGGAGGCGAAGAACGCCGACAACCACAACGGCAAGTCCGACCGCGGCACCGGCTCGAAGCTGTACTACGCGATGCGCGGCGCGAAGGACAACGAGAAGTCGCTCGACAAGGTCCGCACCAGCATGACCGACAAGGCGAAGGCCAAGGGCACCACCGTGCCCGAGGCCCTGCTGCCCCGCTCCTCCGCGGACCGCAAGCAGCAGGCCGAGACCGCGGCGGCCCAGGCCAAGGGCCCGGACGCCGGCATCTCCGGGCCGGTCGCGCTCGAGAACGCCTGGGTCAAGCAGATCACCACGATGACCACGCCCGAGCTCGCGGCCTACTTCGGCCAGTTCGACGTCAGCCGGCAGAACGACCCGGTCGTCAAGGCCAAGCTCACCTTCATCGAGGGCGAGGTCGCCAACCGCATCCGGCGGGCCGAGGAAGAGCACGCGAAGAAGCCCCAGAAGTGACCGACCCCCTCCACGCGGCCGCCGGCCGGGTCTACCAGGGCTGGCCGGCCGCCGAGAGCTCCGACGGGCTCGGCTACACCATCGACGTCACCGGCAGCGACAGCTCGTGGACGGCGGTCGCGATCACCGACGACGCAGGACTGGTGTTCTGCATCTACTCCTACTCGCCCTTCGACGTGCCGGCCGAGGACGCCGAGGCGCTGGCCCGGATGTCGGAGTTCGTCGACCGGGTCAACCACGGCCTGGTCCCCGGGACGTTCGAGCTCGACCGCGACACCGGGGAGGTGCGGGTGCGCTCGGGCTACGAGCTGGGCACGCTGCCGCCCACCCTGACCCAGGACCCGGACTTCCTGGAGACCGTCGTCCGCGACCTCTCGGCGGCCAACGTCGGGCTGATGGACCGCTACGTCACCGGCCTCGCCGCCGTGCTCCTCGGGCACGTGCCGGTCGCCGAGATCATCCGCGACATCGAGGCCGCCGACTCGCTGACCACCTGAGGACGGGTCAGCGCGCGATCCTCGCTGACCCGTCAGTGATCGTCGACGGGTCAGCCCGCGATCCTCACTGACCCGTCAGTGATCGTCGACGGGTCGGCGCGAAATCCTCTCTGACCCGTCAGTGATCACTGACGGGTCAGCGGGGCTCAGAACAGCAGGGCCGAGGCCGGGTCCTCGAGGATGCCGGCGACGTCGGCGAGGAAGCGCGAGCCCTTCTCGCCGTCGATGTGGCGGTGGTCGAAGCTCAGCGCGAGCGTGGTGACGTGGCGGACGGCGATCTCGTCGACGCCGTCGCGCGTCACCACCCACGGCTGCTTGCGGATCGCGCCGAAGCAGAGGATCGCCGACTCGCCGGGGTTGATGATCGGCGTGCCGGCGTCGACGCCGAACACCCCGACGTTGGTGATGGTGAAGGTGCCGCCGGCCATGTCGGCCGGCTGCGTCCTCCCGTCGCGCGCGGTCGCGGTGAGGTCGCCGAGCGCCCCGGCGAGCTCGGGCAGCGAGAGCCGGTCGGCGTCCTTGACGTTCGGGACGACGAGCCCCCGCGGCGTGGCCGCGGCGATGCCGAGGTTCACGTAGTGCTTGAGGACGACCTCCTGGGCGGCCTCGTCCCAGAAGGAGTTGACCTCCGGGGTGCGGCGCACCGCCAGCAGGACCGCCTTCGCCAGCACCAGCAGCGGGTTGATCCTCACCTCGCGCAGCTCGCGGCGCTGCTTGAGCCGGGCCACCAGCTCGACGGTCGCGGTGGCGTCGACGGTGACCCACTCGGTCACGTGCGGCGCGGTGAAGGCCGACTGCGTCATCGCGCCGGCCATCATCTTGCGCACGCCCTTGACCGGCTCGCGCGTCTCGCGGACGCCGGCCGCGAGGCTCGTCGACATGACCGAGCTCGGCCCCGGGTCGACCGCGCCCCGGTAGGTCGTCCCCGCGGCGGCGTCCTCGACGTCCGCGCGGGTCACGGTGCCGTTCGGCCCGGACGTCGCGCAGGTGGCGAGGTCGACGCCGAGGTCCTTGGCGAGCTTGCGCACCGGCGGCTTGGCCAGCACCCGGACGTCGGCGGGCTGGGCCACCTCGGCCGCACGGGCCGGGACGGCGTCCTCGAGCTCGGCCGCCTCGACCAGCGGCGAGGCGAGCCCGGTCTCGAAGGAGGCCTGGGTCTGGATGTGGGTGGCCAGCGAGCCGCTGGCGACCTTGCGCGCCCGGCGGATCGGCCCGCGGTCGGCCTTGTTGCGACCGACCAGGCTCTCGCCCTCGCCGCCGCCGCTGGCGGCGGGGTTGGAGAGGTCGATGACCATGTCGCCGGGACCCGGCGGAGGGGCGTCGGGCGGGGTCGGGTCCTCGGCGGCGTCGGCCAACGCGGGCTCGCCGATCCGGATGATCGGGGTCCCGACGGCGACCATCTCGCCCTCGGGCACGAGCAGGGCGGTGACCTCGCCGGCGTAGGGCGACGGCAGCTCGACGAGCGACTTGGCGGTCTCGATCTCCACGACGATGTCGTTGATCGCGATGACGTCGCCGACCTTGACCTTCCAGGTCACGATCTCGGCCTCGGTGAGGCCTTCGCCGACGTCGGGCAGGAGGTACTCGGGCATGGGGGTCTCCTGGCCTAGAAGTCGAGGGAGCGGTCGACGGCGTCGAGCACCCGGTCGAGGTCGGGGAGGAAGTCCTCCTCGATCCGCGACGCCGGGTAGGGCGTGTCGAACCCGCCGACGCGGAGCACCGGGGCCTCGAGGGAGTAGAAGCACTCCTCGGTGATCCGGGCGGCGAGCTCGGAGCCCAGGCCGAGGTTGACGTGCGCCTCGTGGACGACGACGGCCCGGCCGGTGCGGCGCACGGACTCGTGCACCGGCGCCATGTCGAGCGGGGAGAGCGTGCGCAGGTCGATGACCTCGAGCGAGCGGCCCTCGGTGGCGGCGGCCTCGGCGGCCTTCATCGCGGTCTTCACCGTCGGCCCGTAGGCGAGCAGCGTGGCGTCGGTGCCACGGCGCACGACGCGGGAGGTGAACAGCGGCGCGACGTCGGCCAGGGTCTCGGAGTCGTCGAGCTCGGCCTTGTCGGCGTGGTACTGCCGCTTCGGCTCCAGGAAGATCACCGGGTCGTCGCAGGCGATGGCCTGCTGGATCATCCAGTAGCCGTCGACGGGGTTGGAGCAGGCGACGACCTTGAGTCCCGGGGTGTGCGCGAACTGCGCCTCGGGCGACTCGCTGTGGTGCTCGACCGCGCCGATGCCGCCACCGAACGGGATCCGGATGACGATGGGCATCTTGGTGCGGCCCTTGCTCCGGTAGTGGATCTTCGCGACCTGGCAGACGATCTGGTCGTAGGCCGGGTAGACGAAGCCGTCGAACTGGATCTCCACCACGGGGCGGTAGCCGCGCATCGCCATGCCGACCGCGGTGCCGACGATGCCGGACTCGGCGAGCGGGCTGTCGATGACGCGGTCCTCGCCGAAGTCCTTCTGGAGGCCGTCGGTGATGCGGAAGACGCCGCCGAGCTTGCCGACGTCCTCGCCCATGAGCAGGACCTTCGGGTCGTCCTCCATGGCCTGGCGCAGGCCCATGTTGAGGCCCTTGGCGAGGGTGATCTTCTGGGTGGCGCTCATGCGTGTGCTCCCTCGAACGAGGCCTGGTAGGCCGCGAAGCCCTCGCGCTGGAGGCGCAGCTCCTCGGTCTCCTCGGCGTAGACGTGCTCGAAGATGGCCGAGGGCAGCGGGTCGGGCATCGCCTTGCAGCCCTCGCGCAGCGTGTGGCCCAGGTCGTCGGCCTCGGCGGCGATCTCCGCCATGAAGGTGTCGTCGACCAGGCCGTTGCGGCGCAGGTAGACCTCGACCCGGGCGATCGGGTCCTTGAGCTTCCAGCTCTCGACGTCGTCGGAGAGGCGGTAGCGGGTGGGGTCGTCGGTGGTGGTGTGCGCCCCCATCCGGTACGTGTAGGCCTCGACCAGGGTGGGCCCCTGGCCGTCGCGGGCGCGCTGCAGCGCGGCCTGGGTGACGGCGTAGGTCGCGAGGACGTCGTTGCCGTCGACGCGGACGCCGGGGAAGCCGAAGCCCAGCGCGCGCTGGTAGAGCGGGATCCGGGTCTGGCGCTCGATCGGCTCGGAGATCGCCCACTGGTTGTTCTGGCAGAAGAACACCACGGGGGCGTTGTAGGAGGCGGCGAAGATGAACGCCTCGTTGACGTCGCCCTGGCTGCTGGCGCCGTCGCCGAAGTGGGCCACGACGGCCGCGTCGCGCTCGGCGTCGCCGGTGCCGACGTCACCGTCGCGCTGGATGCCCATCGCGTAGCCGGTGGCGTGCAGCGTCTGGGCGCCGATGACGATCGTGTACTGGCCGAAGTTCACCTCGGCGGCGTCCCAGCCACCGTGGTCGACGCCGCGGAAGAGCCCGAGGAGCTTGAGCGGGTCGAGCCCGCGGCACCACGCGACACCGTGCTCGCGGTAGGTCGGGAAGACGTAGTCCTGCGGGCGCAGGGCGCGACCGGCACCGATCTGCGCGGCCTCCTGGCCGAGGAGCTGGGCCCAGATGCCGAGCTCGCCGTGGCGCTGCAGGGCCGTGGCCTCGGTGTCGATGCGCCGGGTCAGCACCATGTCGCGGTAGAACCCGCGCAGCTGCTCGGCGGAGAAGTCCATGTCGAACTCCGGGTGGTGGACCCGCTCGCCCTCCGGGGTCAGGAGCTGGACCAGCTCGGGACCACCGGCACCCTGGCTGGGCCCGAAGACCTCCGCCAGGTCGGGGCCGAAGCCGGGGCCGTTCGCGGTGCTGCTCGCGTCGGGGGGTGCGTTCATGGCTGCTCCTTCTCGTCGCCCGGCGGACGGGGTCTCCGTCGCCGGGTGCCTGGGCTTCGCCGGTGTGCCTGCGGGTCGGTCCGCAGGGGTGGCGCGGCTGTGACCCGGGACACAGTCCGGACGAGGAGAACCTACCGTCGTCCTGGTCGACGCCGCCAATCACACCCCCACCCGGGGACCCGCCGGCCCGGCGCGCCTGGTCGGGTGAGGACCGGGGTGGACGACGTCCCTAGGCTGGCGGCATGGGTTCGAGGAGCAGGTCCGCCGGCACGACGATCGCCGCCCCGCCGTCCGTGGTGTTCGCGATCCTCAGCGATCCGCGCCAGCACACCCGGATCGACGGGTCCGGCACCGTGCGCGCCTCGGTCTCCGGTCCGGAGCGCCTCGAGCTGGGCTCGGAGTTCGGCATGGACATGAAGAACGGCGCGAAGTACAAGATCAGGAACAAGGTCGTCGAGTTCGAGCCCGACCGGCTGATCGCCTGGCGCCACATGGGCAAGCACCGTTGGCGCTACGAGCTCACGCCCACCAACGGCGGCGGGACCCAGGTCGTCGAGACCTGGGACCTCTCGCACTACGACCCCGTCTCCCGCGCCGCACTCAAGGCGCTGTTCGGCTCGCGGACGCAGAAGGCGCTCGACGAGACCATGGTCAAGCTGAAGGCCGCCGCCGAGGCCGACGCCGCCGGCTGACCCGACCGCGGCGCCCCCCGGGGCTCTCCTTCGGGTCACGTCGTCAGGAGCCGTGCAGCTCGCCGAGGTCCTCGTGGGCCTCGTGGGAGACCGGCTCGACCTGGAAGGTCGCGTGCCGGACGTCGAAGTGCTCGGCCACGCACGCACCCAGCTCGTCGAGGATCGCGCCGACCCCGCGGGCGGCGAGGGCCTCGTCGGTGACCGTCACGTGCGCCGACAGGCTGGGGATGCCGCTGGTGATCGTCCAGGCGTGCAGGTCGTGGACGTCGACGACGCCTGCGACGTGCCGCAGGTGGTGCCCGACGTCGTCGAGGTCGAGGCCGTTCGGCGCGATCTCGAGCAGGACGACGGCGGCGTCGCGCGCGAGCACCAACGACCGCGGCAGGATCATCGCGGCGATCACCAGTGAGGCGACGGCGTCGGCCTGCAGCCAGCCGGTCACCCAGATGACGACGCCGGCGACCACCGCGAGCACCGAGCCGAGCAGGTCGGCGTAGACCTCGTAGAGCGCGCCGCGCATGTTGAGGGAGTCGGTGTCGCTGCGGTTGAGGATCGCCATCGACACCGCGTTCGCCACGAGACCGACGGCGGCGAAGAGCACCAGCCCGCCGGCGTCCACGTCGGCGGGGTCGAACAGCCGGCCGACCCCCGCCCACACCAGGTACCCGCAGACACCGAGCAGCACCAGCGCGTTCAGCAGCGCCGCCAGCACCTCGGCGCGGTGGTAGCCGAACGTGGAGCGCCGCCCGGCCGGCAGCGAGGCGACGTAGGACGCGCCGAGCGCGAGCAGGACGCCGCCGGCGTCGGTGGCCATGTGCGCGGCGTCCGCGAGGAGCGCGAGGGACCCGGTGAGCAGCGCACCGACGACCTCGACGACCAGGACGCTGGCGGTGACGGCGAGCACCCAGCGCAGGCGACGGCGGTCCGCCGCCCGCCCCGCGGCGTGACCGTGACCGTGCCCGTGTCCCATGGCTCCAGCGTAGGAGGGTCAGCCCCGGCCGTGCGGCTCCAGCCAGACGGCGGGATCGGGGCCGGCCGGGACGATGCCGGACGGGTTGATGTCGCGGTGCACGACGTAGTAGTGCTGCTTGATCTGCTCGAAGTCGATCGTGTCGCCGAAGCCGGGCGTCTGGAACAGGTCGCGCGCGTAGCCCCACAGGTTCGGCATCTCGGTGAGCTTCTGCCGGTTGCACTTGAAGTGCCCGTGGTAGACGGGGTCGAAGCGGGCCAGCGTCGTGAACAGCCGCACGTCGGCCTCGGTGATCGCGGCGCCCATGAGGTAGCGCCGGGTGCCGAGTCGCTCCTCGAGCCAGTCGAGCGCGGTGAACAGCCGCTCGTAGGCGGCGTCGTAGGCCTCCTGCGACCCGGCGAAGCCGCAGCGGTAGACGCCGTTGTTGACCTCGGTGAAGACCCGCTTCATCACGTCCTCCATCTCCTCGCGGAGGTCGACGGGCCACAGGTCCGGCGCGTCGGCGCGGTGGAACTCGCGCCACTCGTGGAAGAGGTCGTGGGTGATCCACGGGAAGTCGTTGGTGACGAGCAGGCCGGTCGACTCCTCGACCACGGCCGGCACGGTGATGCCGCGGGGGTAGTCCGGGAAGCGCTTGAGGTAGGCCTCCTGGAGCCGCTCGATCCCGAGCACCGGGTCGCGCCCACCGGGGTCGAGGTCGAAGGTCCACGACCGGGCGTCGTGCGTGGGGCCGGGCAGACCGAGGGAGATGACGTCCTCCAGGCCCAGCAGGCTGCGCACGATGATCGAGCGGTTCGCCCACGGGCAGGCCTTGGCGGCCACCAGCCGGTAGCGGCCGGGCTCGACGGGCCAGAGCTCGCCCTCGACCGGTCCGTGCTCGGGACGCCGGGCGTCGCGGGTGATGCGGTCGGGCACGTAGTTCATGTCCCGGTCGAAAGCCTTGCCCTGCTCGACGTAGGTCCCTTGGTCAGCCATGCGCCCAATCTACGGGCGCCCCCGCCACTCCTCGGGGTGGGCCCGACCCCGGCTCAGGAGGTGCTCGCGACCTTCCAGTCGCCGTCCTCCTTGACGAGCTCGACGGTGGCGTCGTCCTCCTCCTCGAGCTCGTCGGTGCCGTAGGCGTCGCGGAAGCCGTCCGGGTCGTCGCCGGTGTACTTGGACTTCACGGTGCCCTTGACCGTGGCCTCGTCGCCGTCCTCCTCGACGTCCTCGACGTCGAAGTCGAAGTCGATGTCGTCCTGGAGGGCCTGGAAGTCGCCGCCGAACTCCTCGAGCTGGGCCTCGACCTTGTCGGCGTAGTCGCCGCAGTCGCTCGCCTCGAGGTTGTCGAGCAGCTCCTGGCGCGGCTCCTCGGCCGTCAGCTCGCAGACCTCCTCGGAGTCACCCTCGACGCTGGCCTCGAAGTAGTCCTTCGCGGCACCCTCCGGGCCCCCGCCGCCGAGCACGACGGTGAGGAGGAGGACCACCACGACCAGCAGCAGGGCCGCGCCGCCGGCGATGATCGCGATCAGCTTGCCCTTGCCGCCGCCCGACGAGGACGCCGGGAGCTGGTTGCCCCAGGCCGGCTGCTGCCCGTAGCCCTGCTGCCCGTAACCCTGCTGGCCGTACCCGGGCTGCTGGCCGTAGCCCTGCTGGTCATAGCCCGGCTGCTGGCCGTACCCGGGCTGCTGCCCGTAGCCCTGCTGGCCGTACCCGGGCTGCTGGCCGTAGCCCTGCTGGCCGTACCCGGGCTGCTGGCCGTAGCCCTGCTGGCCGTAGCCCTGCTGCTCCGGCTGGGCGGGCTGGCCGTGCTCCGGGGTGGCCGGCGAGGACCCGCCGGCGCCCTTGTCGAGGTTGGGCGTCGCCGACGAGGACGACGGCCCGCCCCCGAGCCCGGCCGCGGGGTTGAACCGGGTCGGCTCGCTGTGCGGGTCGCTCGCCGGCGCCGGCTCCGGCTCGGCCGGCTGGGCGGGCTGCTGGTCGCCACCCTGGGTGTGCTCGGTCCACTGCGACCCGTCCCACCAGCGCTGGGCACCCTGGCCGTCGTCGTACCAGCCCGGGGGCGTGCTGCCGTGGGTCATCGGGGTCTCCTCGCGGGTCGGGACGGGGCCGGGACGGCGCCGTCGTCCAGCCGGCGCATCATGTCACGCACGGCACCGGGTCGAGCCGGACCGGTCAGCCGTCGAGCGGCAGCAGGCCGGCCACGAAGTCGAGCTTGTCGAGCACCGGCGGCGCGATGACGAAGGGGTAGACGTCGTCCTTGCCCATCGAGCGGTTGATCTGGTTGAGGGCGATCGAGAGCGGCACCCAGACGCCGGTGACGACGTCGCGGAACTGGGCGAAGGCACCCACCGCGGCGATGGTCAGCAGGCCGTACTCGCGGGCGGTCTCGACGGTGTCGGCGATGTGGAGGAAGTGCGCCCACGTCTCGGCGAAGTCCTCGAACGGGTGCATCGTCGCGTAGGTCGAGATGTAGGACTCCTCCCACCCCGGCGGCGGCCCCTCGTCGTAGTGGCGCTGGAGCTCGGCCTGGTAGTCGACCGACTCGTCGCCGAACAGCTCGCGGCACCGGGCCATCAGCTCGTCGCCGCGGACCAGCTGCCACTCGGCGTAGTGGCCGAACTCGTGGCGGAAGTGCCCCAGCATCGTGCGGTACGGCTCGGCCAGCTGGGCGCGCACCTTCTCGCGGTGGGCGTCGTCGCTCTCGGCGAGGTCGATGGTGATGACCCCGTTCTCGTGCCCGATGACGACGTTCTCCTCGACGCTCGAGAGCAGGTCGAAGGCCAGGCCGTTCTCGGGGTCGCCGCCCCGGGCGGGGTCCTTGCCGACGACCTTCATGCCGAGGGTGTCGAGCTCGACCAGGAGGTGCCGCTTGGCCTGCTCGGCGGCCGGGAAGTGCTGCAGGCCGACGACGTCGTCGTCGCTGGGCCGGGTCCGGGTCAGGTCACAGCTCGAGCACTGACCGCCCTGCAGCGGGGCCAGCCAGGCGCACCCCGACAGGTTCAGGTTGGCGCAGACGTGCCAGACGAGCCCGGTCGCGTCGACGTACTGGCCGGTCGCGTCGACCGGGACGAGGGCACGCTCGGACCGGGAGAAGCCGAGCGCCGTCCCGCACGACACGCACACGGTGTTCTCGAGGTGGAGGGCGTTGTCGCAGACGCGACACCGGAAGGCCTTCACTCGGTCGGGAAGTCGGTCGGGAAGTCGGTCGGGAGATCGGTGAGGAAGTCGGTCGGGAAGTCGGTCGGGAACTCGCTGAGGAACTCCGAGGGGAAGTCCGAGGGCAGGTCGCTCAGGAAGTCCGACGGCAGGTCGGTCGGCAGGTCGGTCGGCACGTCCGACGGGAGGTCCGGGGTGACGCTGCCGGCCGAGGGGGCGTCGGCCGTGGGCTCCTCGCCGTCGCCGTCGAGGCTGCTGATCAGCCAGTCGCCGTCGACCTTCTCGAGCTCGAACGAGGCAGTCTCCTCGAACCCGCTGCTGGTGACCGTGACCGGCACCGTGGCGGTGTCGCCGTCGACGTCGGACTCGCCGACCTCGAAGTCGATGTCGTCGAAGGCCTCGGTGCCCTCGGTCTCGCACTCCTCGACGTCCTCGGCGGCGTCCCCGGTGGTCAGGGCGGCCGCGGCGTCGCAGTCGTCGTCCTTCAGCGCGTCGATGAACTCCTGGACGGTGTCGGCCGGGTCGGCGTCCTGCCCGCCGCCACCGCCGTTGTCGTCGTCGCCGCCGGTGAGCACCAGGATCAGGACGACGGCGACCACGGCCAGGGCCACGACCGCGCCGACGATGCCGAGGATCAGGCCGGTCTTCTTCTTCCTCGGCTGACCGCCGCCGGGGTAGGGCTGGGCGTGGTCGGCCTGGGTGCCGTACTGGCCGTAGCCCTGCTCGGTCGGGCCGTGGCCAGGCTGCTGGCCCGGGTACCCACTGGGCGGCGGGCCGCTCGGCGGCGGGCCGCTCGGCGGCGGGCCGCTCGGCGGCGGGGACGCCGGCGCGGACGGCGCCTCGCCGGGGGCGGCCCACTGGCCGCCGTCCCACCAGCGCTGACCGCCCTGGCCGTCGTCGTACCAACCCGGAGGGGGCGTGTTGTTCATGGGGGCTCCTGCAGGTGGGGTGGACGACGCGTCGACGCCACGGCGCACCGACCCGGTCAGTGTCCACCAGCGTGGCGGTCCACGGGAAGGTGGGCCCCACCCCCGAGGGGCCCCCTCAGCCGGTGCGGAGGGAGTTCAGCGCCCGTCGGACGTGCCCGATCGCGGCGTCGCCGGCCGCGTACCCCACCAGGTTGCCGGCCAGCAGGGCCTCGCTGCGGCGCTCGACGGCGGCCGCGGCGAAGACGGCGGGGTCCTCGGCGGCGAGGACCTGGGCCGAGGCGGGGTCGTCGAAGACCAGGACGACGGCCTCCCCGGTTCCGTCGGCGACGACGGCCAGCAGCCCGGCGACCGCGCCGGAGTCGAGGGCGTAGGCGTCGGCCTCGACGGAGGCGGGCGTGCTGGACGTCGCGCCCGACGATCCGGCGTCGGTCAGGGCGGCGGCGACCTGGTCGCCGGTGGCGGCGGCGGGCACGGCGGCCGCGAGCACCTCGACGCCGGCCGTCTCGAGCCCCGGGGCGTCGACCACGCTGGCCTGCGAGCCGTCGTCGACCGGGCCCTCCTCGCCGCCGCAGCCCTGCAGCAGGGCGAGGCCGAGCACGAGCGGGACGAGCAGGCGGGCGGAGCGGCGGACGAGCACCCCACCATCATGCCGGGGCACCCCGCGGCGCCCCGTCACGGCGCCTCGAGCGGGGCGACGTCGACGGCGACCCGCATCGTGGAGCGCCGCGCCTCGGTGAAGATGACGCCCTTGAGCGGGGGGACGTCGCCGTAGTCGCGGCCCCAGGCGACGGTCACGTGCCGGTCGCCGATCCTCTGGTCGTTGGTCGGGTCGACCGCGAGCCAGGTGTCGTCGCCGAGCCACACCTCGACCCACGCGTGGCTGGCGTCGGCGCCGACCAGCCGTGGCTGGCCGGCCGGCGCCTCCGTGGCCAGGTAGCCGCTGACGTAGCGCGCGGCGAGCCCGTGCCCGCGCAGGCAGGCCAGCATCAGGTGGGCGAAGTCCTGGCAGACCCCGGCCCGCGCGTCGAGGACGTGGGCCACGGTCGAGGTGACCGTGGTGGCGGTCCGGTCGTACTCGAAGTCGGCGTGCACGCGGTGCATGAGGTCGGTGACGGCCGCGCCGACGGGCCGCCCGGGGGTGAGCGAGGTGGAGGCGTAGGACGCCGCGGACGCGGGCTGGTCGACCAGCGGCGAGGCCAGGGCCACGTCGGCGGCCCGCCAGGCACCGGCGCGGGCCGGCTCCCGCACCGGGCGCAGCGCCTCCCAGGGCGTGCGCAGCGCCGCCTCGGGCACGTGCGGCGCCACGACGTCGACGTCGCCGAGGCCCTCGACCACCAGGCTGTCGTGCGGCTCGGTGAGCTGGAAGTAGGTGACGTGGTTGCCGTAGTGGTCGAGGTCCTCGCTGACGTCGCCCGGCGCGGGCCGGACGGCGACGGTGTAGCCCGACACCGCCTGCCACGGCAGCGAGCGCGGCACGAGGTGGGCGACGCCCAGGCTGTCGGTGACCGGCTCGTCGTAGGTGTAGGTCGTGGTGTGGCGCACGCGGTACCTCATGCGGTGGCCACCTCGAAGGAGTCGACGAGGTCGAGCGCCGCGAGCGGCCGCGGCGCCGGGCCGGTGGTCAGGTGCAGCTCGGCGACGGCGTCGGTGAGGCGCAGCAGCTGGCCCGTGCACTGCTCGAGGAACGCCGCGAGGTTCGGCCGGGCCTCGCCGCCGATGGCGACCAGGGTGGCGATGTCGGTGCCGGCGAGCTCGTCGCGCAGGTCGCCCGCGAGCCGCTCGGGGCGGCTCGACCCGGTGGAGGCCGGCAGCCGGGCCAGGTGCTCGAGGGTCCGGTCGAGGGCGAAGGCGAGCGAGCGCGGGTTGTCGGGGTCGGTGAGCAGCAGCTCGAGGACGCCGCCCGGGCGGACCGACCCGCGGTAGCGGCGGCGGTGCGTGACCGAGCTCTCAGCGGTCAGCAGGACGGCGTTGAGCACCTCGCGGTCGACGTCCATCCCCCGGCGGCGGGTCGTCGTCGGGGTCAGCAGGTGCACGACCTGGAGGGCGCGCTCGACCGACCGGCCGGCTCCGAGCATGTGCCAGCCGGGGTCGCGGATCATGCTCGCGGTGATGCCCTGCAGCGCCAGGATGCCGGTGAGCATCCGGCCCGCGGACTCCGCGACCTGGTGGCTGTGGGTGCTGCGCTGGAGCACCTCCGCCGCGCGGTCGATGGTGCCGAGGGCGCGCCACACGTCGAGGGAGAGCTGGTCGCGCACCCCGGAGCCGGCGCGTCGCAGTCCCTCCAGGGCGTGGGCCACCGAGCCGGCCCGGGCGCCGTCGAGCAGCACCGAGCGGAACTCCGCGTCGAGGTCGTCGAGCCCCGGCCCGGCGAGCCGGGTGACGGCGCCCATCATCACCTCGAGCCCGGCCGCACCGGTGGAGCGCGGGCGGTCGCGGAAGTCCTCGGCGAGGCTGTGCGCGGCGAGCACCAGGCGCAGGAGGTCCTCGGCGCGCTCGGCGTACCGGCCGAACCAGAACATGTCCGCCAGGATGCGCGGCACGGTGCCGGTGCTGGCCCGGTTGTGGGTCATCGGCAGCACGTCGACCAGCCCCTGGTCGGGCGCGCCCGGCTCGCTCTTGAGCACCCACAGGTCCTTGCTGCTCACCGACCGGCCCCCGTCGTCGCCGGAGGGCTCGACGACGGTGACCAGTCCCCCGACCAGCGGCCGGTAGGCCGAGCCGTAGCGCAGGGTGAAGGTCCGCAGCGTGAGCGGGCGGGCGGCGACCCGCCCCGGCGCCACCCACGTCGGCGCCTGGGACAGCGCCAGGCGCTCCTGCCCGACGAAGCGGTGCGGGGCGGCCACGAGCTGCTCGACCAGCGCGCCGCGCGGCAGGTCGGAGGGGCGGGACGCCGGCGCGTCGAGCGCCAGCACCGTCAGGTCGTCGAGGTGGTCCAGCACGTGCCCGAGCCCGTCGGGGTCGCCACACCACCAGGTCGGCACCGCCTCGAGCCGGAGCGGCTCGCCGAGCAGGGCCTCGCACATCGCCGGCATGTAGGGCAGCAGCCCGGGGTTCTCCAGGACGCCGGCACCGAGGCCGTTGACCACGCGGACCCGGCCGCGGCGCACCGCCTCGGCGAGGCCGGCGACGCCGAGCTGCGAGTCGCCGCGCAGCTCGAGGGGGTCGCTCCAGCCCGCGTCGACGCGCCGCAGGATCACGTCGACCCGCTCGAGGCGTCCGAAGACCCGCATCTGGACCCAGCCGTCGCGCACCACCAGGTCGCTGCCCTGCACCAGCGGGAAGCCGAGCGCGGAGGCGATGAAGGCCTGGTCGTAGGCCGTCTCGGACCGGCTGCCCGGCGTCAGGACGACGACGCGCGGGTCGGGCAGCTCGCCCTGGGCCGACTGCAGCAGCGCCGAGCGCAGCGCGCTGAAGAACGGCTCCATCCGGTGCAGGCCGGCCTCGCGGTACAGCTCGGGGAGCACCCGCGACAGCACCCGGCGGTTCTCCATCGCGTAGCCCAGCCCGGACGGCGCCTGGGCCCGGTCGCCGAGCACCCGCCACTCGCCGCGGTGGTCGCGGCCGAGGTCGGTCGCGGCCAGCACGAGCGGGCGCGGGTCGCGTGCCGAGGCCCGCGCCACGGGCCGCACGAAGCCGGGGTGACCCAGCACGACGGCCGGCGGCAGCACGCCCTCGGCCAGCAGCCGCTGCTCGCCGTACAGGTCGGCGAGGACGGCGTTGAGCAGCTCGGCGCGCTGGGCCAGCCCGACCTCCAGCCGGGTCCACTGCGCCGCGTCGAGGATGAGCGGCATCGGGTCGAGGCGCCACTCGGCGGGTCGGGCACCGCGCTCGCCGGCCCGGCCGGCCCGGGCGTAGGTGACGCCGTCGTCGGAGAGCGCGCGCCGGATGTCGTCGTCGAGGCGGCGCAGGTCCTCGGGCCGCAGCCCGACCGCGACCTCGGCCAGCCCCTTCCACGAGGGCCGCAGCGCGCCGTCGGGACCGACGACCTCGTCGTAGCGCCCGGACGCACCTCCCCCACCGTCGAGCGTGGGCTGGAGCACGCCGGCGGCGTACTCCCGCAGCACCGTCACGGCGCTAACCCTGACACGCGCGGGGGCTCAGGCCCTCCTGAGGTCCAGGGTGTGCGGGTACTCCTCCGAGGCGGCCGCCCGGCCGGCGCGGCGCAGCGCCGCGACGTCCAGGACGCCGGCGGTGTGGCCGTGCGGCTCGAAGCGGCTGGCCCGCCGCGCCTCGGCCTCGTGGGCGTTGACCGGCGGGGCGTCGTAGGAGCGCCCACCGGGGTGGACGACGTGGTAGGTCGCGCCGCCGAGACTCACCCCGGCGCCGCCGTCCTGCACCGCGACGACGTCGAGGCGCAGCGGGGCGTGCACCTCGATGCTCGGGTGCAGCGCCGACGAGGGCTGCCACGCGCGGTAGCGGACGCCGGCGACGTGGCCGCCCGCGTGCCCGGCGCCGGCCGGGGTCAGCGGGAGGGGCACGCCGTTGCAGGTGACGAGGTGCCGCGCCGGGTCGTAGCCCCGGACGGCGACCTGGAGCCGCTCGACCGAGCTGTCGACGTAGCGGGCCGTGCCGGTGCCGGTGGCCTCCTCGCCGAGCACGTGCCACGGCTCGATCGCCTGCCGCAGCTCGACCTCGACGTCGCCGGCGCGGGTGACGCCGATGCGCGGGAAGCGGAACTCGACGAAGGGCGCCAGCCACTCCTCCTCGAAGGCGATCCCGGCCGCGCGCAGGTCGGCGACGACCTCGGCGACGTCGGCCGCGGCGCCGTGCGGGAGCAGGGCGTCCTCGTGCAGGCGGGTGCCCCAGCGCACGAGCGGCGCCCGCAGCGGCTGCTCCCAGAACATCGCGACCAGGCTGCGCACCAGCAGCGCCTGGACCAGGGCCATCTGGGCGTGCGGCGGCATCTCGAAGCCGCGCAGCTCGAGCAGGCCGAGCCGGCCCCGCGAGGAGTCGGGGCTGTAGAGCTTGTCGATGCAGAACTCGGCGCGGTGGGTGTTGCCGGTCAGGTCGGTGAGCAGGTGGCGCAGCGCCCGGTCGACCAGCCAGGGCCGCGGCTCGAGGCCCTCGTCGCGCTGCTCGCGCACCAGGCGCTCGATCTCGGCGAAGGCGATCTCCATCTCGTAGGCGGCCTCGGGCCGGCCCTCGTCGAAGCGGGGTGCCTGCGACGTGGGACCGACGAACCGGCCGCTGAACAGGTAGGACAGCGCCGGGTGCCGCTGCCAGTAGGTGAGCAGGCTGACCAGCAGGTCGGGGCGCCGCAGCAGCGGGCTGTCGACGGGCACGCGTCCGCCGAGGGTGAGGTGGTTGCCGCCCCCGGTGCCGGTGTGGGTGCCGTCGAGGTCGAACTTCTCGGTGGTCAGGCCGGCGCGGCGGGCCTCGTCGTACAGCGTGGTGGTGAGGTCGCGCTGCTCGGCCCAGCTGGTCGTGGGCTGCACGTTGACCTCGATGACGCCGGGGTCGGGCGTGACGACGAGCTGGGTCAGCCGCGGGTCGGGCGGCGGGCCGTAGCCCTCGAGCACGACCGGGCAGCCGATCCGGCGGGCGGCCACCTCGACGAGCCGGAGCAGGTCGGCGTAGTCGTCGAGCCGCTCGGTCGGCGGCAGGAAGACGTGCACGTGGCCGTCGCGGGCCTCGACGGCGAGCGCCGTGGTGGGCGCGTCCTCGGGGTCGACGACGCCCACGACCGGCACCCGCGGCTCCAGCGGCGGCCCGGCCTCGAGGTAGGACGCCGCACCGGGCGACGCCGGGTCGCGCCACGCGATCGCGTCGAGCGGCAGGCGCAGCCCGGCGGCCGACGTCCCGGGGAGCAGCACGAGGCGACCACGCCGGAAGGTCCAGGCCGGGCTGGTCCACTCCTCGCCGGGGACGAGCGGCAGCACCCACCCGGTCGGGGTGTCGACGGCGGCGTCGAGGACGCCGAGGCCGTGCGCGTCGAGCCTCTCGGCGGCGCCGTCGGGCCGGTCGCCGGCGGGTTGGCGGACCTCGGAGGCGAGCGCGGCCAACGGGTCCTCGTGGGCCGCCAGCAGGTGCTCGCCGGGCAGCCCGAGCACCCGCGTGATCCGGCGGGCCAGCGCCTCGGCCCGCTCGACGGCGACCGCTTCGTCGCCGGCCGTCGGGGCCGGACCCCACGGGTCGGACAGCAGCGAGGGGTCCTGCCAGAGCGGGACGCCGTCGGTGCGCCACTGGAGTGCGATGTTCCAGCGCGGCAGCGGCTCGCCCGGGTACCACTTGCCCTGGCCGCGGTGCACCACGCCGCCGCGGGCGTAGGTCTCGCGCAGGCGCTCGGCGAGGGTGCTCGCGAGCGCGCGCTTCTCGGGGCCGTCCGCCTCGGTGCTCCACTGCGCGGTCGTGGCGTCGTCGCGGCTCACGAACGTGGGCTCGCCGCCCATCGTGAGCCGCACGTCGCCGTCGGTGAGCCGCTGGTCGACGGCGGCGCCGAGCGCGTCGACGCGGGCCCACTGCGCCTCGGAGTAGGGCCGGGTGACGCGGGGGTCCTCGTGGACCCGGCGCACCTGGTTGTGGAAGGAGAAGGCGACCTCGACCGGGTCGGTGGCGCCGCTGATCGGCGCGGCGCTGCTCGGGCGCGGCGTCGCGCTGAGCGGGATGTGCCCCTCGCCGGCGAACAGGCTCGACGTCGGGTCCATCCCGACCCAGCCGGCGCCGGGCAGGTAGACCTCGGCCCAGGCGTGCAGGTCGGTGAAGTCGGACGTCGGCCCGGACGGACCGTCGAGGCCGACCATCGCGTCGGGGTCGGCGGTCAGCTGCACGAGGTAGCCGGACACGAACCGGGCGGCGAGGCCGTGCTGGCGCAGCAGCGCCACCAGGAGCCAGGCGCTGTCGCGGCAGCTGCCGATCCGCCTCGCCAGGGTCTCGTCGGGGGTCTGGACGCCGGCCTCCATCCGGACCGAGTAGGCGACCTCGCCGTTGACGGCGGCGTTCAGCCCGGCGAGGAAGGTGATGATCGGGGTGCCGTCACCCGGGTCGGGCTGCGGCTGCGCGCGGCGGAACGCCTCGGCCGCGCCGGCGTCCTCGACCGGGTGCAGGTAGGGCGCGAGGTCGGCCGCGAGCGAGTCCTCGTAGGTGAAGGGGAAGTGCTCGGCGTACTCCTCGACGAAGAAGTCGAAGGGGTTGATCACCATCAGGTCGGCGACGAGCCCGACGGTGATGTCGAGGGTCTTGACCTTCTCGGGGAAGACCAGCCGGGCGTTCCAGTTGCCGAACGGGTCCTGCTGCCAGTTGACGAAGTGGTTCCGCGGCTCGACGGTCAGCGAGTAGGCCTCGATCGGCGTCCGGGTGTGCGGGGCGGGGCGCAGCCGGACGACGTGCGGCCCGACGTGCACGGGTTCGGCGAAGTCGTAGGTGGTCCGGTGCTCCAGGGCGACCTTGATCGACATGCCCCCACCCTGCCCGGTCCGCGTTGCCGGGGGGTAACGGGTCCACGGCGACCGCCCCGACGTCCGCAAAGAATTGTTTGCAAATGACTCTTTGCGGTTCTACGGTGGCGGGGTGGACCGCACCTCGATCACCCCCGAGCCGCACCAGCTCCGCGCCCTCGCGCACCCCGTCCGGCTCCGGATGCTGGGGATGCTGCGGGTCGACGGGCCGGCGACGGCCACCTCCCTGGCGACCCGGCTCGGCCTGAACAGCGGCGCGACGTCCTACCACCTGCGCCAGCTGGCCCAGCACGGCTTCGTGGTCGACGACGAGGAGCGCGGCAACGGCCGCGAGCGGTGGTGGCGGGCGGCGCACACGAGCACGCGCACGGCCGGCGGGCCGGCCGGCACCGAGGCCGGCGACAGCGCCGACGCGTTCCTCCAGGCAGCGGTCGTGGTCTACAGCGAGTGGCTGCAGCAGGCCGTCGAGGAGGGCCCGCTCCTGCCCGAGCCCTGGCGCGACGCGACGTCGTTCAACGACTGGATCCACCGGCTCACCCCGGCCGCGGCCCGGCACCTGATGCGCACCGTCGGCGAGATGATGGAGGCCGTCGAGGACGACGAGGACGACCCCCGGGCCCGCTCGGTCGTCGTCCAGGTGCACGTCTTCCCGCGGCCCGGTCAGGAGTACGACGCGCAGGAGCGGCACCCGTGAGGCGCCCGCTCCACGGCTGGCTGGTCGCGGAGGCGCTCTCGCTCACCGGCACCCGCGTGTCGATGATCGCGATCCCGCTGTTCGTGCTCGAGCAGACCGGGAGCGCGACGCAGACCGGCCTGGTGGCCCTCGCCGAGATGCTGCCGCTGGTCGTCCTCAAGGTGCTGGGCGGCCCGGTCATCGACCGCGTCGGCGCGCGCCGGGTCGCGGTCACGTGCGACCTGCTCTCGCTCGTCGTGGTGGCCGCGATCCCGCTGCTCTTCGACCTCGGCCTGCTCTCCTTCCCCGGCTTCCTGGCCCTCGTGGCCGGCGCGGGGGCGCTGCGCGGCCCGGGCGACGGGGCGAAGCACGCCATGGTCCCGGCGCTGGTCACCTCGGCCGGGATCGCCATGGAGCGCGCGACCGGGCTCTCCTCGACGGTCGAGCGGACGGCGTCCATGCTCGGCGCCGGGCTGGCCGGCGTCCTCGTGGCCACCCTGGGTGCGCAGAACGCGCTGCTCGTCGACGCCGCGACCTTCGGGCTGTCCGCCCTCGTGCTGTCGTGGGCGACGAAGGGCCTCCCGGCGACGAGCGGGACTGGGGGCGGGACGGTGGTCGGGTCCGAGCCCGTCCCCTACCTCGAGCAGCTGCGCGAGGGCTGGGACTTCCTGCGCCGCGACCCGCTGCTGCTCGGCATCTCGGTGATGGTCGCGGTGACCAACCTGCTCGACGCGGCGTGGTCGTCGGTGCTGATGCCGGTGTGGTCGATCGAGTCCGGCGAGGGCGCGGCCACGCTCGGCGTCCTGTTCGCGGTGATGAGCGGCTCCTCGGCCCTCGGCGCGGTCTGCGCGGCCACGATCGCCGCCCGCCTGCCGCGCTTCCGCACCTACCTGTTCGCGTTCCTCCTCTGCGGGCTCCCCCGCTTCGCCGTGTTCGTCGTCGACACCCCGCTGGCCGGCGTGGTCGCGGTGTTCGTCGTGGCCGGCTTCGCCTCCGGGTTCATCAACCCCGTCCTGGGCGCGGTCATGTTCGAGCGGATCCCCGACCACCTGGTCGGCCGGGTCTCCTCCCTCACGAGCGCGATGTGCTGGGCCCTGATGCCGCTCGGCGGCCTGGTCGGCGGCGTCCTCTTCGACACCGGCGGCCTGGCGCTGGCCATGGGCGCCTGCGGCCTCGCCTACCTCGCGGCCACCATGCTGCCCGCCGTCGACCCGCGCTGGCGCGACATGGACCGCCGTCCGGAGCCGACGACCGTCGCGAGCGGCGACGCCTCAGTGCGGGGGTAGACCCCCCAGCGGCGTGGTCCGTCGGCGGGAGTTTCACCGCTGGAGCGGTGAAACTCGCGCTCCCGGTACGAAACTTCACACCACAAGCAAGAGTTTCAGCCGACCCACCGGGAGTTTCAGTCGGCCCGCCGGGATATTCACCGCTGGAGCGGTGAAACTCGCGCTCCTGGCATGAAACTTCGCACCACAAGCAGGAGTTTCAGCCGACCCGCCGGGATATTCACCGCTGATGCGGTGAAACTCCCGCACCCGCGGCGCCCACCCGACACGGCGGGTCGGAGGCCGCTCAACGCAGGGTGGCGGCGGCCTCGATCAACCGGTCGTTGGCCTCGGGCTCGCCGATCGAGACGCGGACGCCGTCGCCGGCGAACGGGCGCACGGTGACGCCGACGGCGTCGGCTGCAGCCGCGAGGTCGCCGGCGCGGTCGCCGAGCGGGAACCAGACGAAGTTGCCCTGGGCGTCGGGGATGTCCCAGCCCTGGGCGAGCAGCGCGTCGCGGACGCGGGTGCGCTCGAGGGCCAGGGCGTCGACGCGCTCCAGCAGCTCGGCCTCGGCGGCCAGCGACGCGATGGCCGCGGCCTGGGCGACCGCGGAGACGCCGAACGGCAGCGAGACCGCGCGCAGGGCGGCGGCGATGGGGGCCTGGCTGACGGCGTACCCGACGCGGAAGCCGGCAAGTCCGTAGGCCTTGGAGAAGGTGCGGAACAGCACGACGTTCGGGTGCGCGCGGTAGGTGGCGACGCCGTCGACGGCGTCGGCCATCCGCACGAACTCGAGGTAGGCCTCGTCGACGACGACGACCACGTGCTCGGGCACACGGGCGAGGAACGCGTCGAGCTCGGTCTGGGTGACCGCCGGCCCGGTCGGGTTGTTGGGGGTGCAGACCAGGACGACCCGGGTGCGGTCGGTGATCGCGGCGAGCATCGCGTCGAGGTCGTGGCGGCCGTCGGCGAGCAGCGGCACCTGCACCGACGTCGCGGCAGCGGCGGTGACCGCGATCGGGTAGGCCTCGAAGGAGCGCCACGCGTAGACGACCTCGTCGCCGGGCTCGCAGAACCCGGTGACGACCTGGTAGATCAGGCCGACCGAGCCGGTGGCGGTCGCGATGTCGTCGACCGGGACGCCGAGCCGCTCGGAGAGCGCGGCGTACAGCGCGACGCTGCCCATGTCGGGGTAGCGGTTCATCGTCGCCACGGCGGCCGTGGCGGCCTCGACGACGCCGGGCAGCGGCGGGTACGGGTTCTCGTTGCTGGAGAGCTTGTACGCCGTCACCCCGGGCCGCACGACCGGCGGCTTGCCGGGGACGTAGGCGGGGATCCGGGCGATGTTCGCGCGCGGCTGCGGGTGGGCCATGGCACGAAGGCTAGTGGGCGGCGTACCTCAGCAGCGCCACGCCCGTCGCGAACGAGCGGGCCTCGAGCAGCCGCAGCCCGGAGGCGCGGTGACCCTCGGGGAACAGGCGGGTCCCGCGGCCCTGCACGACCGGGTGCACGAACAGGCGGTACTCGTCGACCAGGTCGGCCTCGACCAGGGTCGGCAGCAGCGTGAGGCTGCCGGTGCACACGACGTCCTTGCCGGGGAGCGCCTTGAGGGCGCGCACCTCCTCGACGACGTCGCCGCGCAGCGCCGTGGAGTGCTGCCAGTCGAGGTCGTCGTCGGCCAGCGTGGACGTGACGACGTACTTGCGGACGCCGCCGAGGTAGTCGGCGATCCCGGTGGCGTCGTCCTCGAGGTCGCGCCAGTAGCCGCGGAAGTCGGTGAAGGTCTGCCGGCCGACGAGCAGGGCGTCGGCCGCGGCGTCCTGGCGGTGGTTCTCGGCCAGGAGCTCCGGGTCCTCGGCGACCAGCTGGTCGTCGAACCAGTCGTCGAGCATCTGGATCGAGCCGTCGAGGGTGATGTTCTGGGTGATCACGAGCCTGCGCCGGTCAGTCATGCCGGTCACGACCGCGCCACGGCCGCAGAATCATCGCCAGCACGACGCCGAGACCGACCCCGACGACCGCGCCGGTGACGTTGTCGATGATGTCGGTGACGTCGCACGCCCGGTCGATCCGGGCCAGCTCGAGCTGGGTCCACTCGATGCCGAGGGAGTACGCGGCGAGCAGCGCCAGGCCCAGGGGCACCAGCGCGAGCGCCGCCCGGCCCCAGCGGGCGGCGGCGACCACGAGGAACGCCCCCGGCGCGACGAAGACGACGGTGTTGAGCAGCCGCTGACCGCCGGAGAAGATCCAGAACCCGTCCGGCGCCGGCCCGCCGATGTCCCACGAGCAGGTGTCGAGGCGGCCCTCGGCCGGCACGACCCCCGGCGCCGCGGTCGCCGGCAGCAGGGTGATCAGCCCGATGATCGCGATCGACCACAGCAGTCCGCCGACGGCGACGGCGGCCACCGGGCCGAGCCGCCGCGACAGGACCACGGCGAGCAGCCCGCAGACCACCCCGGCGACGGCGACGCCGACGAGCATGACGCCCACACCACCGACCGGGAACACCCGCGCGAGGCTACCCGGGCCCGGGACCGGGACCGGGGTCGGGAACGCGCACGGAGTCACGGACCGAGCCGGGGACGCCGGGGACGCCGGGGGCGGCCAGGAGGCCGGCGACCAGGTTCGCCACCAGCGGCTGGAGGAGCTCGCCCTCCGGGTCCTCGACCACCCGGTGGAAGCCGGACTGCTCGAGCATCGTGTAGCCGTGCAGGGCGGTCCAGAGCTGGGCGGCGACCGACGCCGGGTCGGCGGGGCGCAGTACGGCGGCGTCCATCGCGCGGCGCACGCCGGCGACGAGCTGCCCGAACGCCGCCATCCCGACCTGCTGCTCCTCGTGGGTGAGCCGGTAGCCGCCGAGCGTCGTCGCGCCGAACATGACGGCGTACAGGTGCGGGTGGGCCAGCGCGTGTGCCCGGTACGCCCCGGCCATGGCGGTGAGGTCGGCCAGCGGGTCCTCGGTGACCGGGACGGCGTCGACGCGGGCGTGGAGCCGGTCGAAGCCGTCGGCCACGATCTCGCGCACCAGGGCCGGCATGCCCCCGAAGTGGGTGTAGACCGCCATCGTCGAGGTGCCGGCCTCGCGGGTCAGCCGGCGGGCGGTCAGCGCCGAGGGCCCCTCCTCGGCCAGGACGTCGGCCGCCACCTCGAGCAGGCGGCGGCGCAGGTCGGGCTCGTCGGGCCGGGCGGGCCGGTTCGGCTGGTCGGACACCCTTGCCATCCTGTCATAACGCCGTTATCGTCCTCGGATAACACTGTTATGAGGAGACGCCGATGAGCCGGTACCTGCAGGACGAGTTCGCGCCGGTCGCCGAGGAGCTCACCGCGCTCGACCTCACCGTGTCCGGCCGGCTCCCGGCGCACCTCGACGGTCGCTACCTGCGGATCGGGCCGAACCCGGCACAGGACCCCGCGGCGCTCGCCGCCGCGGGCTACCACTGGTTCCTCGGCGAGGGCATGGTCCACGGCGTCCGCCTCGAGGACGGGCACGCCCGGTGGTACCGCAACCGGTGGGTCCGCCCGGACGCGTGCGACTTCGCGCCGAACACCAACGTCGTGCAGCACGCCGGGCGGACGATGGCGCTGGTCGAGGCCGGCGCGCCGCCGTACGAGCTCGACGACGAGCTCGACACGGTCGGCCGTTGCGGCTTCGCCGGCGACCTGCGCGCGGGCTACACCGCCCACCCGCACGAGGACCCCGCGACCGGCGAGCTGCACGCGGTCTCGTACTCCTGGACGCGCGGCAACCGCGTCGACTACTCGGTGCTCGACGCCGCCGGGTCGCTGCGCCACCAGCTCGAGATCGAGGTGCACGGCAGCCCGATGATGCACGACTGCGCGCTCACCGAGCACCACCTCGTGGTCTACGACCTGCCGGTCACCTTCGACATCGACATGGTCGCCGGGAAGGCGCCCCGCCCGCTCCGGCTGCCGACTCGGCTGGCGCTGAACCGCGTCGTGGGCCGCAACCCGGTCTCCGACAAGGTCGTCGAGGCGATGACGCGGGGCCGCGGCGTACCGACGCAGCTGCCGTACTCGTGGGACGACGACTACCCCGCGCGCATCGGGCTGCTGCCGCGCGACGCCACCGACGGGTCCGCCGTGCGCTGGTTCGACGTCGACCCCTGCTACGTCTTCCACACCCTCAACGCCTTCGAGGTGCCCGGCACCGACGAGGTCGTCGTCGACGTCGTCCGCCACGACCGGATGTTCGCGACCCGGTTCGACGGACCCGACGAGGGCCCGGCCTCGCTGGTGCGCTTCACCCTCGACCTCGCCTCCGGCCGGGCCAGCGAGCACCGCTTCGACGAGCACCCCCAGGAGTTCCCGCGCCACGACGAGCGCCTGACCGGCCGCCGGCACCGGTTCGGGTACTCCGTCGGGTTCGACGACGGCCGGCTCGGCGACACCGTCCTCAAGCACGACACGGTCGCCGGCACCACCCAGGAGCGCCGGCTCGGGGCCGGCCGGCTCGCGGGCGAGATGACCTTCGTGCCGTCGTCGCCCGACGCGGCCGAGGACGACGGCGTGCTGATGGGCTACGTGCACGACCTCGCCCGCGGCCTGAGCGACCTGGTGCTGCTCGACGCCGGCACGCTCGAGGACGTCGCCACGGTGCACCTGCCCGGCCGGGTGCCGGCCGGGTTCCACGGCAGCTGGGCGCCGGCGCCCTAGCGGCTACTCCGGCGGCAGGACGACCTCGCCGCCGGGGACCAGCGGCAGGTCACGGCCCAGGGTGATGTCGACGGGGTTGGTCAGGCAGCGGATCGAGCCGCCGCCCTTGTGGAACTCGGAGACGTCGACGACGACGACCTCGAAGCCCCAGGCCTCGAGCTGCGCCCGCACCCGGTCGGGGCACGACGGCATGACGACGGTGCGCCCGACGACCACGGAGTTGGCGCAGAACGTCGTCAGCGCCTCCTCCTCGGTCAGCACGAGCGGCTCGGGCACGAGGTCGAGCAGGGCCGCGGCCGAGGCGTCGTCGAGCGCGGAGGGGCACACCAGCGCCCGGCGGTCGTCGAGCGGGCAGAAGGCCAGGTCGAGGTGGTACATGCCGGGGTGGGTGATCCGCAGGCCGCGGACCCGGACGCCGAGCTCGGTGGCCAGGTGCTTGAGGGCCAGCTCCTCGGTGCGCGGGCCGTAGCCGACGACCAGCGCGTCGCCGAAGGCGAAGGCGTCGCCGGCCTCGAGGTGCGCGCCGACGCCGTCGCGGCCGACGTAGGACGTCGTCGCGCCGTGCTCGGCGAACCAGGGCTGCGCGGAGCGGGTCTCCATCCGGCGCTGCGGGTAGCGCATGTGCGACATCACCACGTGGGGCGCCGGCCCGTCGGGACCGGGACGGACCACGCCGAGGCCGAGGTTCATCGCGTAGACCATGTCGGGGGCGTCGGGCCGCTGCGGCAGGACGTCGACGACCGCGCCGAGCCCCCGCAGGGTCCCGACCATGTCGTACCACTGGCGCCACGCCAGGGCGGGGTCCGGCTGGACGTCGGGGTCCATGAACGGGTTGATGACGTAGTCGACCCTGAAGTGGGTCGGCTCGACGGCCACGTAGTGACGACCCCAGCCCAGCTCGCTCATCGACTCTCCCTCACGCTCGCCCGAGATTGTCAGACAATCTGACAACACCATGGTGCCGCACGAACGCGCCACGGACAAGCCGTCGACTCCGCACCGCCGTCCCGACCCGGCATGATGGGCCCCATGAGCACCGCTCCCGGCCCCGTCGGGCCGTTCGCGACGCTCCACGTCGAGCACACCTCGACCGTCGACCGCGCCGCCGAGGAGCTGCGCCGGGCGATCTTCGAGGGCGACATCGAGAGCGGGACCGCGCTGCGCGAGGTCGCGCTCGCGGAGTCGCTCGGCGTCTCGCGCCCCACGATCCGCGAGGCGCTCGGCACCCTGGTCGCCGAGGGGCTCGCCACCCGCGAGCCGCACCGCGGCGTCCACGTCTCGACCCCGGAGGCCGGCTCGGTGCGCGACGTCTGCCGTGCGCGCTGGGTGCTCGAGGGCGCCGGCGTCGCGCGCTGGCTCGACGCCTCCGAGGAGGCCCGCGACCACGTCCGCGCGTCGTTGCGGGCCTACACCGACGCCGTCCGCGCCGAGGGCACCTACCAGTCCCTCAACGCCCTCCACCTCGCCTTCCACGTCTCGCTCGTCGGCCTCGCGGGCAGCCCCCGCCTGGTGGCGATGGCCGAGAACCTCGTCGTCGAGCTCAAGCTGGCCCTGGCCCAGGTCGAGCGGATCGCCCGCAACGCCCACGACCAGGCCGACTCCCACGTCGCGCTGGTCCGCCTGCTCGAGGACGACGACGTCGACGGCGCCCTCGCGTTCCTGCGGACCCACCTCGACGACGCCGAGCACGAGATCATCGAGGCCCTCCGGCTCTGAGCCCCGCCCGCGGCCCGGCGGCGGCCCGGCCTCGCCCCGGGGTGGTACCAAGGACGGGGGCGACCCGCGCCCGCCCGTGCCCGAGGAGACCCCCATGCCCACCGTCGCCGCCACCATCGTCGCCAGCCTGAGGGCCAACGGCGTGCGCCGGGTCTACGGACTCCCCGGCGACTCGCTCAACGGCTTCACCGACGCCCTGCGCAAGGAGGGCTCGATCGCCTGGCAGCACGTGCGGCACGAGGAGACGGCGGCGTTCGCGGCCGGGGCCGAGGCGGCGCTCACCGGCGAGCTCGCCGTCTGCGCCGGCAGCTGCGGGCCGGGCAACCTGCACCTGATCAACGGGCTCTACGACGCCCACCGCAGCCGGGTCCCGGTGCTGGTGATCGCGGCGCACATCCCCAGCTCCGAGATCGGCTCGACGTACTTCCAGGAGACCCACCCCCAGCAGCTCTTCGCCGAGTGCAGCGTGTACTGCGAGATGGTCGGCGACCCCGCGCAGATGCCGCGGGTCCTGGAGATCGCGATGCGCACGGCGGTGGAGCGGCGCGGGGTCGCGATCGTGGTGATCCCGGGTGACGTGGCCCTCGCCGACGCGGGGTCGACCCGCACCGTGGTCGTCCGCCGCGCCCGGCCGGTCGTCGTCCCGTCGCCGGAGGAGCTCGCCGAGGCCGCCACGATGCTCGACCACGGCACCAAGGTGACGATCCTGGCCGGCGCCGGGGTCGAGGGCGCCCACGACGAGGTCGTCGCGCTCGCCGAGGCGCTGGGCGCCCCGATCGTGCACGCCTACCGGGGCAAGGAGTTCATCGAGCACGACAACCCCTACGACGTCGGGATGACCGGGCTGCTCGGCTTCTCCTCCGGCTACCGGGCGATGGAGTCGTGCGACGTGCTCCTGATGCTGGGCACCGACTTCCCGTACCAGCAGTTCTACCCCGACGACGCGAAGGTGATCCAGGTCGACGTCCGGGGCGAGCAGCTGGGCCGGCGGGTGCCGCTCGACCTGGGCCTGGTCGGGACGGTCAAGGACACCGCTGCGGCCCTGCTCCCGCTCGTCACCCGCAAGAAGAAGCGCAAGCACCTCGAGTCGTCCCTCGAGCACTACCGCAAGACCCGGGAGAAGCTCGACGACCTCGCCACCGACGACCACGACCGCACGCCGATCCACCCGCAGTACGTCGCCCGGCTGATCGACGAGCTGGCCGACGACGACGCCGTCTTCATCCCCGACGTCGGCTCCCCGGTGGTGTGGGCGGCCCGCTACCTCCGGATGAACGGGCGGCGCCGGCTGATCGGCTCGTTCAGCCACGGCTCGATGGCCAACGCCGTGCCGCAGGCGATCGGCGCGCAGGCCTCCCACCCCGGCCGGCAGGTGGTCACGCTGTCGGGCGACGGCGGGCTGGCGATGCTCCTCGGCGACCTGATCACCCTGACCCAGCAGCGGCTGCCGGTGAAGATCGTCGTCTTCAACAACTCCTCGCTGAACTTCGTCGAGCTGGAGATGAAGGCCGCCGGGTTCGTCACCTTCGGCACCGACCTGGAGAACCCCGACCTCGCCGAGGTCGCCACCTCGCTCGGCGTCCGCGGCTTCCGCGTCGAGAAGCCCTCGGAGCTGCCCGGCGCCCTGGCCGCGGCCTTCGCCCACGACGGACCGGCCCTCGTCGACGTCGTCACCTCGCGCCAGGAGCTGAGCATGCCGCCGGCCGTGACCGCCGCGCAGGTCAAGGGCTTCACGCTCTACGCGATCCGCACCGTGATGTCGGGGCGGGGCGACGAGCTGGTCGACCTCGCGGCCACCAACCGGCGCCAGATCTTCTGACGCCCCCGCCGGCGGACCTGCCAGACTCGACCCATGCGGATCCTCCTCAGGCTGGTCACGACGGCGCTCGGCGTGGCGGCGGCGGCCTGGTTCTTCGACGGCATCGCGTTCACCGGCGGGCCGCGGCAGGGCTGGGCCGAGGTCGAGCACAACCTCGTCCCGCTGCTGCTCGTCGCGGCGATCCTCGGCATCATCACCTCGTTCGTGAAGCCGCTGCTGACCTTCTTGTCGATCCCGCTGATCATCCTCACCCTGGGCCTGTTCCTGCTGGTCATCAATGCCGCGGTGCTGATGCTCACCGGCGCGCTGGCCGACGGGTTGGGCATCCCGTTCCGGGTCGACGGGTTCTGGACGGCGGTCGGCGGCGCGATCGTCATCACGCTGGTCACCTGGGTGGTCGACGGCGCGTTCGGCGCGTCCGACGACGGGCGATGAGCCTGCCCCCGCCCCGCGAGGCCGGCCGCTACCGGATCGGGGTGGTCTGCCTGGGCAACATCTGCCGCTCCCCGATGGCGCACGTCGTGCTCGAGGCGAGGGTCGCGGCCGCCGGGCTCGCCGACGAGGTCACGGTCACCAGCAGCGGCACCGGCGGCTGGCACGTCGGCGACCCGATGGACCCCCGGGCGGCCGCCACCCTCGCCGCCGCCGGCCACGACGGGAGCCGCCACCGCGCGCGGCAGTTCGCGACGTCCTGGCACGACGAGCACGACCTCCTGCTGGCGATGGACGCGGCCAACCTCGCCGACATCGGCGGCGGCACCGACCGGGTGCGGCTGTTCCGGTCCTTCGACCCCGAGGAGCCGGGCGCCGACGTCCCCGACCCGTACTACGGTGGGGACCGCGGATTCCAGGAGGTGCTGGCGATGGTCGAACGCTGCAGCGAGGCGATCGTCTCCGAGCTCGCCACCTCGCTCCCCACCTCGCTCCCCTCGTCGCCGGACCGATGACCCGCCAGCCCGGGCTCGCGCGCCGCGCCGAGGCCCTGCTCGACGCCGCCGTCGTCTCGACCGCCCCGGTGGCCGGCGGTGACGTGGCCACCGCCACCAAGCTCCGCCTCAGCAACGGCACCACCGCGCTGATGAAGACGCTGTCGCCGGCGCCCGCGGGGTTCTTCGAGCAGGAGGCCCAGGGGCTGCGCTGGCTCGCCGAGGCGGCCGGCGGGGTGCACGTGCCCGACGTCCTCGCCGTCGACGCCGACTGCCTGATCCTCGCCTGGGTCGAGCCGGGTCGCCCCACCGCCGACGACGCCGCCGCGTTCGGACGCCGGCTCGCCACGACCCACGCCGCCGGCGCCCCGGCGCACGGTGCCGACCACGACGGCTTCATCGGCCGGCTGCCGCTGCCGCACCGCACCGCCCCCACCTGGGCCGAGTTCTACGCCGTGCGCCGGCTCCTCCCCTACGCCAAGCTCGCCCGCGACCGCGGTGCGCTCAGCGCCGACGACGCCGCGGCCGTCGAGGCCGTCGTCCGCCGCCTCCCGGCGCTGGTCCCCGAGGAGCCGCCGGCCCGGCTGCACGGCGACCTGTGGAACGGCAACGTGCTGTGGGGTCTCGAGGGCCGCGCGTCGGTCGTCGACCCCGCCGCGCACGGCGGGCACCGCGAGGTCGACCTCGCCATGCTCGCCCTCTTCGGCCTCCAGAACCTGCCGCGCGTGCTCGACGGCTACCAGGAGGTCGCCCCGCTCGCCGACGGCTGGGAGGACCGGGTCGGGCTCTTCCAGCTCTTCCCGCTGCTCGTGCACGCCTGCCTCTTCGGCGGTGGCTACGGCGCCCGCACGGCGGCGCTGGCGCGCTCCTACGCCTGACTCTCAGACGCCGTTCAGGGCGTCGTGCCACAGTGTCGCTGTGTCTGCACCGTCCAAGCCGCGCGTGCTCGTCGTCGACGACGACAAGGCGGTCCGCGAGTCCCTGCGCCGTTCCCTGGAGTTCAACGGCTACGACGTCCACCTCGCCTCCGACGGCGCCGAGGCGCTGGCCGGCATCGGCGCGCTGGCCCCCGACGTCGTCGTGATGGACGTGATGATGCCCCGCCTGGACGGGCTCGAGGCCACCCGCGCCCTCCGCACGGCGGGCAACGACGTCCCGATCATCGTGCTCACCGCGCGCGACGCCGTCGGCGACCGCGTCGAGGGCCTCGACGCCGGGGCCGACGACTACCTCGCCAAGCCCTTCGCGCTGCCCGAGCTGCTCGCCCGGCTCCGCGCGCTTTTGCGCCGCGCCGTCCCGGTCGAGGGCGAGGTGGAGGAGTCACTGGCCTTCTCCGACCTCACCATGAACCTGGCCACCCGCGAGGTCCGCCGCGGCGACCGGTCGATCGACCTGACCCGCACCGAGTTCACCCTGCTCGAGCTGTTCCTGCGCCGGCCGCGCCGGGTGCTCGACCGCTCCTTCATCCTCGAGGAGGTCTGGGGCTACGACTTCCCCACGACCGCCAACTCCCTGGAGGTCTACGTCGGCTACCTGCGGCGCAAGACCGAGGCCGGCGAGGAGCCGCGACTGCTGCACACCGTGCGAGGGGTCGGCTACGTGCTGAAGGAGTCGTGACCCCGTGAGCACGACGCCCGACGGCGAGCCCGAGGCCTCACCCGCCGACGTGTTCCCGGCTCCCGAGGCGCGGTGGCACTACCGGCGCTCCCTCGCCAGCCGGGTGACGCTGCTGACCACGATCGCGGTCGGGATCGCGGTCGCGGTGCTGTCGGCCGGCGTCTACATCACCGCGCGGATCCAGCTGCAGTCGCAGCTCGACGACTCCCTGGAGGACCGCGCCCACGCGACCGCCAAGGAGTTCCGCTACAGCGGCAACATCTCGCTGCCGAAGTACCTCGCCAACGCCTCCGACGTCCAGCTGTACCGGATCGCGGCCGGCGAGGGCGGCACCGGACCCCCGCTCAACGAGACCGACCTCCCGCTCGAGGCCGACGACCCCGAGATCGCGGTCGCGGCCGGCGAGCTCGACCTCAGCGTGCGCACCCTCGTCGTCAACGGCGAGGAGCGGCGGGTCGTCGCCGTCCCGATCGTGGACGGCGAGGCACTCGTCATCGCCGAGTCGCTCGACGACCAGCGCGAGGTGCTGGCGCGCCTCGGCGGCGTCAGCCTGCTCTTCGGCCTGCTCGGCGTCCTCGGCGCGGGGATCGCCGGCTGGGGCGTCGCGCGCAACGGCCTGCGACCGGTCCGCCGGCTCACGACCGCCGTCGAGCAGATCGCCCGCACCGAGGAGCTCGACCCGCTGCCGGTGGAGGGCGCCGACGAGGTCGCCCGGCTGGCAACGGCGTTCAACGGGATGCTCGCCTCGCTCTCGGCCTCCCGCGACCGCCAGCGCCGCCTCGTGACCGACGCCGGGCACGAGCTGCGCACCCCGCTCACCTCGCTGCGCACCAACGTCGACCTCCTCACCCAGGCCGACCACGACCAGAAGGCGATCGACCCCCAGGCCCGCGTCGAGCTCCTCGACGACATCCGCGCCCAGATCGACGAGCTCACCACGCTCATCGGCGACCTCACCGAGCTGGCCCGCGACGAGCCGCTCGCACCGGTGGTCGGCGAGATCGACCTCAGCGAGGTCGTCGAGATGGCGGCCGCCCGGGTCCGGCGGCGCGCGATCGACGTGACCTTCGACGTCGTGACCGATCGCTGGTTCGTCGTCGGCGAGGCCGGCTCGCTGGAGCGCGCCGTCACCAACCTGCTCGACAACGCCGCGAAGTGGAGCCCCTCGGGCGGCCGGGTCACGGTCCGCCTGGGCGCCGGCGACGGCGTCGGCGTCCTCACCGTCGACGACCAGGGTCCCGGCATCCCCGAGGACCAGCGCGAGAAGGTCTTCGACCGGTTCTGGCGCACCGAGGAGTCGCGCTCGATGCCCGGCTCCGGGCTGGGGCTGTCGATCGTGCGCCAGGTCGTCGAGCGACACTCCGGGTCGGTCACGGCGACCGAGTCCACGAGCGGGGGTGCGAGGCTGGTCCTCGTGCTCCCTGGACGACCCGATGCGTAGCCGCACCACCGCCGCCGCCGTGGCCGGCCTGCTCGCGCTCACGACCGCGCTGACCGCCTGCTCGGGCGAGGACGACGAGCCGACCGGACCCCCGCCGACGCTGCCGACCCGGGCGCCCGCCCTCTGGAACCCCTGCGACGGGCTCGACCCCGCCGAGGTCTCCACCGCGTTCGGCGCCACCTTCGACACCCGGACCGGCACCGCCGAGGAACCGCTGTGCTCGTTCACGCCGCAGGAGGAGGGCGGCCCGGCGCTGGACGTGAACTACCAGCTCTTCGCCGGCTCGCTCGAGGACCTCGTCGAGACCTTCGGCGTGCTGGCCGAGGGCGCGACGACCGAGGTGACCACGCCCGAGGTGCCCGACGCCGACGACGCCCGGCTGATCGTCGACGTCACCGGCGACGACACCCTCGCCGTCACCGCGTTCGTGCAGACCGGCGACCTGGTGCAGGTCGTCAACGCGCTCGACCCGTCGCCGTTCGACCGCGCCGAGGTGCTGCGCGGGGTGCGCACGGTGATCGCCGGGCTGGCCACCCACGCCGCCGGGTCCGACCTCACCGGCTGACGTCGTCGAGCGTGCGCAGCAGCCGCTCCGCCTTCAGCTGCGCCTCGGCCCACTCGGCGTCCGGCTCGGACAGCACGGTGACGCCACCGCCGGTGCCGAGGGTGTAGCGGCCGTCGCCGGCGGTCACGAGGCTGCGGATGACGACGCCGAGGTCGGCGCGACCGTCGGCCGAGATCCAGCCGAAGGCACCGGCGTACGGGCCGCGCGGCGTCGCCTCCACCTCCTCGATCACCTGCATCGTGCGCAGCTTCGGCGCCCCGGTCATCGACCCGGCCGGGAACAGCGCGCGCAGGGCGGCCACCGTCGAGACGTCGTCGCGGAGCCGGCCGCGGACCGTCGAGACGAGCTGGTGCACCGTCTCGTAGGACTCCACCGCCATCAGCTCCGGCACCGTGACGGTCCCGACCTCGCAGACCTGGGCGAGGTCGTTGCGCAGCAGGTCGACGATCATCAGGTTCTCGGCGCGGTACCTCGGGTGCGTCGCGAGCTCGGCGCGGTGCGCGGCGTCCTCCGCGGCCGTCGCGCCGCGCGGCGTGGTGCCCTTGATCGGCTTCGTCTCCAGCACCCGCTCGGCGCTCACCAGGGCGTAGCGCTCCGGGCTCGAGGCCAGCAGCCAGGCCCGGGCCCCCGGCACGTCGTGCTGGAGGAACCCGGCGTACGGCGCAGGGTTGAGCGCGCGGAGCCGCAGGTAGGTCGCCACCGGACCCCCGGGCGCGGCCGGACCGGAGCGCTCGATCCGGTGGGTCAGGTTCACCTCGTAGGTGTTGCCGGCGTGGAGGTGCTCCTGGACGCGGCCGAAGGCGCCGGCGTAGGAGGCGGGCGGGGCGCCGGGGTCCCCGGTGGGCCCGGCGCCCGCGCCGCTCGCGGGCCGGTCGTCCACCCGGGACGGCCCGACCTCCCCGGGGAGGTGGTCGTACCTCCGCACGTGCGAGGGGCGCATCCAGACGGCGTCGGGCAGCGTGGGGTCGGGCGCGGCCGGGAGGTCGGGGCGGGCGGCGTAGCCGAGGTAGCCGAACCACTGCCCCTCACCGGTCGCGAGCTCGGCCTCGAGCACCGCGAAGACGTCGTCGCCGACGACCGTGCCGACCAGCGCGCCGGCGTCGTCGTCGGGGTCGGCCGCCCAGCGCGTCACCTCGCGCCGGGCCGCGGAGTAGGTGAGGGAGACGTCGCCGGGGTCCAGCCAGCCGAGCACCGAGCGCCGGCCCGACCACTCGCGCGCCCCGCCGCCGTCGAGCCAGAGGCAGCGGGGGTGCGTGGCGGCGACCGCGGCGAAGTCGGCGGCCACGTCGCCCGGGGAGCCGGCCGCGCTCACCGGGCGCCGGCCAGGAAGTTCGCGACCAGCGCGGCGCCGTGCCGCGACAGGATCGACTCCGGGTGGAACTGCACGCCCTCCAGCGGCAGGGTCCGGTGCCGCACGCCCATCACGACGCCGTCGCCGGAGCGGGCCGACACCTCCAGCACCTCGGGGACGACGACCGCCGCGAGCGAGTGGTAGCGGACCGCCTCGAACCCCTCGGCGACGCCGGTGAAGACGCCGCGCCCGTCGTGGTCGATCCGCGCCACCTCGCCGTGCGCCGGCCGGACCCGCCCGACCCGCCCGCCGTACGCCGTCACGAGGCCCTGCATGCCGAGGCAGACGCCGAGCACCGGGCGGGTCGCCGCGGCCAGGACCGACCGGCCGACGGCGAAGTCGGCGGCGTCGTCGGGGTGCCCGGGCCCGGGCGAGAGCACCACGTGGGAGTGGGCCAGGACGTCGCTGACGGACACCTCGTCGTGCTGGACGACGGTCGGCAGCACGCCGGTGACGGAGGCGACCAGGTGCACCAGGTTCCACGTGTACGAGTCGTGGTGGTCGACCACGACGACGTCCGGCGGAGGGCTCACGGGGAGCCACGCTAGCGGCGGTTCGGCGACCGCCTTCCTGGGTAGGTTGTGGGCGTGAGCGTCTACCTCGTCCTCGGCCTCGTGGGGCTCGCCGTGCTCGCGGTCTCCCTGGTCGTCGGCGACCTCCTCGACGGGGTGCTCGACGGGCTCTCCGGAGACTGGTTCTCCACCGAGGTCGTCGGGTCGTTCGTCGCCGCGCTCGGCTTCGGCGGCCTGGCCGCCGAGCAGGCCGGCGCCCCCGGCGTGGTCGCTCTCGGCGTCGGGATCGGCTGCGGCATCTTCTTCGGCGCCCTCGGCGCCGCGCTCACCCGGCTCGTCAGGGGCGGCGCCACCGACCACACCCCGGCCACCGACGACGTCGTGGGCCACGAGGGGCTGGTCGTCTCCGGCATCCCGGCCGACGGCCTCGGCAACGTCCGGGTCTACCTCGGCGGCCACACCCTCAGCCTCAACGCCCGCGCCGACGTCGTCCTCGACGCCGGCACCCGGGTGCACGTGACCGGCGTGCTGTCACCGACGGCCGTCACGGTCGCCCCGGTGTGGAACGCGCTGCCCAGCACCGACGCCTGACCCGTACCCCCCCCCGCACCACCGCGCCACCGACCACCGACGCCGCTCCACCGACGCCGATCGCCGGCGCTGCCGGGCACCCCCGGCCCAGACCCCGACAGAAGAGAGATCCCCGTGTTCGACTCCGCCCTCGGCGCCATCATCGGCCTCGTCGTGCTGCTCCTGCTGGTCGTCCTGCTGGTCACCAGCCGCTACAAGGTGGCCGGCCCCAACCAGGCGTTCATCATCACCGGCCGCAAGGGCAAGGCCGTGCTCAACCCGGAGACCGGCCAGCTCAGCACCGACCTCTCGGGTCAGAAGGTCGTGCTCGGCGGCGGCGTGTTCGTCATCCCGTTCGTGCAGAAGCAGGCCACCCTCGACCTCTCCAGCCGCCGGATCTCGGTGCAGATCCGCGGCGCCGTGTCCGGCCAGGGCATCAAGCTGAACGTCGAGGGCGTCGCGATCGTCAAGGTCGGCGGCAACGCCGACCAGATCCGGCTCGCCGCCCAGCGCTTCCTGAGCCAGCAGCAGGACGTCGAGGCCTTCACCCAGGAGGTGCTGGCCGGTGCGCTCCGCTCGATCGTCGGCGGGCTCACCGTCGAGCAGATCATCCGCGACCGCGCCGCGTTCGCCCAGCGGGTGGCCGACGAGTCCGAGAACTCCCTCACCGGCCAGGGCCTGATCCTGGACACCTTCCAGATCCAGGACGTCACCGACGACGGCAGCTACCTCGCCGACCTCGGGCGCCCGGAGGCCGCGCGGGTCAGCCAGACCGCCCGGATCGCGGAGGCCAACGCCCGCCAGGCCGCCGAGCAGGCCCAGATCGCCGCCGAGCAGGAGATCGCGGTCGCCCAGCGGACCCTGGCCCTCAAGCAGGCCGAGATCAAGGCCGAGACCGACGCCGCCTCGGCCCAGGCCGCGGCGTCCGGACCGCTCGCGCAGGCCGACCGCGACCAGGCGATCCTCACCGAGCAGGAGAAGGTCGCGGTGCGGCAGGCCTCGCTGACCGAGCGCCAGCTCGAGACCCAGGTGCGCAAGCCCGCCGACGCGGCGCGCTACAAGCTCGAGCAGGAGGCCGAGGCCAACCGCAACGCCGAGATCGCCGGCGCGGAGGCCCGCAAGGCCGCCACCATCGCCTCGGCCCAGGCCAAGGCCGAGGAGGCCCGGCTGTCGGGTGAGGCCGAGAAGTCGCGACGCACGGCGCTCGCCGAGGCCGAGGCCATCGAGGGTGCCCGGCGCGGTGAGGCCGAGAAGGCCCGCCGCGTCGCCGAGGCCGACGCCACCCGCGCCGAGGGCGAGGCCACCGCGGCCGCGACCCTGGCCATCGGGGCCGCCGAGGCCGAGGCGATGGACAAGCGGGCCGAGGCGTTCGCGCACTACAACGACGCCGCGGTGCTGCAGATGCTGATCGAGGTGCTCCCGCAGATCGCCCGCGAGGTCGCCGCCCCGATCGCGGCCATCGACCAGCTCACCGTCGTCTCCACCGACGGCGCCGGCGCCATGCCCAAGCAGGTCACCGACAACGTCGTCCAGACCCTGTCGATGCTCAAGACCACGACCGGTCTCGACCTCGAGGCCCTGATCAAGAAGTCGGTCAGCGGCGCCGCCGGCGCCATCGGTGGCAACGGTGGCAGCGGCGGGAACGGCGCGAGCGGCCCCGACGCCTCCTGAGCACCCCGCCGACCCGTCAGTGATCACTGACGGGTCGGCGGTTCAGAGCAGGGAGCCGACGATCTCGTGGAGGAGGTCGTAGCCGTGCTCGGTGAGGATCGACTCGGCATGGAACTGGATGCCGCGGTAGTGCGGTCCGGCCAGGTGGTGGACGTCGCCGGTCTCGGGGTCGACGTCGACGCGGACGCCGTCGGGCAGGGTGTCGCCGGGCCCGACCCGGCCGACGAAGGTGTTGTAGAAGCCCACCCGCTCGGTGCGGCCGTCGAGGTCGATCGCCGACTGCGTGCCCTGGAAGACGATGTCCTTGTAGGCCAGCGGGATGCCGAGCTCGTGGCAGAGCGCCTGGTGACCCAGGCACACGGCGAGGAACGGCGTCCGCTTGGCCAGCAGCCAGGCGACGGCGTGGCGCAGCCTGACCATCTTCGGGTCGTCGTCGTCACGCGGGTCGCCGGGGCCGGGCCCGATGATCACCAGGTCGGCGCGGTCGAGGCAGCCGGCCTCGTAGTCGGCGTGGCGGACCACCGACGACGTGAGGCCGAGGACGCCGAGCACGTGGCGCAGCATGTTCACGAAGTCGTCCTCGCCGTCGAGGATGACCACGTGCCGGCCGGCCAGCCGCGGGTCGGGCGGCGCGCCCATCTGGTCGCGCAGCCAGAAGCCGCTGAGCCGGCGGTTGCGGGCGTTGAGGGCGAGCAGGACGTCCTCGTCGGCGACGAGCTCGGCGAGGTTGGTGCTCGGCACGGGTGCCGGCGGCACCAGCCCGAACGCCGACAGGATGCCGCCCGCCTTGGCGTGGGTCTCGGCCACCTCGTGGGCGGCGTCGGAGTCGCGCACCAGCGTCGCGCCCGCGGTGACGGTGAGCCGGCCCTCGAGGTCGACGTCGGCGGTGCGGATCACGATCGGGCTGTCGACGACCGCGCCGCCGACCTCGTCACGCCCCAGGATCGCGAGCGCCGCGCCGTAGTACCCGCGCCCGACGCTCTCGTACTGCTTGATCAGCCGGCAGGCGTTCTCGACCGGTGACCCGGTGACGGTGGCGGCGTACATGGTGTCGCGCAGGACCTCGCGGGGGTCGCGGTCGGTGCGGCCGGCGAGGAGGTACTCGGTGTGCACGAGGCGGCTCATCGGCTTGAGGAACGGCCCCAGCACCTGGCCGCCCTCGTGGCAGATGTCGCACATCATCTTGAGCTCCTCGTCGACGACCATGAAGAGCTCGTAGATCTCCTTCTCGTCGTGCAGGAAGTCGAGGAGCTGCTTGCGGGCGTCGCCGCCGTCGGCCGAGGGGATGCGGAAGGTGCCGCTGATCGGGTTCATCCGGACGTCGCCGCCGTGCACGCTGACGTGCCGCTCCGGGCTGGCGCCGATCAGGTAGCGGTCGCCGGTGAAGAAGACGTAGGTCCAGTAGGCGCCGCGCTCGCGCTCGAGGAGCCGGCGGAAGACCGCGAGCGCCTTGTCGCGGCCCCAGTCGGCGACCTGGGCCCGGTAGTGCCGGCCGATGACGAGGTTGGCGCCCTCGCCCTGCCCGATCTCGTCGGCGATGATCGCGCCGACCAGCCGGCCGTACTCCTCGTCGTCGGTCTCGAAGCCGCCGCGGTCGGTGAACTCGACCGGCACGTCGTCGATGGCGTCGATGACCTCGGCGACGGAGAACTCGCGCTCGGTCGCGATGTCGACCACGACCAGCGGGGTGCCGTCGTCGTGCGCCTCGAAGCCGCGCTCGGCGACCTGGCGGAACGGGATCGCCACCAGCCGGTCGGCGATGTGCCCCTCCTGCGGGACGCCGTCCTCCAGCGGGACGTCGAGGATCGAGGCGACCTCGCTGCGCGCGCCGCCGACCAGGCCCACGGTGTCGCGGTCGCCCGCGCGGGTCGAGCGCCGGATGATCGCCCAGGCCTCGTGCTCCGCGAGCGCGTCGATGGCGGCGCGGACGTCCGGGGACGAGGTGGGAGAGGTCATGGCCGAACTCTAGGAGAGAGCGCGGACGGGGCCGGTCGCGGATCAGACCCCGAGCGCGACGAACGCCGTCGCGGTCGGGTCGCCCGGTGCCGCGGCCCGGACGGCGTGCAGCGCGGCGCCGGGGTCGAGGCCGGCGTCGAGGTGGGCGTGGAGGTCGACCATCAGCGCGGCGGTCGCGGCGTCGTCGACCTCGGCGACGCTGCACACCAGGCCGGCGGTGCCGAGCGCGAAGAGGGCCGAGGCGAGGCCGAGGAGCTCGTCGGCGCCGACCGGCGCGAGCACGCCGGACTCGCAGGCCGAGAGCACCACCCGGTGCGGGGCGACCCGCAGCCGCTCGAGGTCGTGCACGGTGAGCGGGCCGTCGGCCAGCTCGAGGGCCGAGAAGAGCGGGCTGTCGGCGCGGAACCGGCCGTGCGCCGCGACGTGCGCCAGCCGGACGCCGTCGAGGGCGGCCATCGACGCGGCGACGGTGGCGTCGGCCCCGTCGAGCAGGACGGCGTCCGGGCGCCGCCGCCCGAGCACCGGTACCTCGGCGCCGCCGGTGCCGAGGCCCGGCCCGGCCAGCAGGACGACGTCGCCGGGACGCGCCGCGGGCACCGGCACGGCCCGCGCCCGCAGCCACTGCGCGGCCGAGGGGACGACGGCGAACGGCCGGGCGGCCAGCGCCGGCAGCAGCGCCCACGGGACGCCGTGAAGCCGGCTGGTCGGGACGACGGTGACCGGGCCGTCGGGCAGCAGCCGGGCGGCGGGCCCGAGGAGCGTGTCCTGCAGCCGCCGCCGGAGGTCGCCCGGCGTGAACGGCCGCCCGCGCGCCGCGCGCCGGAGCACGAACGCCGCCGAGCCGGTGAGCGCGAGCGCGTCGGCCGTCGTCCCGGCGACCGCGCGGCGGACCCGGCCGCGGTGCACGACGAGCACGTGCAGGACGCCGTCGACGTCGACGAGCTCGACCAGGCAGCCCTCGCCGACCTCGTCGACGAGGTGGTCGACGTCGAGGTGCTCGGCCACGGCCGCCGGGCCGGCCTGTCGCCCCGACTGGCGGTGGTGCTCGGCGCGCACGGCCCGCTCGAGGCGGCGCCGCTCCTGGTCGAGCTGGTCGGTGGCCTCTCCGCCGGCGCGGGCCTCGGCGAGACGTCGTCCGTTGTCGCGCAGGGCCGCCAACGACGCCAGCACCGGCTCGTCGCCGGGGGTGACCGGTGGCTGCGCGAGCGCGGTCGCCCGCCACCGCTCGCTCCACCGCAGCAGCGTGCGCGGCCCCCCGGCCAGGGCCGCGTGCCGCAGCGCCAGCGCCGCCAGCTCGCGGCCGTGGCCGGTGGCCAGGGCGCGCAGCTCGGTGCTGCCGAGGGTGGTGCGGTGCTCGTCGAGCGCGTCGAGGCCGCGCCCGCAGGCCCGCAGCACGCCGCCGCTGTCGCCGACGTCGTCGCGGGCCAGGGCGGTGGCCCACCAGCCGCTGGCCCGCACCAGGGCCGGGCGCCCGGAGCGGTAGGTGGCGGCCGCGGCGAGCAGCGCGGACCGCTCGGACGCCGCCGACCGCTCGGCGGCCAGGGTCAGCGCGAGCGGGGCGTCGTCGATCCGCTCGGCGTGCAGCAGCGCCGCGACCTCGCGCGCCTCCCGGTCCCACCGGACGCCCCGCTCGCCGCGGCGGGCCCGCACCAGGACCAGCCGGGCCTGGGCCTCGGCCCAGGTGTTGCCCAGCCTCCGGTAGCCGTCGCGGGCGGCGCGGGCCAGCACCGCCGCCTCGGGGCGCTCCTCGACCTGCACCAGCGCCGAGGCCGCGACGAGCTCGAGCGCCGCGCGGTCCATCGGGTGCACCGTCGTCCCGGCGAGGGCCTCCCGGGCGACCTCGACCGCCTCTCGGGGCAGTCCCGCCGCCCGCAGCGCACGGCAGCGGGTGACGGCCAGGTGCGGGCGGGGGCGCCCCAGGCGCAGGTACTCCGCCGCCACGCCGTCGAAGACCGCGAGCGCCCGGGCCAGGTCCCCGTTCGCGACGGCGATCTCGCCGAGGTTCTGCTCGGCCCACAACGGTTCGAGGGGGTCGTCGTCGGGGGTGAAGAGGGCGATCGCCTGCCGGGTGTGCTCCGCCGCCGCGTCCAGGTCGCCGAGGGCCAGCTCGACGAGGCCGAGGTGGTGCAGCGTGCGGGCGTGCCAGAGCCGGTCGCCCTGCTCGGCGAACGCCCGCGCCGCGCGCAGCATCTCCTCGTGCGACTCCGCGCGGCGCCCGACCCACAGCAGCGCCATCGAGCGGCGCAACCGGGTGCGCGCGGTGGGGTGGTCGACGTCGAAGGTGGCCCGGTCGAGCTCGTGCAGCCCCCGCCGGCGCTGGCCGGCCTCGACGAGCGTGAGCCCGTAGGTCGCGCGGACGTCGCTGACCAGCGCGGCGTCGCCGAGGGCGGTCGCGGTCAGGACGGCGTCGCGCAGGTCGCCGAGGGCGAGGTCCGGGCTGCCCCGGTCGCGGTGCACGATGCCCAGCGCCTGGAGCGCCCGGACCCGGCGCTCCGGTGACGGGGACGAGCCCAGCACGGCGCGCGCGCCGCGTTCGGCGGCGTCCGGGTCGTCGAGCGCGAGATCGACGAGGTCGACGTCGGCCATGCCCACCTCGGCCCTCCTGTCAACGCTCGTCCGGGCCATTTACCGGCCCCGGCGGGGCTACTAGCGTCGGGGCACGACGCCGGGTCGGCCGCCGGTCCGGGCACATTGTCATCCTTCGCACCTGGAGCGTCCATGGCCGAGCCGCGCAGACCGCACCTGTTCTCCCGGATCGCGGGCCTCGCGCGGGGCGTCCGACCCCGGGGTGCCTGGTGGCCGCCGCGGCTGCCGGGGCGCGAGCGCGTCGTGCGCAACCAGGACGCCGAGATCGCGCGGATCCAGCTCCGCATCCTGACCGAGGCCCTCGACAAGACCGGGGGCGTCGCCGTCCACGAGGGCAAGGGGCGCGACGACAGCTACCTCTACCGGCCGGAGCAGGTGCTCACCCTGGCCGACGAGGTCGGCCGCGTGGAGTCGTTCTTCCGGGAGCGGACCGAGCAGTTCGCCGGCGAGGTGCGCACCATCGAGCGGATCGGGAACGTCCGGCGCCTCTCCCTCCCGGCCCGGCTCGACGCCCAGGGGGTGCCCGAGACGCTCGACGAGCTCGACGAGGCGCTGGGCGAGGGCGTGGTGCGCCCCGACCACGTCCTCTACGTCACGCCCGGCGGCTCCGGCAAGCTGTGCCCGGCCGACGAGCCCGAGACCTGCGGCGTGGCCGCCCCCGTCCCGGGCCTGAACCCGGACGCCGGCGCCGGCCGGGGGGTCAAGGTCTCCGTCGTCGACACCGGCTGGTGGGAGCCGGCCGGCTCGAGCAGCACCACGCCCTGGCTCAAGGGCGTCCACGGCGACGCCGAGCACGTCGACCCGGCCGCGATCCACCCCTACGCCGGGCACGGGACGTTCGTGGCGGGCGTCGTGCGCTGCCTCGCGCCCGGCACCGAGATCGAGGTGGAGGGGATCATGCCGCACGGCGGTGCGTGCTACGAGTCCGACATCGCCCGCGAGCTCAACGAGGCGCTGAGCGACCCCGAGCGCCCGCAGCTGATCTCGATCTCCGCCGGCACCTACACCCGGCGCAACCTCGGCCTGCTCACCTTCGAGGCCCTCTCGCGCGCCTTCGACCTGGAGGAGGGCGAGAAGGCGCCGCTGGTCGTGGCGGCGGCCGGCAACGACACCAGCACCCGGCCGTTCTGGCCGGCCGCCTACCCGTGGGTGGTCGGCGTGGGGTCGCTCGACAGCGGCGGGGTCGTCTCCAGCTTCTCCAACGTCGGGCCGTGGGTCGACGTCTACGCCCACGGCCGCGACCTGGTCAACGCCTACCCGGTCGGCCGCTACGTGTGCCACGAGCCCCCGCACCGCGGCGAGGTCCGCCGCTTCGACGGCATCGCCCGGTGGAGCGGGACGTCGTTCGCGACCCCGGTGGTCACGGGCTCCCTCGCGGCCTACATGGCGGCGCACGACGTCCACGCACGGCGGGCCCACGCCGACCTGGTCGCCGGCGGGCGGCACCTGCACGACCCGCGCGCCGGCGACATCGTGGCGCTGGGGCCGCCGTTCGTCTGAGCCGGCTCAGCCGACGTGCCAGTGCCGGCGCACCAGCTCGGCCCGCGCGTCCGGGTCCTTGCGGACCTTCTTCACCAGCGCCCGGTCCTCGTCGCTGCGCAGCCGCTCGAGGACGGCGTCGACCAGCGAGGCGGGGAAGACGCCGTCGGCCTCGAAGCGGTCCCGGGCGGCCTCGAGCGCGTCGGCCGACTCCGCGCACGACGTCGGGAGCTGCTCGAAGTCGTCGTGGTCGGCGGTGTTGAGCCGCTCGGCCACCTCGAGGCTGTCGGGGTCGGCGAGCCCGGCCCGGGCCGCGACCGCCATCCCGGCCAGCAGCAGGTGGACGTCGGCGGAGCCGTCGGCCAGGCGCAGCTCGATCGTCTGCGGGTGGACGTCCGGCTCCGGGATCGTCGCGGTGCTGCCGGGGTTCGCGTGCGCGACCATCGCGGGCAGCACGTCACCGACCCACGCCAGGGGCACGCGCACGAGCCCGGTGCGGTCGGTCTCGCCCCAGCAGATCCCCTCGGGCGACTCGTCGCCGTCGCTGAAGCGCAGGTACGACGTCGACACGGGTGTTGCCGAACGCGGTCAGGGCCCGCGCCGCGGTCAGGTAGCCCGCGACCAGGCGCCGGCCGGTGTCGTCGATCCCGTCGGCGTCGACGATCGCGCTCGCCCCGTCGCGGACCAGCCGGCTGTGGACGTGCAGGCCGCTGCCCGCGCCCTCGCCGCTGACCGACGGCGCGAAGGTGGCCTCCAGACCCTGGGCGTGGGCGACCTCGCGCACCACCCACTTGGCCAGGACCAGGGCGTCCGCCGCCTGCTCGACCGGCACCGGCCAGAACTCGATCTCGTGCTGCACCAGCTGGCGCTCGTCCTCGAGGATGTTCCCGACCTCGCCGTGGGCGTACTTCATCCGCACCCCCATCGCCGCGAGGTGGCCCAGGACCTGCTCGCGCACCCGCCTGGCCCTTCGAGAACGGCATCGACTCCTGGTAGCCCCGCTCCTCCTCCACGGGGAAGAACGGGTCGATCTCGCCCACGAGGTAGTACTCGAGCTCCCCGAAGGCCTCCAGGGCGCACCCGGTCTCGGCCGTGAGCACCTCGGCCGCGCGGCGCAGGATCTGCTCGGCGGCGTAGGGCAGCGGGGCGCCGTCCTCGTCGTAGAAGGAGCAGAGGACGTCGAGGGAGGTGCGCTCCCCGAACGGGTTCAGGAACGCCGTGCGGTGGCGCGGCACGATGTAGACGTCGCTGGCGTCGGTGGCGGTGCCCTCGAAGACGCTCGAGCCGTCCACGCGCTCCCCGCGCACCAGGATCTCCAGCACGCGCTCCCGCGACTCGACCGGGAACGCGATCGTCTTGAGCCGGCCGTCGCCGCCGACGTAGCGCAGGTTCACCTGCCGCAGGTCGAGCTCCTCGACGGCCCGCACCAGGTCGGCTGCGGTGAAGTCGGACGCCGGCTTGTCGAGCAGGCGGACGAGGGGGTGCGGTTCCAGGGGGTCGATGGGCATGGCTCGTTGTACCAGCAACGCGGGCCCAGAGGGGTGGCCCGCAGGGGTGGTCCGCCCGTGCTCAGCCCGTGGTCAGCCCGTGGTCAGCCGGCCTCAGAGCACGACCCAGGGCGTGGTCAGGGTGCCGGCGACGAACCGGGCCGGGCCCGCGGCGACGTCGTCGAAGCGGAAGAAGCCGGACGGGTCCACCCCGGCCGCGGTCTCGGCGCCGTCGGCGCGGCGCAGCAGCACCACGGTGGCCACGACCACGTCGCCGCCCGCACCCACGACCTGGCCCAGCACGGTGTCGCCGTCGACCTCGAGCTCGAGGACGACGTCGCCGTTGCCGTAGGAGAGCGTGCGGACGGCGTCCAGGACGCCGGCCGAGCGGACGGCGCCGGCCTCGAGGGCGGAGTCGTGGAGCAGGTCGGCCAGCTCGGCGTCGACGGTGCGCCAGGTGAAGGCGGCGCGGGCCGCCTCGCGGCGCCCGTCGGTCACGGCGGCCTCCTCGGCGACGGCGCGCCCGAGCTCGGCGAGCAGCGCGTCGTCGGCGAGGCCGTCGGGCCCGTCGAGCCCGTCGGGGCCGGGGGTGCGGTCATCGGGACTCATGTCGGGACTCCTCCCAGGTCGCGCAGCGCGCGGGTCGCCCGCAGCTGGTCGAGGGCGCGGGCCCGGGTCGGGCCGATGCTCCCGACCGGGATGCCGAGCCGGGCGCTGATCTCGGCGTAGGCGAGGGGCGGGTCGGTGAGCAGCAGGAGCAGCAGCTCCCGCCGGGCCGCCGGGAGCTCGGCCAGGCCCTCGCGGAGCGCCTGGCGGCGCTCGAGGGCGAGCAGGTCGTCGCCGGCGACGTCGTCGGTGGCGACGTCGAGGGTGTGGTCCTCCTGGGGGTCCGCGACACGGGTGCGGCCCCGGGCGGCCAGCACCCGCAGGCACTCGTGGCGGGCCGTCGTCCGGATCCAGCCCGGGAGGGCGGCCGGCTCGCGCAGCTCGTGCAGGTGCTCGACCAGGCGCAGCCACACCGTCTGGCCGACGTCGTCGCCGTCGGCCTCGGAGAGCCGGTGCTGTCGGGCGATCGCCCCCACGAGGGGGAGGAACCGGTCGACGATCGCGTTCCACGCATCCTGCTCACCGTCCTGGGCTGCCGAGACGAGGTCGGTCAGGGGGTAGGACGCGTCCACGCGCATCGACCTCCTCCGCTCGGCGTCATCAGGGCACCCAGCGGCATCGTCTCGCAGTCAGGAGCAGCGGGCCACCGTCCTGATACGTGCTGGACGACTTTCTGCCCCGGTGTATCACGGGCACCGCCGACCGCTCCTCCCCTCGGACAGGCGACGAGGGACGTCGCCCCGACCGTGAGGACCGCCCATGGCACACCACGAGACCCACGAGCGCACCCGCATCATCCGCGAGGTGGAGGCCGTCGCCGTCGTCGACATGACCGGCCGCCTGCCCTGGAAGGCGAGCTGGGCGATGCACTTCGGCGACCGCGAGGGACTCCTCGAGGCGCTGCGCGAGCGGTGGGAGCGGATGTGTGTCGTGCAGGGCGGGCCGGACGGGCACCAGCGGCTGCGGCGCACCCACGCCGGGATGCTCCGCATCCTCGACGCGCACGCGCCGGGCGCCACCGAGCCGCGGCGGCTGGCCGGCTGAGCCGGGCAGCGCCGCACCTGCGTGTCCCCGGGGTCGGGGGACCTCCGGGGACACGCAGCACCCTCAGCTGACGGTCGTGAGCAGCTGGGTCGCGCGGGTGAGGACGACGTACAGGGTCGAGCGGCCCGTGAGCGACTCCTCCTCGATCTCCTGCGGCCGGACGACGACGATCGCGTCGAACTCCAGCCCCTTGGTGTCGAGGCCGGTGAGGACGACGACGCGGTCCTCGCCCGACGGCGTGACCGACGAGTCGACCGCCGCGCGGGCGCCGCGGGCGTCGTCGGCCAGCTCGGGCCACGAGGCCAGCCACGCGTTGACCTCGGACCGCCGCGCCACCGGGACCACGACGCCGACCGTGCCGCCGACCTGGCCGGCCACCTCGACCACGGCCTCGCGCACCGAGGCCTCCAGCTCGGCGGCGCTGCCGGCCGGGCCGACCCGCCTCGGCTCGACGCCGGTGGAGCGGACCGCGGTGGGCAGGTCGACGTCGAGGCCGACCCGCTCGGCGTAGGCCGCGGCGAAGGCGTAGATCTCGGCCGAGTTGCGGTAGTTGGTCGAGAGGTGGAACTCGTGGATCTCCTTGCCGGCGAGCGCCTCGGCGCGTGCCTCGGCCGACTCGGCCGGGACCGGCCACGACGACTGGGCGGGGTCGCCGACGATCGTCCAGGACGCCGTGCGCCCGCGCCGGCCGACCATCCGCCACTGCATCGGCGTCAGGTCCTGCGCCTCGTCGATGAGGACGTGGGCGAACGGGTCGTCGTCGATGGAGTGCGTCGGCGCCGACCACGCGCGCCCGGACGGCGCGTACTCGCGGTCGGAGGCCGTCATCAGCTCCTGGATGTCGACGCCGCCCTCGATCAGCGAGATCGGGTCGTCGCGCTCGTCGTCGGTGCGGGCCGGGACGTCGCCCAGGGCGTAGCGCAGCTCGTCGAGCAGGGCGACGTCGGCGACCGAGAGGCCGCCGCCGGTCGGCGCGTCGCCGAGGCCGGCCCACGACTTGAGCAGCAGCCGCTGCTCCTCGGGCGTCACGACGCCCTCGCCGACGCGGGCGAGCAGGTCGGGGTCGCGCAGCCAGCCGAGCACCTCCGGCGCGGTGACCGGCGGCCACCAGGCCAGCACGAAGTCGAGGAAGTCGTCGTTGCCGAGCATGTCGTCGTCGAAGGACTCCCGGCCCTGGTCGCGGCCGCGCTCGCTGCGCACCTGGCGCCACATCGCGTCGAGCAGCGTCGGCGTGACGCGCGGCAGCTGCCGGTTGCGGCGCCCCTGCGACATGATCTGGCGGCGCAGCCGCCCGAGCAGGCCGCGGTCCAGCACGATCGTGGTGTCGTACCAGAACACCCGGTACGACGTCGGGCTGCCGGGCGCCTGCTGACGCGCCGCGCGGCGCATCAGCTCCGCCATCCGGACCGCGCCCTTGATGTCGGCCACCGCCGGCTCGTCGTGCCGGGTGGCGCGGACGCCGTCGACGACCTCACCGAGGGAGCGCAGGGCCACCGCGGTCTCGCCGAGCGAGGGCAGCACCCGCTCGATGTAGCGCATGAACACCCCGCTGGGGCCGACGACGAGGACGCCGCCGGACTCGTAGCGGCGCCGGTCGGTGTAGAGCAGGTACGCCGCGCGGTGCAGCGCGACGACGGTCTTGCCGACGCCCGGGCCGCCGGAGATGGTGGTGACCCCGCGGCTGGGCGCCCGGATCGCCTTGTCCTGCTCGGCCTGGATCGTGGCGACGATGGAGTGCATGGTGCGGTCGCGGGCCCGCGACAGCTGGGCCATCAGCGCGCCCTCACCGAGGATCGGCAGGTCCTCGGTGTTGCCCTCGGCGTCGAGGAGCTCGTCCTCGACGCTGGTCACCGTCGTGCCGGCCGAGCGCAGCACCCGGCGGCGGACGACGTCCTGCGGGGTGGCCGCGGTGGCCTGGTAGAACACCGCGGCCGCGGGCGCGCGCCAGTCGATGAGCAGGGAGTCGCGGTTCTCGTCGCGCAGGCCGATCCGGCCGACGTACCGGGGCTCGGGGTCGCGCTCGGGGCGCAGGTCGAGGCGCCCGAAGACCAGGCCCTCGTGCGCGGCGTCGAGCTGGGCGATCCGCTTGGCGGCCTGGAAGACCATCGCGTCGCGCTCGACGAGACCGCCCTCGTGGCCGAGGCGCCCGCGTTCGTGTCCTTCGCGGGCCAGCTGCTGCGCAGCCCTGCCCGCATCCTCGAGCTGGCGGTGAACGCGGTCCACGAACCGTTGTTCGCGCGCGATCTCCTGCTCGACGAGCTCTTCTGTCACCGACTGCCCTCCACTGCCCCGAATCCGGCAAGTCGGCCAGTCTACAAACGATTCGGCGACCGTGGTGACCGGTTCACCCCGCAGGCGGACCGAGCGGCCCGGGTGGTCAGGACCGAGGGCGCGACAGGAACGCCTGCATCGCCTCGCGGGCGGCGTCGGAGCCGAAGAGCCGGGCCGACAGCTCGGCCATCTCGTCGGCGTCCGCCTCGATCCGGGCGAGCAGGTCGCGGGCGAGCAGCGCCTTGGTCTCGCGCAGCCCCTGGGGCGAGCCGGTGGCGAGCTCGGCGCACACCGCCTCGACCGCGGCGTCGAGGTCCTCGGCGGGGACGGCGCGGGTCACCAGGCCCATCGGGACCGCCTCGGCGCCGGTGAAGACGGCGCCGCTCAGGGCGGCGTAGGCCGCGGCGCGCGACGTCAGGCGGGGCAGGACGGTGAGGGAGATGATCGCCGGCGCCAGACCGAGCTTGACCTCGGTGAGCGCGAAGGTGGCGTCCTCGGCGGCCACGACCACGTCGGAGGCGGCGACCAGGCCGATGCCCCCGGCGCGGGCGGCCCCCCGGACCACCGTGACGACCGGCTTCGACATGCCCACGACGAAGCGCTGCAGGTCGACGATCGCGCGGGTGCCGGCCGACATCCCCTCGGCGGCGGCCTCCGCGAGGTCGGCGCCGGAGCAGAAGACCCGCCCGCTCGAGACCAGCCGGACGACACGGACGTCCTCGTCGGCCTCGGCCCGCGCGAGCCGGTCGGCCAGCTCGGTCACCAGCCGGCGCGAGAGCGCGTTGCGGTTGTGCGGGGAGTCGAGGGTGACCGTCGCGACGGGGCCGTCCACGCGCAGGTGGACGAGCTCCTCGTGGACGGCGTCCGCGGCGGGTGTCGTGGCCATGGCGGCCATCCTGCCGCACCCGGCGCCGCCCGCACCGGGGGCGGCCCGGCGCCCGACCCATCCGGAACACCCGTCGGCAACGAACACCGCTCATGGCCACCTCCCGTCCCACCCGTCGTCTGTACGCCCTCTTCGGCCTGATCTCGACCCTGGTCGGGATGGGGGTGGGCCACCTCACGGCGTCCCTGCTCACGCCGGACTCGTCCCCGGTGCTGGCCGTCGGCTCCGGGGTGATCGACCGGACGCCGGTCTCGCTCAAGGAGTGGGCGATCAAGAACTTCGAGTCCGACGGGTTCAGCATCGGCCCGATCGACTTCGCGGCCCGCAACTACGACAAGATCGTGCTCGTCGGCTCGGTGTTCGTCGGCGTGCTCGTGCTCGCCCTGGTCGCGGGCCTGCTGGCCCGCCGCAGCTTCGCGCTCGGCGCCGGCCTGCTCGTCGTCCTGGTCGCCGTGGCCGCGGGCGCTGTGCTGACCCGCCCGATCGTCGAACCGCTGGACGTCGTCCCGAGCATCCTGACCGCGCTCGCCGGCGTCGGCGCCCTGTGGTGGCTGCAGCGCACCGCGCTCGGCCTGCCGCTCGACCCCCGCGCCCGCTCGAGCGTCGAGGTCGCCAAGGCCGAGGGCGCCCGCGCCGCGGCCGCCGACCGCACCGGTGAGCCCACCGTCGACCGGCTCTCCGAGGGCCACGTCGACGCCCCGGCCGACGCCGACACCCGGCCCAGCCGGCGCGGCGTGCTCGTCGTCGCCGCCGTGCTGACGGCGTCCGCCGCCGTGCTCGGCGGCGCGGGTCGCTGGATCATCGGCCTGCGCGGTCGCCCCGAGGACATCGCGCTCCCCGAGCCCACCGCGGGCGGCGCCCTGAAGCCGCTGCCCGAGGGACTCGAGGCGCGGATCAAGGGCATCACGCCCCTGCAGGTCGCCAACGGCGACTTCTACCGCGTGGACACCCGCCTCGACACCCCCGTCGTCTCCTCCGACGACTGGACCCTCACCGTCGACGGCGACGTCGAGAACGAGCTCACCATCACCTTCGAGGAGCTCCTCGACATGCCGATGGTCGAGCGCGACATCACCCTGACCTGCGTCTCCAACAGCGTCGGCGGCAAGTACGTCGGCGGCGCGCGCTGGCTCGGCGTCCCGCTGATGGACATCCTCGACAAGGCCGGCATCGGCCGCGGCGCGGACCAGATGATCGCCACCGACTTCGACGGCATGACGATCGGCACCCCGATCGACCTGCTGCGCGACGGCCGCGAGCCGCTGCTGTGCGTGGGCATGAACGGCGAGCCGCTGCCGCGCGAGCACGGGTTCCCCGTCCGCGTCGTCGTCCCCGGCCTCTACGGCTTCATCAGCGCGACCAAGTGGGTCACCCGGCTCACCATGACGACCTACGCCGACACCGAGTCGTACTGGACCGAGCGCAGCTGGGACACCCGGGCCCCGATCAAGCCGTCGGCGCGCATCGACACGCCCCGCGCGCTCACCACCGTCGACGCCGGCAAGGTCAACGTCGGCGGCGTCGCGTGGGCCCAGGACAACGGCGGCGTGATGAAGGTGCAGGTCAAGGTCGACGGCGGCGACTGGGCCGACGCCCAGCTCGGCCCGGACGTGAACAACGTCTACTGGCGCCAGTGGTTCCGCGAGATCGAGGTCGAGGGCGGCCAGCACACCATCTCCGCGCGCGTCGTCGACGGCGACGGCGAGCTGCAGACCGACGTCAAGGCCGCGCCGTTCCCCGGTGGCTCGAGCGGCATCCACTCGTTCTTCTTCACCGCGGCCTCCTAGCGCCGGCTCGCGGAAAAACCTGCAAATCAGTTCCCATCCGGGCAATCCGCCCGGGGCCCGTCACCGAATCACTCACGTCATTCACTCAACGGAAGGTCCCACCCGATGAAGCTCCAGACCCTCCGCCGCGGCACTGCCGCTGCGGCCGTGCTCACCCTCTCGATCTCCCTCGCCGCCTGCGGCTCGGAGGACGACTCCTCCGACGACAACGCCGGCGACACCAGCTCGGCTCCGGCCGACACCGAGTCGGAGGCCCCGCCCGCCGAGGACACCCCGTCCGAGGACACCGGCACCGAGGAGAGCGGCGAGTTCGACGCCGTCTTCGGCCCGGCCTGCAGCTCGCTGCCCGCCGACGGTGAGCCCGGCTCGCTGACCGGCATGGTCGTCGACCCGGTGGCCACCGCCGCCGGCACCAACCCGCTGCTCAAGACCCTCGTCGCCGCCGTCGGCGCCGTCGACGGTCTCGCCGGCACCCTGAACGACGCCCCGGCCCTGACCGTGTTCGCCCCGACCGACGACGCCTTCGCCGCGGTCGACCCGGCGACGCTGCAGAGCCTGCTCGACGGCGCCAAGGCCGACGGTGCGCAGAGCGACCTCGCGACGATCCTGTCGCACCACGTGCTCGGCGAGAACCTCGACCCGGCCGGCATCGTGGGCGAGCAGCCCACCCTGATCGGCGACAACCTGACGGTCTCCGGTGACCCCGAGTCCGGCATGACCGTCTCCGACGGCAAGGTCGAGGCCAAGGTCCTCTGCGGCGGCATCCCGACGGCCAACGCCACGGTCTACGTGATCGACTCGGTGCTGACCAACGCCATGCCGACCTCCTGATCAGCTCACCTCTCGACTGACAGGGCAAGATCAGCTCCATGAACCGGCTCACGCCAGCCTCCGACGGCACCCCGCTCCGCGGGGTGCCGTCCGGCGGCCCGGCCCCAGGTGACGTCCTCAGCGACCTGCTCCGACGCTCGGCCAAGGGCGACCAGCAGGCCTTCGCGCAGCTCTACGACGCGACGTCCGCGCGGGTCTACGGGCTGGCGGTGCGCGTGGTGCGAGACCCCGCCCAGGCCGAGGAGGTCGCCCAGGAGGCGTTCCTCGAGGTCTGGCGGACCTCGTCCCGGTTCGACCCTGATCGCGGGAGTGCCCTCTCCTGGCTGATGACCATCTGCCACCGCAAGGCGGTCGACCGGGTCCGCTCGGCCGAGGCCTCCTCGCGGCGCGACACCTCGTACAACCAGCACAACCAGGCGATCGACCACGACACGACCGCCGACGCGGCCCAGGCCTCCATGGAGGCGCGACGGGTCCGCGACGCACTGACCGGGCTCACCGAGGTCCAGCGCGAGGCCATCGAGCTCGCGTACTTCGGGGGCTACACGCACACAGAAGTCGCCGGCATGCTCGACCTCCCGGTCGGGACGGCGAAGACACGGATCCGCGACGGCCTCATCCGCCTGCGCGACAAGATGGGGGTGGGCTCATGAGCGTCGACATCCACGCGCTCTCCGGCGCGTACGCCGTGGGCGCCGTCGACGACCTCGAGCGGGCCAGCTTCGAGCGGCACCTGTCGGACTGCGAGTCCTGCCGGGCCGAGGTCGACTCGCTGCGCGAGGCTGCGGCACTGCTCACCGAGACCGTCGCCGTCGAGCCTCCGGCCTCGCTGCGCGACTCCGTCCTCGCCGACATCCAGACCGTGCGCCCGCTGCCGCCGCTGGTCGCGAACGCGGCCGAACGAGGTCGGGCGACGCGACGTCGATTTCCGGCTCTGGTCGCAGCGGCTGCTGCACTGATCGCCTTCGGCGCCGTCGGGACGACCATCTGGCACCCCTGGTCCGACGACACGTCGCAGGGCACGGAGCTCAGCGCGAGCGAGCAGATCATCCAGGCCAAGGACGCCGAGGAGGTCGTCGTCCCGATCGAGGGGGGCGGGTCCGCGACCGTCGTCCGCTCGAAGTCGCTCAACCGTGCGGTCATGCAGGCCACCGACATGCCCGCCGCGCCGTCCGGCCACGACTACGCGCTGTGGCTCCAGCACGACGACACCATGGTCGCGGCCGGTCACATGGCCGGCGGGACCGGCGCGGTCATCCTCGAGGGCGACCCCGCCAGCGCCTCCGGCTTCGGCATCACCGTCGAGGAGGCCGGCACCGACCCGAGCGAGCCCAGCGGTCAGGTCGTCGCGGTGGTCCCGTTCGAGAACGCCTGATGACCCGCCGGATCGCCGTCGTCGGGTCGGGCGTCGCGGGCCTCACCGCGGCCTACGTCGCCTCCCGCACGGCCCACGTGACCCTCTACGAGGCCGACGACCGCCTCGGGGGTCACGCCGACACCCACGTGGTCCACGAGGACCGGGGCGGCGGGCAGCACGAGCTGCGGATCGACACCGGCTTCATCGTGCACAACCCGCGCACCTACCCGGTGCTGCTCAGGCTCCTCGCCGAGCTGGGCGTGGCCACGCAGGCCTCGGAGATGTCGATGTCGATCAAGGACGACGACAGCCGGCTCGAGTGGGCCGGCGCGCTCGGCCGCCGTGGGCTGTTCCCCACCTCGGCCAACCTCCGCAAGCCCCGCTACCTCGCGATGCTCGCCGAGATCCCGCTCTTCCACCGGCGCGCCCGCGCGCTGCTCGCGCACGAGTCCGACACCCGGACGCTGCGCGAGTTCCTCGACGACGGTCGCTTCTCGGCCTACTTCGTCCGGCACTTCATGGAGCCCCTCGTGGCGTGCGTGTGGTCGTGCGACCCCGCGGTGTCGCTCGACTACCCGGCCCGCTACCTGTTCCGGTTCCTCGAGCACCACGGCATGCTCGGCGTCTTCGGCTCGCCGCAGTGGCGCACCGTCACCGGCGGCTCGCGCTCCTACGTCGACCGGCTCGCGGCCGCGCTGCAGGAGGTCCGCACCGGCACCAAGGTGACGTCGGTGCTCGAGACCGCCGACGGCGTCGAGGTCACCGACGGCAGCGGCGTCACCACCACCTACGACGCCGTCGTGGTCGCGGCCCACCCCGGCCAGGCCCTCTCGATGCTCGCCGAGCCGACGCCGCTGCAGCGCGAGCTGCTCTCGGCGATGCCGTACTCCCCCAACACCGCGCTGCTGCACACCGACGCCTCGCTGCTGCCCGACGCCGACGACGCGCGGGCCAGCTGGAACTTCCGGCGCCGCACGCGCGAGGAGGGCATCACCGTCACCTACGACCTCACCCGCCTCCAGCGCCTCGACACCGACGTCCGCTACCTCGTGACGCTCGGCGGCGAGGACCTCGTCGACCCTGCCACCGTGATCGCCCGGCGCGAGTACGAGCACCCGCTCTACAACCCGACCTCGGTCGCCGCCCAGGCCAGGCTCCCCGGGATCGACACCGCCCGGCTGGTCTTCGCCGGCGCCTACCACGGCTGGGGCTTCCACGAGGACGGCGCGCGCTCCGGCCTCGCCGCGACCGAGCGGCTCGGCCTCGCCTGGCCCGAGGCCGTGGCCGCCGGCGGGCCCGCCATCGAGACCGGCGTCTACGACACCACCATCAGCCACAGCCGGCGCGCGCCGTTCCGGCGCCGCTTCACCCACCGCTCGCACACGTGGGTCGTCGACCTCGACGACCTGCCCGACCACGGCGTCCTGGCCCGCTTCGAGGCGCGCGACCACCTCGGCGTCCCGGACGCCTCGATCCGCGACAACGTCGTGGCCTTCCTGCGCCGGCACGACGTCGAGGTCGGCGCCGGCAAGGTGTTCCTGGCCGCGCACCCGCGCGCGTTCGGCTACTGCTTCAACCCGATCAGCGTCTACTGGTGCCACGACGAGGGCGGCGACCTGGTCGCCACCGTGGTCGAGGTGCACAACACCTACGGCGACCGCCACGCCTACCTCGTGCACGCCGACGGGAGGGGCCGGGCCACCACGCCCAAGGCCATGTACGTCTCGCCGTTCCACGGCGCCGACGGCACCTACCACCTCACCGTGCCGCCGCCCGCCGACCGGCTGCACGTCGTCGTCGAGCTGCACACCGAGGACGCGCCCCGCTTCAGCGCCTCGATGACCGGAACCCGGTCCAGCACCAGCCCGCTCCGTGCGGCCCCCGCAGCGTTGCGGGGCTCGTTGCTCATCCGCGCCCACGGCATCGTGCTGTGGCTGCGTCGCCTGCCGGTGCGCCCGCGCCCGGCCCACTCCCAAGAAGGTGTGTCGTGACCGTTGCTCCCGAGCGCGTCGCCGCCAACCACTGGCCCGGACTCGACGTCGTCCCGTCCGGCCCCCGCGCAGCAGTCTCCGCCAGGATCGCCCGCCGGCTCTTCCACGCCGCCATCGGCCGCCTCGACGTCACCGTCGTCGAGGGCGACGCCTCGTTCGGCCGTGGCGGTCCGACCATGGTCATCACCCGGCCCGAGGAGTTCTACGCCCGGATCGGCCGGCACCAGCTGATCGGGTTCGGCGAGGCCTACCTGACCGGTGCCTGGGACGCCGAGGACCTCGGCGGCTTCCTGCGCGTCCTCGCCGCCGAGATGCAGCACCTGGTGCCCGAGAGCCTGCAGCGGCTCCGCTCGGTCGTGGTGAAGCGACCGCCGCGGCGCCAGCGGAGCAGCACCAAGAACTCGCGCAACAACATCGCGCACCACTACGACCTGTCCAACGACCTGTTCGAGCTGTTCCTCGACCCGACGCTGAGCTACTCCAGCGCCCTGTACGCCGGCGACCCCGCCACCGCGGCGGCCGCCGACCTGGAGGCGGCCCAGGGCCGCAAGATCGAGCGGCTCCTCGACCAGGCCGGCGTCGGCGAGGGCACCCGGCTCCTCGAGATCGGGTCGGGCTGGGGCGAGCTGTGCATCCGCGCCGCCCGGCGCGGCGCCACGGTCACCTCGATCACCCTCTCCACCGAGCAGCAGTCGCTGGGCCGGGAGCGGGTGGCCGCCGCCGCCCGCGAGCACGGCTTCAGCGCCGACCAGGTGAGCATCGAGCTCTGCGACTACCGCGACGTCGTCGGCTCCTACGACGCCGTCGTCTCGGTCGAGATGATCGAGGCCGTGGGCTGGCAGTACTGGCCGACCTACTTCCAGACCATCGACCGGGTGCTCGCGCCCGGTGGCCGGGTGGCGATCCAGGCGATCACGATGCCGCACGACCGGATGCTGGCGACCCGCAACACCTACACCTGGATCCACAAGTACATCTTCCCGGGCGGCTTCCTGCCGTCGGTGCGCGTGCTCGACGAGATCACGCGCGAGCACAGCACGCTGCGGATGGCCGAGCCGTTCTCGATGGGTCAGCACTACGCCCAGACCCTGCGGCTGTGGGACCAGGCGTTCCTCGCCGCGCAGCGGCAGGTGCTCGACCTCGGCTTCGACGAGACCTTCCTGCGGATGTGGCACTTCTACCTCGAGTACAGCCGCGCCGGCTTCGCCTCCGGCTACATCGACGTCAACCAGCTCACCTTCACCCGGGACGACGCATGACCGCCGACCGCACGCTGGTCGAGGAGACCGGTCCCGGTCACCTCGGGACGCCGGGTGTGGCCCAGCGGATCGCGGAGGCCGTCGCCCCGTTCGTGGGCGGCGAGCTGCCGGTGCGGCTGCGCGCCTGGGACGGCTCGGAGGCCGGCTCGCCCGACGGCCCGATCGTCGTGCTGCACTCGGTGGACGCCGTGCGCCGGCTCCTGTGGCACCCGGGCGAGCTCGGCGCCGCGCAGGCCTACGTGACCGGCGAGCTCGACGTCCCCGAGCAGGACGGCTGGGACCTCGACACGGCCCTCACCTTCGCCTTCGCGGTGGCGCGGGAGCGGGGGCTCTCCGGCGCGCGCCCGGGCCTGCGGCCCGCCGCGGTCGTCCGGGCCGTGCGCACCGCGCTCGACCTCAAGGCGCTCGGCCGCCCGCCGGCCGCGCCCGCGTCGCAGGCCGACATCAAGGGCCGGCTGCACAGCGCCCTGCGCGACCGGCGCGCCATCAGCCACCACTACGACCTCTCCAACGAGTTCTACTCCCTGATCCTCGAGCCGAACATGGCCTACTCCTCGGGCTACCACTCCTCGCCCGAGCAGCCGCTCGAGGAGGCGCAGGCCGCCAAGCTGTCGCTGGTCTGCACCAAGCTCGGGCTCACCGAGGGCTCCACGCTCCTCGACGTCGGCTGCGGGTGGGGCTCGATGTCGCTGCACGCCGCCGAGCACTTCGGCGCGCGCGTCGTCGGCGTCACCATCGCCGCCGAGCAGAAGCGGTTCATCGACGAGCGGATCCGCGAGCGCGGCCTGGAGGACCGGGTCGAGATCCGGCTCCAGGACTACCGCGAGGTGCCCGAGCGCGACCACTTCGACGCCGTCTCCTCGATCGAGATGGGCGAGCACGTCGGGCAGCGGAACTACCCGACCTACGCCGCGGTGCTGCACCGCTCGGTGCGGCCGGGCGGCCGGGTGCTGGTGCAGCAGATGTCGCGCAGCGGGAGGTGGCCCGGCGGCGGTCCGTTCATCGAGTCCTTCATCGCCCCCGACATGTACATGCGCCCGGTCGGCGAGACCGTCGCGATGCTGGAGGCCGGTGGCCTCGAGGTCCGCGACGTCCACGCGCTGCGCGAGCACTACGTGCTCACCGTCGCCGGCTGGCTCGAACGCTTCGAGGCCAACGCCGACCGGCTCACCGAGCTGGTGGGCGAGGAGGTCGTCCGGGTGTGGCGTCTCTACCTCGTCGGCGGCTCGATGGCCTTCCGTGACGGCCGGATGGGCGTCGACCAGATCCTCATGGTCCGCCCCGGCGGCCCGCACACCCTGCCCCTCGTCCGCACCTGGTGAGCGGGTCGCCTCGCGTGGCCCCGCCCGTGCAATTGCCGCGGATCGGCCACGTCTCGTCGCGAGAACTGGCCGATCCGCGGCAATTGCAGGCCCAGGACCACCTCCCGGCCGGCCGGAACGACCGCCCCCGGATCGCCACCGGGCTGCCACCCAGCCGAGCCATGCCCGAGGATCGAGTCGTGAACGCCCATGCATAGCGTCCTGGCCCTGGCGGTCGCCCTCGCGGCGGTCGTCCTCGGCATGACCGTGACCGCGATCCGCATCCGGCAGCTCGACAAGGCCGCCGTCGTCGACATCGCGTGGGGGGCCGGGTTCGTGCTGGTCGCCCTCGCGACCGCCGTCCTCGGGACCGTCATCGACGAGGGCGAGGCCTGGCGCCGGTGGCTGCTGGTCGCGATGGTCGCGGTGTGGGGCGGCCGGCTGGCCTGGCACGTCCGGGGCCGCGCGGTCGGTGAGCACCAGGGCAAGGAGGACCCGCGCTACGCCGAGATGCTCGGCGGGTCGGTGTCCGAGGTCGGCATGGGCACCGTCGTGCGCCGGGTGCTGGTCACCCAGGGGACGGCGCAGTGGTTCGTCGCCGCCCCGGTCGCGGTCGCGGCCGTGCTCGCCGCCCCGTGGTGGCCGGCCGTGGTCGCCGGCGTCCTGGTCTACGGCGTCGGCCTCTTCTTCGAGGTCGTCGGCGACCGCCAGCTCGCCGCCTACAAGGCGACGCCGCGCGACCAGCGGCCGCAGGTGATGGAGACCGGGCTGTGGGCCTGGACCCGCCACCCCAACTACTTCGGCGACGCGACCGTCTGGTGGGGGCTCTGGCTGGTCGCCGGCCTCGGGTCCGGGTGGGTGGCCGGCCTCGCCACCGTGCTGTGCCCGGTCGCGATGACGCTGTTCATCCGCAACGTCACCGGCGCCAAGCTGCTCGAGAAGACGATGATGCAGCGGCCCGGCTTCCCCGAGTACGCCGAGCGCGTGCCGATGTTCTTCCCGCGGCCGCCCCGGCGATGACCTGGTCGGTCCTGGTCGTCGACGCCGGCACCGACGAGGTGCTGGCCGCGGAGACCCCGGACGCCGTGCTGCGCACCGCCAGCGTCGCCAAGGTGCTGCTGCTCTCGGCCCTCGCCGAGGCCCTCGAGGCCGGCACCGTGACGGCGTCCGAGGTGCTCGACCGCTCGGTGACGCCCCGCGTCGCCGACTCCGGCCTGTGGCACCGGCTCGACGTCGCCGCCCTCCCGGTCGGCGACGTCGCCACGCTGGTCGGCACGGTCAGCGACAACTGGGCCACCAACGTGCTGGTCGAGCGCCTCGGCCTCGGCGTCGTGCAGGCCGTGGGGCCGCGCGAGGGGCTCGGCGCGACCCAGCTGTGGGACGTCGTCCGCGACGACCGCGGCCCCGCCGACCCGCCCACGCTCAGCACCGGCACGGCGTCCGAGTGGGTCTCGGTGCTGACCCGCCTGCACCGGGGCACCTGGGTCTCGCCGGCGGTCTCGGCGCGGGTGCTCGGCTGGCTCGCCGGCGGCGCCGACCACTCGATGGTCGCCGGCGCCCTCGGCCTCGACCCGCTCGTCGTCCCCGACGGCCCGGTCCGGGTCGTCAGCAAGACCGGCACCGACGACGGCGTCCGGTGCGACGTCGGCCTCGTGACCGGGCCGGGGCGGACGGTGGCCTACGCCGTCCTCGCCAACGACGGCGACGTCACCGCGACGCTCGCGCGGATGCGCGGGCTCGGCGACCGGGTGCGGGCCTGGGTGTCGTGACCCGCCGCGGCTCCGCGGCGCTCAGCCGCGGGTGGCCTGGTCCTGGCGGGCGCGGTACCAGCGCTCACCCTCGCTGAACGCGGTGAGGATGACCGCGATCCCGACCGCGCTGACCAGGATGTCCCCGGCGCCGAGGATCGGGTCGACGGCGTTGACGACGAGGTAGCAGGCGACCATGCCGAGGCCGATGACGAGCGGGGCGAGCCGGTGGGAGCTGGTCGCGAACCCTCGCTCGCGCCGGACCATGCCGTGCACCAGGGTGGCGGCGATGGCGAGCGTCGTCACGATCGCGGTCACCGAGGCGGTCCGGTCGCCGTCGCGCCAGTCGGGCACGGCCCAGACCAGCGTCAGGGCCACCAGCGCGAGCGAGCACCCGATCGCGGAGGGGCTCCGCAGCACCGACCACGTGGCCCGGCGTGCGGTCAGGGGCGGGGCCGAGGCGCTCATGCGGTCATCATGCGTCACGACCCCGGCGCGGGGGAACCCCGACGGCGACGCGACGGGCCGTGGTGGGTGGTGGCTCAGCCACCGCTCCGGTCGCCCTCGCCGGGGTGCTTGGCCAGGGTCGCCGTCGGCGGCGGGTCGGGGTCGACCTCGGCGTCCACCGAGCCACGCAGGTCGGGACCCTTCTTCTCGGGCTCCAGCACGATCTCGTGGGTGTCGCCGTCGCGGCCGTCGAAGCGGACGACGACGGTCTCGAACCCCTTGTGCCGCTGCATCTGCGCGTACATCGCGTAGGCGCGGCGGTCGGCCTCGGTCAGGTCGACGGAGTCGGTGAACGGGGTCAGCAGCGCCCGCGGCCACAGCTTGCGGGCCAGGACGACGTTCACCTCGACGCCGAGGATGGCCATCACCGAGGCGATGTAGATGATGCCGACCAGGCCGAGGACGAAGCCGAACGTCTGGTTGAGCGAGCTGGGCCCGGTGAGCACGTTGGTGACGTAGATCGTGCCGAGGTACTGCAGCAGCTGCCACAGCAGCGCCACGGTGAACGCGCCCGGCGCGGCCCGCGTGATCGAGTGGCTGCGGGCGGAGGCGAAGCGCATCAGGCCGGTGAGGACGAGGCCGACCACCACGACGTTTGCGAGCTGGATGAGCACCCGGATGGTGCCGTTGATGCCGTCGCCGAACACCTCGGTGCTGCTGCCCAGGGTCGAGGCGATCGAGATCCCGAGCACCGCCATCCCGGCGAACAGGAGCAGCAGCAGGCTCTTGAGCCGCAGCAGGAACGGGTTGGGGCGGCTGTTGCGCGGGATGGCCCACGCCGTCGCCATCAGGTTCTGGATCGCCTGCCCGAGCCCGAGCGCACCGTAGAGCGCGGCGAGCCCGCCGGCCACGACGGCGCCGGTGGACCCCTGGAGACCCTGCGGCCGCCCGAGCTCCTCACCGACGATCGGGAACTGCCGCAGCGCCGAGTTCAGCACCTGGTCCTGGAGCTCCGGGTTGCCCTGGAGGAAGAAGCCGAAGATCGACGAGGCGAGCAGCAGCAGCGGGAAGGTCGCGATGAAGGCGTAGTAGGTGACGGTCGCGGCGAGGTAGTTGCCCTGGTCGTCGAAGAACTTGTAGATCACCGCCAGCGGGAAGCCGAGGACGGTGAAGCGCCGCTGCGTGCGGTCCACCCCGCCGACGACACCCATGGCCAGAACCTATCCGGCGGCGCCGCCCGCGGAACGACCCGCTACGCCGTCGGGTCCTACCGGTCCTCGGCCGTGGCCGGTCGCGCGGGTGGCCAGATCCGCGCAATTGCCGCGATTTGGGCAGCTTTCTCGGCGCCGACTGGCCACACGTCGGCAATTGCACGGCTCAGGCCAGCTCGGGGCGGGGTCAGTAGCTCTTCGGCAGCCCCAGCGAGTGCATGGCGACGAAGTTGAGGATCATCTCGCGGCTGACCGGGGCGATGCGCCCGGCGCGGGTCGCGACGAGGAGGCCGGCCATGCCGTACTCCTGGCTGATGCCGTAGCCGCCGTGGGTCTGCACCGCGCGGTCGACGGCGTCGCAGGCGGCCTCGGCGGCGGCGTACTTGGCCATGTTGGCAGCCTCGCCGGCGGCCATCTCGTCGCCGGCGTCGTAGAGGGCGGCGGCCTTCTGGGTCATCAGCCGGGCCATCTCGATCTCGATGTGGCTCTGCGCGAGCGGGTGCGCGACGGCCTGGTGGGCACCGATCGGGGTCTGGAAGACGGTGCGCTCCTTGGCGTAGGCCGTCGCCCGGTCCAGGGCGTAGCGGGCCAGGCCGGTGCTGAACGACGCCGCCATGATCCGCTCGGGGTTGAGCCCGGCGAAGAGCTGCACCAGCCCGCCGTTCTCGTCGCCGACGAGCGCGTCGGCGGGGAGGCGGACGTCGTCGAGGAAGACCTGGAACTGCCGCTCGGGGCTGACGATCTCCATCGGGATCGGCGTGTGCTCGAGGCCCTCGGCGTCGGTCGGGACGACGAACAGGCACGGCTTGAGCTTGCCGGTCCGCGCGTCCTCGGTGCGGGCGACGACCAGCACGTTGTCGGCCTCGTCGACGCCGGAGATCCAGATCTTCTGCCCCTTCAGCACCCACCCGTCGCCGTCGCGGCGCGCGGTCGTGGTGATGTTGTGGGTGTTGGTGCCGGCGTCCGGCTCGGTGATGGCGAAGGCCATCGTGCCGGTGCCGTCGCACAGCCCGGGCAGCCACCGCCGCTTCTGCTCCTCGGTGCCGTAGCGGGCGATCACGGTGCCGCAGATCGCGGGGCTGACGACCATGAGCAGCAGCGGGCAGCCCTGCGCGGCGAGCTCCTCGCACACGGCCGCGATGTCGCCGATGCCGCCGCCCCCGCCGCCGTGCTCCTCGGGGATGTTGATGCCGAGGTAGCCGTTCCGGCCGATCTCGAGCCACAGCTCGGTCGTCTTCTCCCCCGACCGGGCCTTCTCGGTGAACCACTCGCGGCCGTAGCCGCCGGCCAGCTTGGCGACCTGCTTGCGCAGCTCCTGGCGCTCCTCGGACTCGGTGAAGCCGACCTGACCGGTGCTCATGACCCATCTCCTTCCGACGCCGTCTCCACGACGGCGAGAACCTCACCGGCGGCGACCTGCGCACCGGCCTCGACGTTGACCTCCGTGACGGTGCCGCTGGTGGGCGCCTTCACGGTGTGCTGCATCTTCATCGCCTCGAGGACCAGGACGGCGTCGCCGGCCCCCACCTGCTGGCCGGCCTCGACGGCGACCCGGACGACGGTGCCCGGCATCGGTGCCAGCAGGCTCCCGCTGGCCACCGCGTCGGCGGGGTCGACGAACCAGGGGACGACGTGCAGCCGGGTGTGGCCGCCGGGGCCGTCGACGTCGACCGCTCCCGCCCCGGACACCGCGACGGCGTAGGTCCTCCGCACGCCGTCGGTCTCGAGCACCACGGCGTCCGGGCCGGCCGCCACGACGACGAAGCCGTCGACGCGGTAGCCGTCGCGGCCGCCGTACCACTCGACGACCTGCTCCCCGGGGTGGTCCGCACCGGGCGCGGCGGCGAAGGTCGTGCGCTGCGGCTGGCTGACGACGTTGCGCCACCCGACCGGCACGCCGTGCTGGACGACGCGGGCGAGCCGGGCCCGCTCGGCCAGGGCGACCGCGGCCGCGACCGGGGCGCCGGCGTCGCCGACCAGGCCCACGGCGAGCGGGTGCTCGTCGAGGAAGGCGGTGCTGACCTCACCGGCGAGGAACGCCTCGTCGCGCAGGACGGCGACCAGCTGGTCGCGGTTGGTGGTCAGCCCGTGGATGCGGGCCCGGGCCAGCGCCGAGGCGAGCTTGCGGGCGGCCTGCTCGCGGGTCGCCGCGTGGGCCACGACCTTGGCCAGCATCGCGTCGTAGTGCGTGGAGACCTCGCTGCCCGACTCGAAGCCGGCGTCGACGCGCACGCCGCCGTCGGTCGGCACCTCGAACGTCGTGAGCCGGCCGCTCTGCGGTTGGTAGCCGGCGGCGGGGTCCTCGGCGTAGAGCCGGGCCTCGATCGCGTGACCGACCGGTGCCGACTCGTCGAGACCGGGTGCGTGGTGGTGCACGACGCGGCCCTCGGCGACCAGGAGCTGGAGCTCGACCAGGTCGACGCCGTGCACCATCTCGGTGACGGGGTGCTCGACCTGCAGGCGGGTGTTCATCTCGAGGAACCAGAAGATGTCCTTCTCGTCGTCGTAGAGGAACTCCACGGTGCCGGCCCCGAGGTAGTCGATCGCGGCGGCCGCGGCCCGGCCGGCGGCGTGCAGCGCCTCGCGGGTGGCGTCGGAGAGCCCCGGGGCCGGCGCCTCCTCCACGACCTTCTGGTGGCGCCGCTGCAACGAGCAGTCGCGCTCGCCGAGCACGATGACGCCGTCGTCGGTGCCGAGCACCTGCACCTCCACGTGGCGCCCGCGCTCGACGTAGGGCTCGACGAAGACGGTGCCGTCGCCGAAGGCCGACTCCGCCTCGGCGCGGGCCTGCTCGACCTCGGCGGCCAGCGACGCCAGCGACCGGACGACGCGCATGCCGCGTCCCCCGCCGCCGGCGCTGGCCTTCACCAGCAGCGGCAGGTCCGCCTCGGTCGGCTCCGCCGGCGCCTCGAGCACCGGGACGCCGGCCGCGGCCATGATCTGCTTGGCCCGGATCTTGGAGCCCATCTGCTCCATCGACTCCGGCGACGGGCCGACCCACGTGAGCCCCACCGCCGCGACGGCGCGCGCGAGGTCGGCGTTCTCCGAGAGGAACCCGTAGCCCGGGTGGACGGCGTCCGCCCCGGCCCGCTTGGCCGCCTCGATCACCAGGTCGGCGCGCAGGTAGGTCTCGGCCGGGCTCGTGCCCGGCAGCCGGACGACGTGGTCGGCCTCGCGCACGTAGGGCAGGTCGGCGTCGGCGTCGGAGTGGAGGGCGACGGTCTCGATGCCGAGCCGGCGGCAGGTGCGGAAGACGCGGCTGGCGATCTCGGCCCGGTTGGCGACGAGCAGGCGGGTGATCATCGCGCTCACATCCTGAAGACGCCGAAGCGGTCGGTGCCCGCGTACGGCTTGTTCTCGATGACGGAGAGGCAGATGCCCAGGACGGTGCGGGTGTCGCGGGGGTCGATGACGCCGTCGTCGTAGAGCATCCCGGACAGGAAGTGCGGCAGCGACTGCTCCTCGATCTGGGCCTCGACCATCGCCTTGACGCCGGCGAAGCCGTCGGCGTCGAAGGTCTCGCCCCTCGACTCCGCCGAGGTGCGCGCCACGATCTCCAGGACGCCGGCCAGCTGGGCCGGGCCCATCACCGCCGACTTCGCGCTCGGCCAGGTGAAGAGGAACCGCGGGTCGAAGGCGCGGCCGTTCATGCCGTAGTTGCCGGCCCCGTAGGAGGCGCCCATCACCACGGTCAGGTGCGGGACGGTGGAGTTGCTGATCGCGTTGATCATCATCGCGCCGTGCTTGATGATCCCGCCCTGCTCGTACTCCGCGCCGACCATGTAGCCGGTCGTGTTGTGCAGGAACAGCAGGGGCGTGTCGCTCTGGTTGGCCAGCTGCACGAACTGCGCGGCCTTCTGGGCCTCCTCGCTGAAGAGCACGCCCCGGGCGTTGGCGAGGATCCCGACCGGACGGCCGTGCAGGCGCGCCCAGCCGGTGACGAGCGAGGTGCCGTAGAGCGGCTTGAACTCGTCGAAGGCCGCCGCGTTGCCGCGGGAGACGCCGTCGACCACGCAGGCGATGACCTCGCGCGGGTCGAAGGGCTCCTTGAGGTCGCCGGGGATGAGGTCGAGCAGCCCGTCGGGGTCGGCGTCGGGCTCGGCGTACGAGCCGGGCGCCGGGGGCGCGGTGGCCTTGCGCCAGTTGAGCCGGGCCACGATCCGTCGTCCGATCCGGATGGCGTCGCGCTCGTCCTCGGCGAGGTGGTCGGCCAGGCCGGAGGTGCGGGCGTGCATCTCCGCGCCGCCGAGCGACTCGTCGTCGGACTCCTCGCCGGTCGCCATCCGCACCAGCGGCGGGCCGCCGAGGAAGACCTTCGCGCGCCCCCTCACCATCACCGTGTGGTCGCTCATCCCGGGCACGTAGGCGCCGCCGGCGGTCGAGTTGCCGAAGACGAGCGCGATCGTCGGCTCCTTGCGGGCGCTGGCGCGGGTGAGGTCGCGGAACAGCTTGCCGCCGGGGATGAAGATCTCCTTCTGCGTCGGCAGGTCGGCGCCTCCGGACTCGACCAGCGAGACCGTCGGGAGGCCGTTCTCCTCGGCGATCTGCGCGGCGCGGAACACCTTCCTCGTCGTCCACGGGTTGCTCGCGCCGCCCTTCACCGACGGGTCGTTGGCGGTGATCATGCACTCGACACCCTCGATGACGCCGATGCCGGTGACGACGCTGGCACCGACGGTGAAGTCGGAGCCCCAGCCGGCCAGCGGCGACAGCTCGAGGAAGGCCGAGCCCTCGTCGACGAGCAGCTCGATCCGCTCGCGGGGCATCAGCTTGCCGCGCTCGTGGTGGCGCTGGACGCTGCGCTCGCCGCCGCCGGCGACCGCCTTGGCGTGCTCGGTGTCGAGGTCGGCGAGCTTCTCGAGCATCGCCTCGCGGTGGGTGGGACCCTGCGTGGTCGTCATGCCTCCAGCACCGCCCTCATCCGCTCCAGCGTGGTGCGCATGCCGTTGACGTTGGTGCGCCCGCGCAACCGCCCGAGCAGCAGCCAGTACACGCGCATCGCGAGCGCCGGCTGGAGGCGGAAGTACTCCGTGACCCGGGTGCCGCCGTCCTCGGGGTCGAGGCGGTAGCCCCAGTTGTTCACCGAGACCGCGTCGGTGCCGACGGAGAACTCGAAGACCCGCTCCGGCTCGCACACCGTCACCCGGCACGGTGACCAGTACGTCGGGCCGACGCCGTTGCGCTTGACGTGTCCGGCGAAGGTCGCCCCGACCTCGGGCCCGGTCGACCCCTTGGTCCACCGGGCCTCGAAGGTCTCCGGCGAGAACTCCCCGATCCGGGTCACGTCGCTCACCAGGGCCCACACCGCGGCGACAGGGGCGTCGACGTGGAGGCTCACCTCCTGGCCCATCGGCTTCATCAGCGGCATTGCGGGTCCTGTCGTCGGCGGTGGGGGGCGCTGACCGCGCCGGGTCGGCGCGGGGTGGGCGGGAGGGTCACAGCAGTCCCTCCTGGACCTGGACGTGGCGCGACCGGACCCACTCGCCGAGGCCCTTGGCCTGGGGGTCGAAGCGGGTGGAGGCGGCGACGCCCTCGCCGAGGAGGCCCCGGAGCACGACGTTGACCGCGCCGAGGTGCGGGAGCACGTAGACGTCGATGGCGTCGTCGGGCAGCGCGGCCGCCTCGGGCACGAGCTCGCGGACCCGGCGCGGGGTGATGAGCTTGGTCAGCCAGGTGACGCGGTCGGCGCGGGCCGGCGAGCCGTCGTGCGCGACCCACAGGCCGAGGTTGGCGTCGCCGCCCTTGTCGCCGGAGCGGGCGTGCACGAACGTGCCGAGCGGCACCCGGCGGGTGATCGTGTCGATCGGCGCCGGGTACGGCGAGGGACGGCGTCCGACGTGGTCGGCGTCCGGGTCGGGGTCGAGCGGCCCGGGCGGGTCGGGCACGACCTCGCGGCGTCCGTCGGCGTGGACGACGGTGTGCTCGACGGCGGCCCGGTCGACGAGCGCCGGCCGGTAGACGCCGTACGGCGTGGGCGGGCCGGGCGGCGAGGTCAACGTGAAGCCGGGGTAGGAGCCGAGGGCGAGCTCGACGAGCGGACCCGTGAACGCCTTGCCCACCGGTGCGGCGTCGGCGTCCTTGACGGTGCACCGCAGCAGGCAGGAGGCGCCCTCCTCGGTGTCGGCGTCGGCGGCGGGCAGCGCGGTGCGGGTCCAGGTCACCGAGGACGCCGTCAGCACCGCGTCGAGCTGGGCGCGGACCCAGTCGGCCTTGGCCTCGACGTCGAGGCCGGTGAGCACCAGCTCCATCGTGTTGCGGTAGCCGCCGAGGGTGTTGACGCAGACCTTGAGCCGCGCCGGCGGGGCCACGCCGCGCACCCCGGTGACGGCGACCCGGTCGGGGCCGACCTGCTCGAGCCGCACGGTGTCGAGCCGGGTGGTCACGTCGGGCCCGAGGTAGTGCGCCGACTGGATCTCGTAGACCAGCTGGGCGGTGACGGTGTCGACGGTGACCGCGCCGCCGGTGCCGTCGTGCTTGGTCACCACGCACGACCCGTCGGCCGCCACCTCGGCGAGCGGGAAGCCGAGCGGCCGGTCGAGCGACCCGGCCGGGAGGCTCAGGAAGCCGGAGAAGTTGCCGCCGGTGGCCTGGGTGCCGCACTCCAGGACGTGCCCGGCCACGACGGCGCCGGCCAGCTCGTCGTAGGACGTCGGCGTCCAGCCGTGGTGGGCCACGGCCGGTCCGACGACGAGCGAGGCGTCGGTGACCCGGCCGGTGACGACGACGTCGGCACCGGCGCGCAGGGCGGCGGCGATGCCGAACCCGCCCAGGTAGGCGTTGGCGGTGAGCGCGCCGGCGAGGCCGAGCTCGCCGGCGCGCGGGCGCAGGTCGTCGCCCTCGACGTGGGCGACGACGGGGTCGAGGCCGAGCCCGCGGGCGACCTCGCGGAGCGCGTCGGCCAGACCGGCCGGGTTGAGCCCGCCGGCGTTGCTGACGATCCGGACGCCACGCTCGAGCGCGAGGCCGAGGCAGTCCTCGACCTGGCGCACGAAGGTGCGCGCGTAGCCGAGCCGCGGGTCCCTCATCGTGTCCTTGCCGAGGATCAGCATGGTGAGCTCGGCGAGGTAGTCGCCGGTGAGGACGTCGAGGCCCTGCCCGTCGGCGGAGCCCTCGAGCATCTCGCGCATCGCGGAGAGCCGGTCGCCGTAGAAGCCCGAGCAGCTGCCGATCCGCAGCGGCCGGCGGGCGGCGTCGTCAGGCACGGGTCACCGCGTCCCGGCCGGCGCCGGGCGGACCGGCGAAGCACTGCGCGACGTCGAGCCAGGCGTCGGCGCCCGGCCCGACCGCGACGAGGTCGGTGTCGGCGCGGTGCACCCGCTGGGTCACGAGGCGGCAGAAGTCGTGCGCGGGTCCGGTCACCCGCTCGGGGGCGTCGTCGGGTCCCCAGGTCCAGGTCCCGCCGCTCGGGGCGACCAGCTCGACCCGCACGTCGGCGTCGGGGACGTCGACCCCGTGGGCGGCGAAGGCGAAGCCGCGGGTGCGCACGCCGAGGTGGGCGACGTGCCGGATGCGGTCGGTGACCTCGGGCGCGACACCGAGGGCGTCGTGGACGTCGAGGGCGTGCGCCCAGGTCTCCATGAACCGGGCGGTGACCATCGACGCCGGCGCCATCGGCGGCCCGAACCACGGCATCCGCACACCGTCGGGCACGGCCCGCAGCGCCGCGGCCAGCCCGGCGCGGGCGCCGTCCCAGCGGGCGAGCAGCTCCTCCGGCGGCAGGGCGGCGAGCTCGAGCGCGGCGGCGTCGACGAAGCCGGTGGGGTCCTCGACCGCGGCGAGCACCAGCGCGTCCCAGGGCCCCTGGTCGTCGTGGGCGCGGGCGGCCAGGGTGGCCGCCTCGTCGGTCCAGAGCAGGTGCGCGACCTGGGCGGCGACGCTCCAGCCGGGCGCGGGGGTGGCGGTGGCCCACCCGGCCGCGTCGAGGCCGGCGACGAGGGCGCGCAGCCGGTCGCCCTCGGCCGCCAGGTCGGCCAGCAGGTCGTCGAGCAGGGTCATCGGTGCTCCTCCAGCCGGGCGTCGAGGACGGCGGCCCACTCGTCGAGGATCCGGCCGCGGCGCCGGGCGTCGTCGCTGATGGTGGTGGCCAGGCCGAGGCCGCGCACCAGGTCGAGGGTCGCCTGCACCAGCTCGCGGACGCCGGGCTGCGACTCGTCGGCGCCGAGCGCCTCGACGACGAGCCGGTGCGCCTCACGGCCGACCCGCTGCTCGAGCGGCGCCACGGCGGCGAGCAGCGCCTCGTCGGTGCGGGCGGCCACCCACAGCTCGAGGGCGGCGAAGAAGACGGGCGAGGCGAAGTGGTCGCCGAGCACCTGCAGCACCGCACGGGTGCGGCGGACGCCGGTCGGCAGCCGGCTCGCGGCGGCCGCGAGCTCGGCACCCCGGACGACGGTCAGGTGCTCGACGGCGGCGACGACCAGGTCGTTCTTGGTCGGGAAGTGGTGCAGCTGCGCGCCGCGGCTGACGCCGGCCCGCTCGGAGACCAGGGTGGTCGAGGTGCCGGCGAAGCCGCGCTCGACGAGGCACTCGACGGTGGCCTCCAGCAGCCGCGCACGCATCGCGCGGGACCGCTCCTCCTGGGGCACGCGCTGCGGTGTCGTGGTCGGCACGTCGACGACGATGCCGCACCGACGAACAAACAGTCAACCCTGACTTTAACTGGGGTCGACCTCGGGCTCGTAGGCCGGACCGACCATCATCAGGTCGAACTCGATGGCGCGCAGCGTCGTGCGGTCGCGGTTGACCGGGAACATCCCGGTGGTCTGGAAGCCCGCGGCCTCGTAGATGTCGAGCATCTCGGCCAGGCGGGGCATGCCGTCGTAGATCGGCACCATCGCGACCTCCGACTGGAGCCCGAGCAGCTGCTGCACCTTGTCCCCGGCGCCGCGGAAGGTCTCCAGGTCGTAGCCCTGGGTGTCCATCTTGAGGAACGGGCGCGGGTCGTCGAGGCCGGCCATGACGTCGTCCCAGAGGTCGGCGAGCCGCCGGATCCGGATCTCCTCGACGGTCGTCCTCGACAGGTTCTCGGCCCAGTCGCGGCCGAACTCGCTGGCCGGCAGCAGCGAGCTCAGCGGACCCGGGGTCATGTTGATCTCCGCGGTGCCGTCCTCGTCGCCGAGCGCGCAGTCGACGATGCGCCAGTCGGGGTCGTCGGCCGAGAGCTCGCGGAGCCGCTCCACCAGGTGCGCGACCGGCTCGAAGCTGACGATCCGGCCGGTGTAGCCGTTGCGGCGCAGGCTCTTGGCGTACTGGCCCTTGTTGCCCCCGACGTCGAGGACGACGTTCGCGCCGACGGCCCGCAGCAGCCACGCCGAGTGCTCGCGGCCGAGGAAGTCGGCGACCGCACGCTCGAAGCGGCCCTGGCGGGTGCGCGCCGAGCGCGGCTGGTAGACGATGCTCGCCTCCACCTCCGGCGGCCCGAGCTGGCGCACCCGACGCCGGGCGCCGGGCCGGACGAGCAGCCAGGCGTCGTCGTCGACGCGCTGCGGCGTCCAGGTCGCGATGTCCTGATCCATGCGGCCACCCTAAGGGTGTGGCCGCAGCCGCCCGGCCGCGCGGTGGAGCCACTCCCAGCCGCCGGTGCACCACAGCGCCCAGACCACGAGCAGCGGCTGGAAGAGCAGCCGCACCACCCGGGCGGTGGCCGTGTCGAGGCCGAAGGAGGGTGAGCCGTCGACCGCCTGCCACACGTTGCCGGGGAAGACCGCGACGAAGAACACCGCGACCACGACCCCGAGGACCGCGCGCCGGTCGTCGTGCCGGCCGGCCGGGAGCAGCAGCGCCGCGCCCAGCACCAGCTCGACCACGCCCGAGACGAGCACGATCTCCTCGCGCAGCGGCAGGAACGTCGGCACCTGGCCGAGGAACTCCGCGGCGATCGCGAAGTGCGCGACCCCCGCGACCAGCAGGACGGCCGCGAGCAGCACCCGGGCCGCCGTCCGGACGGGGCTCACCGGTGCACCTCCCGCTCGAGCCGCTCCTCGGTGGCGATCCGCAGGTCGAGCCCGGCGACGACGTGGCTCAGCCCGCGGTGCTGCTCGGTGCGCCCGGCGACGACGACGTGGGCCACCGTGAGCAGGCCGAGCCCGACGAGGGCCGCGGTGGCGACCCACCCGGCGCCGGCCACCGCCACCGCCACCAGCGCGAACCCCGGGGTGGCGCCGGCCGCGAGCTTGACCAGCCGCCGCGGGTACGGCGACCGCGCCGCACCGCCCGCCCGGGGCACCGCCCGGACCGCGACCACGTGCTCGCCGACCGTGCGGCCCACCGCGAGCACCGAGACCGCCTGGACGACGTACGGGACGCCGACCAGCACCGCGGTGCGGACCGCGGCGTCGTGGTCACCGGGCCCGTGCTCGGTGAGGCCGCGGTACACGGCCGCGGCCGCGCCGCCGAGCAGCACCGAGAAGATGACGTCGCTGGCGAGGCCGACCAGCCGGCGACCGAGGCTGACCGTGCTCGGCAGCGGCGGGGTGGTGTCGTCGCGACGGTCGAGCACGACGAAGGAGAGCAGCGAGCCGCCCACCGCGCCGACGGTGTTGACGAGGAGGTCGTCGACGTCGAGGAGCCGGTAGGGGCAGTCGTAGAGGTTCCAGACGCCGGTGGTCTGGGTGAGCTCGATGAGCAGCGAGGTGGCGAGGCCGACCAGGGCCGCGGTCACCACGCCGCGCCGCACGATGACGCGCAGGTAGTAGCCCAGCGGCACGAAGAGCAGCACGTTGAGCGCGACCTGCCCGACCTGGAAGGTGTGGTCCGGGGCGCCGACGTCGGTCCAGATCCGGCTGATCGACCCGAACGGCTCGAGCTGGCGGCCCCGGCACCGGTAGCTGTCGGGGGCCGGCATCGGCAGCAGGGTGTAGGTCCACAGCGAGAGCCCGTAGACCGCACCGGACAGCAGGACCGCGAGGTCCTTGGCCTGCAGCCGGCCGTCGAGCCGGTACTGGTAGGCCGCCGTCGGCACCAGCAGCACGACCGCCACCACCGACCCCAGCACGATCGCCACGAGCGCGTTGGTCGCCTGGTCCCCCACCGGCCGAACCCTAGTCGCGCCCGGGCCGCAGCCGCGCCACGGTCGCGACCACGAACGGGTGGTCGGAGACCTTCTCCTCGCGGGCCGAGGCGTCGGAGTGGAAGCCGTTGAACTCGACGCCGGCGCCCAGGATCCAGTCGATCGCGGCGTCGTCGGGCGGGCGGCAGGTCCCGCTCCGGTGCGACCCTCCGTTGGCCGCGACCAGGACGCCGCCCTCGGTGAGTGCGCAGAAGGCCTCCTCCTCGGCGTTCAGGTCGCCGAGGAGCAGCACCGCGCGACCCTTCGCGCGCTCGGCCTCGACGAAGGCCCGCTCCCGGGCCACCGCCTCGGCCCGGTTGTCGCCGACCTCGCCGCGCACGTCGGCGGGGTTGTGCACGTTGACCACGGTGACGACGTCGCCGGTCGAGCGCACCCGCAGCACCACGACCGGCATCTCGCGCAGGTTGTCGTAGAAGTAGGGGATGGTGAGCGTCGTCCGCTCCAGCACCGCGAGCCTCGCCCGCCGCCACACCACCGCGTTGTCGAGGTCGCCGAAGTAGCCGAACCGGTCGCCCAGGCGCCGCCGCAGCACCGCGGACTGCCGCGCCTGCAGCTCCTGCAGGCCGAGGACGTCGGGCCGGTAGGTCCGGATCCTCCGCATCGTCCCGCCGATCCGCTCCGCCGCCGGCGGGTAGTACTCGGCCGCGCCGCCGCCCGGCGAGGTGTGGCTGGCCCCCAGCACGTTGAACGTCGCCACCGTGAGCAGCCGGCGCCGCGGCAGGTCCGCGGCGTCCGGGCCCGCCGCCGGTGACGTCGCCCCGCCGGCGGGCGGCCCGTCCCCGTCCCCGCCGCCGTCGCACGCGGCCAGCAGCGGCGCCGCCGTCACGAGGCACGCCACGACGCACGCCAGCCTGCGCCGCGCCCCGCCCCGTCGTCCGCCCACCCGTGCAACCTACGTCCCGGGTCGCCGACGGCCGGGATTTCCCCGGTCGACCGGGGAAGTCTGAACTTGGGGGCCGATATCCCGGCCGACAAGTTCAGGTTTCCCCGGTCGACCGGGGAAATCCCGCCGGTCCGACCCACCCCGACCCGGGACCTCAGCGGTAGGTCAGGAGGGGGCCGGCGAGGTGGGGGTGCTCGTTGAAGGTGAGGAGGCGGGGGCCGCCGGAGCCGACGACGACGCGGGTGATCGAGGTGTTGACGGTGACGGTGTTGAACCGCTGCCACAGGCGCGCGGACGTGGCGGGGTCGGCGTCGGGGTCGACCAGGGCGGCGCAGACGACGGCGATCGCGCCACCGGAGGTGACCACCACCGTCGTCCGACCGGAGCCGGACGCCGCCGCGGCGCGGTCGAGCGCGCCGCGCACCCGGCCCACGAAGCCGGGGTAGGTCTCCTCGTAGCTGCCGTCGCCGGCCGCCCAGCGCTCGGTCGCCCTCTCGAACAGCCGCTGGAAGGCCCGGCGGTCGTGCCGGACGTCGCCCCCGACGTCGGCTGGACCGGACTCACCCGGGGCGGCGACGAAGCCGGCGATCACGGCGAGGTGGTCGAACTCGTTCCAGGCGGGGTCCTCGACGACGTCGGCGGCCGACCAGCCGGCCCGCTCCCCCATCGCCTCGAGCGTCTCGCGGTGGCGCCGCATGTCGCCGCGCACCAGCGCGGTCGGCGTCGCCTCGTGCTCGGCGAACCAGCCGCCGAGCCGGCGTCCCTGCTCCCACCCGTTCTCGGACAGGACGTCGTAGTCGTCGGTGCCGAACGACGCCTGCCCGTGCCGCACCAGCAGGACGACGCCCATCAGGCCGCCCCACCCGGCCCCGGGCCGACCAGCGCCCGGCAGCGTCCCTCGAGGTAGGCGACGGCGCCGCCGAGGTGGGCGAAGGCCTCGTTGGTCGTCTGCCGGTGCACGTAGCGGTACCAGATCTGCTGGATGATGACGGCGAGCCGGAACAGGCCGAAGACCTCGTAGAAGCGCCACCGCTCGGGGTCGACGTCGCGGCCGGTGCGCTCGGCGTACGCGGCGACGACCTCGGCGCGCGTCCACATGCCGGGGGCGGCGGTGGGCTGGCGGCGGAACATCTGGAAGACCTCGTCGTCGTCGGCCTGCACCCAGTAGGCGAGCGCGCCGCCGAGGTCCATCAGCGGGTCGCCGACGGTGGCCATCTCCCAGTCGAGGACGCCGACGACGGCCAGCGAGTCCTGGTCGAGCACGAGGTTGTCGAGGCGGAAGTCGTTGTGGACCAGGACCTGCCCGACGTCGCGCGGCTGGCGCTCGTCGAGCCAGGCCACGACGGCGCCCCAGTCACCGGTGTCGTCGGTGCGGGCGTCGGCGAAGCGCCGCGTCCAGCCGCCGACCTGGCGGGCGACGTAGCCGTCGCCCCGGCCGAGCGCGGCCAGCGTCGGGACGGCGGCGACGTCGACGGCGTGCAGCGCGACCAGCACGTCGAGGGCGTCGCTGCACAGCGCCGAGGCGGCGGCGGGGCTCACCTCGACCTGGAAGTCCTTGCGCGGGATGAGGCCGTCGACCTTCTCCATGACGTAGAACTCCGAGCCGATCACGGAGGCGTCGGTGCAGAGCCCGACCATCGTGGGCACGAACGGGAAGACCGGCGCCAGCGCCTGCTGGACGTCGTGCTCGCGGCCCATGTCGTGCGCGCCGCGGGCCTTCGACCCGGCGGGCGGTCGGCGCAGGATCAGGTCGGCCCCGGCCGCGTCGTCGTAGCGCAGAAGGTAGGTGAGGTTGGAGGCGCCGCCGGCGAACTGGCGCACCTCGACGATCGGGCCACGCCCGATCCACGCCGCCACCGCGTCGACGTCGAAGGCGTCCTCGTCGCGGACCGGCCGCGCCGGGTTGCCCTCGACCCGCTGCGGGTCGGGGGGCGGGGTCACCGGCTGGCCCCGTGCTTGCCGAGCTCGAGGCGCGCGACGACGCCGCGGTGCACCTCGTCGGGCCCGTCGGCCAGGCGCAGCGAGCGGGCCGTCGTCCAGGCCCCGGCCAGCGGGTGGTCGTCGGAGAGCCCGCCGCCGCCGTGCAGCTGGATCGCCATGTCGATGACCTCCTGCGCCATCCGGGGGGCGGCCACCTTGATCTGGGCGACCTCGCTGAGCGCCTCGAGCGGCCCGCCCCGGTCGAGCTTCCACGCGGCGTGGAGCACGAGCAGGCGCGTCGAGTCGATGGCGATGCGGGCCTCGGCGATCCGCTCGCGGTTGCCGCCGAGGTTCGCCAGCGGCTTGCCGAACGCCGTCCGCTCCAGCGAGCGGCGGCAGGCCAGCTCGAGCGCGCGCTCGGCCAGCCCGATCAGGCGCATGCAGTGGTGCACGCGGCCGGGCCCGAGGCGGCCCTGGGCGATCGAGAACGCCTCGCCCGGCCCGCCGACGATGTTGGCCAGCGGCACCCGGACGTCGGTGAAGGAGACCTCGCCGTGGCCGAACGGCTCGTCGTGGAAGCCCATCGTCGACAGCATCCGCTCCACCCGGACGCCGGGGGTGTCGCGCGGGACGAGCACCATCGAGTGCCGGTGGTGCCGGTCGGCGTCGGGGTCGGTGAGGCCCATGAAGACGAGGATCCGGCAGTCGGGGTGCCCGACCCCGGTCGACCACCACTTGCGGCCGTTGATGACGACCTCGTCGCCGTCGACGACGGCGGTGGCCTCCATCGTGGTGGCGTCGGAGGAGGCCACGCCCGGCTCGGTCATCGTGAACGCCGAGCGGATCCGGCCCTCGAGCAGCGGCTCGAGCCACTCAGCCCGCTGCGCGTCGGTGCCGTAGCGCAGCAGCACCTCCATGTTGCCGGTGTCGGGGGCGTTGCAGTTGAGGACGACCGGCGCGATCGCCGAGCGGCCGGTGAGCTCGGCGATCGGCGCGTAGTCGACGTTGCTGAGGCCCTCGCCGCCGTCGGTGCCGAACCGGGCGGCGTACTCGCCGGCGTGCTCGCGGGGCAGGAAGAGGTTCCACAGCCCGCGCGCGCGGGCCTTCGCCTTCAGCTCCTCCAGCACCGGCAGGGGCTCCCACGGGCTGCCCAGCGACGGGTCGAGGCGCCGGGCGGCGAGCTCGCGGTGGTAGTCGGCCTCGACCGGCTCCACCTCCTCGACGAGGAACGCGCGGACGCGCTCGGTGAGGTCGGCGGCACGGGGCGAGGGGGCGAAGTCCACGTCGGGCACGCTAACGGGCGGCGCCCGGTCGCGGGAGGCCCCCGTGGGATGATCGGCCGCGTGCGCACCGCTCGTCATCCCGTCGCCGTGCGGCTGCCGGCGCTCGCGGCGCTCACCGGGCTCGCGACGCTCGTGCTGGGCGGGTGCGACGCCGACCTGAACCAGACCGACGACCACGACGCCCAGCCCGACGTCGTCCGCGCCGGGCTCGTCGACCTGTACGCCGGCGACGCGACCGACCCGGCCCCGGCCGACGTCCTCGCCGAGGGCGGGTGCTTCGCCGACGCGCTGCTCGACGCCGTCAGCCTCGACGAGCTTGTCGCCGCCGAGGTCGTCGACGACAAGGGGCAGGTCGTCGAGACGCTGCCGGTGCTCGACGTCGACGTCGCCGGTGCGTGGGTCGACGCCTTCACCGGCTGCGTCGACTACCGGGTCGCCGCCGCCCGCGGCGCGGGCCTCGCCGGGGATCTCGACGCCGCGGCCTTCCTGCGCTGCCTCGACGCCGCGGTGCCGCCCGGCGACGTGCCCGCCGCGCTGGTCGACACCCTCACCGGCCGCTCCGACAGCGCCGCCGCCACCGCGCTCCTCGACGCCCAGGACCGCTGCGCGACCGCCTGACACTCCGGCGGTCGAGCCGGTGAGCGTCAGCGAGCACCCCGCTGGTCGAGCCGGCGAGCGTCAGCGAGCCGAGTCGAGACCACCCGAGACCCCGGAGGTCTCGACTCGCGGTGACTCCGTCCCCGCGGCTCGATGACCGGAGGACCCGCGGCACCCCGCTGGTCGAGTCGAGACCACCCGACACCCCGGGGGTCTCGACTCGCGGTGACTCCGTCCCCGGCTCGACCACCGGAGGACCCGCGGCACCCCGCCGGTCGAGCCGGCGAGCGCCAGCGAGCCGAGTCGAGACCACCCGACACCCCGGAGGTCTCGACTCGCGGTGACTCCGTCCCCACGGCTCGACCACCGGAGGACCCGCGGCACCCCGCCGGTCGAGCCGGCGAGCGCCAGCGAGCCGAGTCGAGACCACCCGAGACCCCGGAGGTCTCGACTCGCGGTGACTCCGTCCCCACGGTTCGACCACCGGAGGACCCGCGGCACCCCGCCGGTCGAGCCGGCGAGCGTCAGCGAGCCGAGTCGAGACCACCCGACACCCCGGAGGTCTCGACTCGCGGTGACTCCGTCCCCGCGGCTCGACCACCGGAGGACCCGCGACACCCCGCCGGTCGAGCCGGCGAGCGCCAGCGAGCACCCCGCTGGTCGAGCCGGCGAGCGTCAGCGAGCCGAGTCGAGACCACCCGACACCCCGGAGGCCTCGACTCGCGGTCACTCGGTCCCCGCGGCTCGACCACCGGAGGACCGACGGCGACGCCTACTCGTTCTGCGGGAACCCCAGGTTCAGCCCGCCGTGGCTCGGGTCGAGCCAGCGCGAGGTGACGGCCTTCTCGCGGGTGAAGAAGTCCATGCCGGCCGGGCCGTAGGCCTTGGAGTCGCCGAACAGCGAGGCCTTCCAGCCGCCGAAGGAGTGGTAGGCGACCGGCACCGGGATCGGGACGTTGATGCCGATCATGCCGACCTCGACGTCCTGCTGGAACCGGCGGGCGGCGCCGCCGTCGTTGGTGAAGATCGCGGTGCCGTTGCCGAACTGGCCGCTGTTGATGAGCTCGAGGCCCTCGGCGTAGGAGGCGACGCGGACGATCGAGAGCACCGGGCCGAAGATCTCGTCGGTGTAGACCGTCGAGGTGGTCGCCACGTGGTCGACCAGGGAGGGGCCGAGCCAGAAGCCGTCGGCCGCGCCGTCGGCCTCCACCCCGCGCCCGTCGACGACGACGGAGGCACCGTCGGTCGCGGCCACCTCGAGGTAGCCGGCCACCTTGTCGCGGTGCTCGCGGGTGATCAGCGGCCCCATGTCGGCGCCCTTGCGGCCGTCGCCGGTGACCAGGTTCGCCATCCGCTCCTGGATCTTGGCGACCAGCTCGTCGCCGACCGGGTCGACGGCGAGCAGCACCGAGATCGCCATGCAGCGCTCGCCGGCCGAGCCGAAGCCGGCGTTCACGGCGGCGTCGGCGGCCAGGTCGAGGTCGGCGTCGGGCAGCACGAGCATGTGGTTCTTCGCGCCGCCGAGGGCCTGGACCCGCTTGCCGTGGCGGGTGCCGGTCTCGTAGACGTGTCGTGCGATCGGCGTCGAGCCGACGAACGAGATCGAGGCGACGTCGGGGTGCACGAGCAGGCGGTCGACGGCCTCCTTGTCGCCGTGGACGACGTTGAGGACGCCGTCGGGCAGGCCGGCCTCGGTGAGCGCGGCGGCCAGCCAGTTGGCGACCGAGGGGTCCTTCTCCGACGGCTTGAGGACGACGGTGTTGCCGGTCGCGATCGCCAGCGGGAAGAACCACATCGGCACCATGGCCGGGAAGTTGAACGGGCTGATGATCCCGACGACGCCGAGCGGCTCCTTGATGGAGTAGACGTCGACGTCGGTGGAAACCGACTGGGAGTAGGCGCCCTTGCTGACGTGCGGCATCGAGCAGGCGAACTCGACGACCTCGATCCCGCGGGCCACCTCGCCGGCGGCGTCGCTGAGCACCTTGCCGTGCTCGGAGGTGAGCAGCGCGGCGAGCTCGTCGCGGCGCTCGTGGAGGATCGCGCGGAAGGCGAACATCACCGTCTGCCGCTTGGCGATCGAGGAGCGGCCCCAGCCGCCCTTGCCCGCGAACGCCGCGCGTGCGGTGGCGACCGCGGCGTCGACGTCGTCGGCCGAGCCGTAGCGGACGTGCTTGGTGACCTCGCCGAGGGCCGGGTCGTAGACGGGCCCGGTGCGGTCGGAGGTGCCGGCGGCGAGGGAGCCGCCGATCCAGTGGTCGAGGACAGGCAGGTCGGTCATCGGTGGTTCCTTCTCAGATCTCGCGGTCGAGGATGGTGAGGACGTCGTCGTAGACCGCCATGGCCTCGGCGACCTGGTCGTCGGTGACCACGCACGGCGGCACCACGTGGAGGCGGTTGTCGGCGGCGAAGGGCAGCAGCCCGCGGGCCATGCACTCCTTCTTGGCCAGGCCGATCAGGGCCGGCGGCACGGGGGCCCGGGTGTCGCGGTCGGCGACCAGCTCGACGGCCCAGAACACGCCGAGCCCGCGGACCTCGCCCACGACCGGGTGCTTCTCGGCGAGCTCGGCCAGGCCGGGCCCGATGGCCTCGGCCCCGATGCGCCGGGCGTTCGCGACGATGCCCTCCTCCTCCATGGCGTCGAGGGCGCCGATGATCGAGGCGGCGGCGAGCGGGTGGCCGGAGTAGGTGAGCCCGCCCGGGAAGACGGTCTCGTCGAAGTCGGCGGCGATCGCGTCGCTGATGAGGACCCCGCCGACCGGCACGTAGCCGGAGTTGACGCCCTTGGCGAAGGTGATCAGGTCGGGACCGTGGCCGTCGAGCTCGGAGAAGGCGTCGAGCGCGAACCACTCCCCGGCCCGGCCGAACCCGGCCATCACCTCGTCGAGGATCATCACGATGCCGTGCTGGTCGCACAGCGCGCGGACGCCGGCGAGGTAGCCCGGCGGCGGCACCATGATGCCCGCGGTGCCGGGGATCGTCTCGAGCAGGACGGCGGCCACCGACGAGGCGCCCTCGCTCTCGACGACCCGGCGCAGGTGCCGGAGCGCGCGCTCGCTCTCCTCCTCGGGCGTGGTCGCCCAGAACTCGCTGCGGTAGAGGTAGGGGCCGAAGACGTGCACGTGCCCGCGGGCGTACTCGTTGGGCACCCGGCGCCAGTCGCCCGTCGCGACGACGGCCGCGCCGGTGTTGCCGTGGTAGGAGCGGTAGGTCGAGACGACCTTGTCGCGGCCGGTGTGGAGGCGCGCCATCCGGATGGCGTTCTCGTTGGCGTCGGCGCCGCCGTTGGTGAAGAAGACCTTGTCGAGACCCGCGGGCGCGCGCTCGATGATCCGTCGCGCGGCCTCGCCGCGGGTGAGGTTCGCGGTCGCCGGGGCGATCGTCGCGAGCTGCGCCGCCTGCGCCTGGATCGCCGCGACCACCTTCGGGTGCTGGTGGCCGATGTTGACGTTGACCAGCTGGCTGGAGAAGTCGAGGTAGCGGTTGCCCGCGTGGTCCCAGACGTGGCAGCCGAGTCCGCCGGCCACGACCATCGGGTCGAGGGCGCCCTGCGCGGACCAGGAGTGGAAGACGTGGTTCCTGTCGAGGGACTTGGTGCGGGCGTCGAGGTCCGCGCCCTCACCGGGAGCGGTCGTGGGGTGCTGGGTCGCCGTCATCGTCGTCGGTTCTCCTGGTCGGGGTCGTCGGGGGTCGTGCCGGGTCGTGCCGGGTGGCGTCGGGTCGTGCCGGGTGGGGACCAGGGTGCGGGTGGGCCTGGCCGGGGCCGGGCCCACCCGCACGTGGTGCCTAGCTCCCGCCCTCGGTGGGCGTGACCTCGATCGGGCTGTAGTCGGCACCGGTGGTGTCGACCTCGTCGCCGAGCTCCTCGATGGCCTGCTCGACGTAGGTGTTGTCGTAGGCCGTGGCCGGCGGCTCGGCGGTGATCAGGTTCTGGCCCTGCTCGTTGACCGCGGCCAGCGCACCCTCGACGGTCTGGTCCCAGGCGGCCTGGTCGATGACGCCGATGCCGGCGTCGGCCGGCCAGATGAGCTTGTTGGTCTCGTTGGCCATCCACAGCTCGTGGGTCGGACCCCAGCTCGAGCCGGCCGCGATGGTGGTCTCGGCGGCGCTCTCGACGTTGTCGCGGGCGTAGGCCCAGCCCTTGATGACGGCCTTGAGGAACTTCACCGTGGTGTCGGCGTACTCGTCGTCGCTCTCGAGGCGCTCGGTGTCGGCCCAGATGGCGTCCTGGAGCATGGCGCCCTCGGTGTCCTCGTAGCTGATGACGTTGAAGTCGTCGGCGGTGTAGAGCTCACCGGTGTCGGGGTTCGGCGTCTCGAGCAGCTGGGCGTACTCGTTGTAGGTCATCGCCTGGGCGGCGTCGATGTCGCCCTGCAGGAAGGCGTTCATGTTGAAGTCCTGCGTGACGATCTCGACCGACTCCGAGTCGAGGCCCTCGGCGGCCATCGCGGCGAAGATCTCCCACTCGTTGCCGAAGCCCCACGAGCCGATCCGCTTGCCCTCGAAGTCGGCCACCGACTCGATGCCGGAGTCGGCCATCGAGACCTGGAGGGTGCCGGAGCGCTGGAAGATCTGGGCGACGTTGGTCAGGTTGGCGCCCTGCTCGATCGAGCCGAGCACCTTCGGCACCCAGGCGATCGCGTAGTCGGCGTCGCCGGCGGCCAGGGCGTCCTGCGGCACGATGTCGCCGCCGGACGGCTCGATCGTCACGTCGAGGCCCTCGTCGGCGAAGAAGCCCTGCTCGACGGCAGCGTAGTAGCCGGCGAACTGGGCCTGCGGCAGCCACTGCAGCTGCAGGGTGACCTCGGTCGTGCCGCCACCGCCGCCGCCACCGCCACCGCCGCCGTCGTCCCCGTCGTCCCCTCCACAGGCGGTGAGCATGGCCGAGGCCGTCACCAGCGTCGCCGCGACCGCGAGGTTGCGGCGCATGGTCTTCAACATGTGTGTTCCTTTCGACAAGCGGTGAGCGGTCCCGCCCCGCGACGCTGCGAGGCGGTGGTGGCGTCTCAGCGGGCGCCTCCGGTCGGCAGGCGCCACTGCACGAGTCGTTCGAGCAGCACGGTGGCGACGTACGCGACCAGTCCGAGCACGATGGCCGCCACCACGTAGGCCCAGGCACGGGCGTAGGCGCTGGTGGCGGCGGAGGTGGAGATGAAGCTGCCGAGCCCGCCGCGCGGACCGCCGAAGTACTCCGCGACCAGGGCGGAGATGACGGCCAGCGAGCTGGCGACCCGGATCCCGGTGATGACGAACGGCGCCGCCGACGGCAGGGTCAGCGAGCGGAAGGTCTGCCACCCCGACGCCGAGTAGGAGTGCATCAGGTCGCGGTGCTGCGGCGTGGTCTGCCGCAGGCCGCGCACGGTGTTGACGTAGACCGGCACGAAGGCCGCGATGGCGGCGATGGCGCGGCGGCCGTACTCGCTGTCGGCGCCGTACATCGAGTTGAGCACCGGCGCCAGCGCGACGATCGGGACGACGGCGAGCGCGGCCACCGCGAAGGCCAGCATCCCGTCGACGACCCGCGCCCAGGCGGCCAGGCCGGCCAGCACGATCCCGACCACGGTGCCGAAGACCAGGCCGATCAGGGCGTTGCGCCCGGTGATCCAGAACGCCTCGCGGACCGCCTCGGAGTTGTCCCGCAGCTCGCCCCAGATCTCCTGCGGGCCGGGCAGCAGGTAGGGCGACACCTCGACCACCGAGACCAGGAACTGCCACAGCCCCACGATCAGCGCCCCCACCACCAGCGGGGCGACGACCCGGGCGACGTGCGCCACCGGCGTGGTGGGCGAGGTCACCGCTCCTCCGCGCCGCTCGAGGCGACCGGGGCGCCGTGCAGGGCCTCGCGCACCTCGGTGACCTTGGTGAAGAACGCCGGGTCCTCGCGCAGCCGCTGGTCGCGGACGACGTCGCGGCCGATGCCGGTGACGACCTCCTCGGTGATCCGGCCGGGCCGCGCCGACATCACCACGACCCGGTCGGCCAGGAAGACCGCCTCCGGGATGGAGTGGGTCACGAAGACGACCGCCGCGCCCGTCTCGACCGAGATCCGGGCCAGCTCGGCCTGCATCCGCTCGCGGGTCATCTCGTCGAGCGCACCGAACGGCTCGTCCATCAGCAGCAGCCGGGGGCGCTCGGCCAGGGACCGGGCGATGGCCACGCGCTGCTGCATGCCGCCGGAGAGCTGGTCGGGCCGCGACTTGGCGAAGTCGGTGAGGCCGACCATCTCGACCAGCTCGGCGACCCGCTGCTTGCGCTCGGAGCGGGACGCGCCGTGCAGCTCGAGGGGCAGGGCGATGTTGCCGGCGACCGAGCGCCACGGCAGCAGCCCGGCCTGCTGGAAGGCGATGCCGTAGTCCTGGTCCTTGCGGGCCTGGGTGGCGGTCTTGCCGAACACCTCGACGGTGCCGCCGGTGGGCTGCTCCAGGTCGGCGACCACCCGCATCAGCGTCGACTTGCCGCAGCCGGACGGGCCGATGAGGGCGATGAACTCGCCCGCCCGGACCGTCAGGTCGACCTCGGAGAGCGCGGTCACCTGGTTCTTGCGGGTGCCGAAGGTCTTCGTCACGCCGGCGACGCGGACGGCGTCCACGGTGCCGAACGGCGCCGCGGTCGAGGCGCCGGTGGGTCCTGACGTCGCCGCGGGCGTGCGCGCGGCGGGGTCCTCGCCGCCGTCCTTGGCGAGGGTGGGTGCGGGCTGGGGGTCCGGGGTGTTCATGAAGCCTCTCCACGTCGGTAGTTGCGCAGCAGCAGCCCGAGCAGCGCCACGAAGCCGGCGGCCACCAGGCCGAGGACGACGGCGCCGAAGATCGGGGCCCACGCCTTCTCGGGGTCTCCGGAGGCCTGGCCGGCGAACTGGACCAGCATCCGGCCGATGCCGTCGGGGTAGACGATCGAGACCTCGGCCACGACCGTGCCCACGACGGCACCGGCGGCGCCGAGGCGCAGCGCCGGCAGCAGGTAGGGGACGGCGGCCGGTGCGCGCACGCGGCGCAGCGTCGCCCACCAGCCGGCGTCGTAGGTGTGCATCAGCTCGGTGTGGATCCGGTCGGAGGCCTGCAGCCCGCGCAGCGCCCCGACCGCGACCGGGAAGAAGGCCAGGTAGCTGGCGATCAGCGCCACCGACATCCACGGCTCCCACTCCCAGCCGCCGATCTCGATGCGCGAGCCCCAGCTGCGGACCATCGGCGCGAAGGCGATGAGGGGCACGGTCTGGCTGAGCACGATCCAGGGCAGCAGCCCCCACTCGACCACCCGCAGGCTCGACATCAGCAGCGCGAGCAGCAGCCCGACCACCGTGCCGACCACCCAGCCGGCCGCGGCCACCTTGAGGGAGACCACGACGGCGTCGCCGACGACCTGCCACAGCGGCTCGGCGCCCGGCATGCTGGTGACCGGCTCCCCGAGGCGCTGGAACATGTCCCACACGTGCGGCATGGAGAGGTCGGTCGTGCGCGGCAGCACGCGGTTCTCGCCGACCAGGACGCCGTCCTCGGGGGCGAGCGCCTTGTAGGCCTCCCACACCCCGGCGGCGGCGACCAGCCCGAGGACGCCGAGCAGCGCCGAGCGCAGCACCGGCCAGGCGCCGGTGACCAGCCGCGGGCGGGCGCTGACCAGCCCGGGTGCCGCGCTCGTCTGAGCAGTGCTCGACATCGGGCCCTCAGGCCTTCGCCGTCACGTGCTCGCGCAGGGCCGGGATGATGGTCTCGCCGTACTGGCGCAGCGTCTCCTCCTTGTTGTCGTGCTGGAGGTAGACCGCGAACTGGTCGACGCCGATCGCCTTGAGCTGCTCGAGCTTGGCGATGTGGTCCTCGGCGGTGCCGAGCAGGCAGAACCGGTCGACGATCTCGTCGGGCACGAAGTCGACGTGGTCGTTGTCGGCCTTGCCGTGCGAGTTGTAGTCGTAGCCCTCGCGGCCCTTGATGTAGTCGGTGAGCGCCTGCGGGACGTCGCCGCCGTCGCCGTACTTGGCGACGATGTCGGCGACGTGGTTGCCGACCATCCCGCCGAACCAGCGGCACTGCTCGCGCATGTGGGCCAGGGCCTCGGGGGTGTCGGCGCCGACGTAGGCCGGCGCCGCCACGCAGAAGGTGATCGCGTCGGGGTCGCGCCCGGCGTCCGCGGCGGCCTTGCGCACCGCGCCGATCATCCACGTCGCGATGTCGACGTCGGCCAGCTGCAGGATGAAGCCGTCGCCGACCTCGCCGGTCGTCTTCAGCGCCAGCGGCCCGTACGCCGCGATCCACACCTCGAGCTCGGAGGACCGCGCCCAGGGGAACTGCAGGGTGGTTCCGTTGACGTCGACCGAGCGGCAGTTCGACAGCTCGCGGATGACGTGGGTGGCCTCGCGGACGTCCTTGAGGGTGGTCGGCTTGCCGTTGAGCACGCGCACCGCCGAGTCGCCGCGGCCGATGCCGCAGACCGTCCGGTTGCCGTACATCTCGTTGAGGGTGGCGAACACCGACGCCGTCACGGTCCAGTCGCGGGTGGCGGGGTTGGTGACCATCGGGCCGACGACGACCCGGTTGGTCGCGGCGAGGATCGCCGAGTAGATGACGTAGGGCTCCTGCCACAGCAGGTGCGAGTCGAAGGTCCACACGTAGTCGAACCCGTGCTCCTCGGCCTGCTTGGCGAGGCCGACGGTGCGCCAGGCGGGCGGGTTGGTCTGCAGGACGACGCCGAAGTCCATGAGTGCTCCTTGTTCGGTGGTTCGGGACCCGAGTCGGTCAGACGAGGTACTGGGTGAGGCCGCGCTTGAGGTAGCGACCGTGTCCGGCGCGGCCGTGGAACTCGCCGTCGGACACGAGGACCGAGCCGCGGCTGACCACGACGTCGACGTGACCGTCGACCTCGTAGCCCTCCCACGCGCTGTGGTCCATGTTCATGTGGTGGGTCTTGCCGACCCCGATGGAGGTGTGGCCGGCCGGGTCGTAGACGACGATGTCGGCGTCCGCGCCGGGGGCGATGACGCCCTTGGTGCCGTGCAGGCCGAACATCCGCGCCGGCGTGGTCGAGGTGAGCTCGACCCACCGCTCGAGGGTGATCTCGCCGGTGACCACGCCCTGGTACATCAGGTCGAGCCGGTGCTCGACCGACCCGATCCCGTTGGGGATGGCGCGGAAGTCGCCCCGGCCGAGCTCCTTCTGGTCCTTCATGCAGAAGGGGCAGTGGTCGGTGGAGACCATCTGGAGGTCGTTGGTGCGCAGGCCCTGCCACATCGCGTCCTGGTGGCCCTCCGCGCGCGAGCGCAGCGGCGTCGAGCAGACCCACTTGGCGCCCTCGAACTCGCCCCAGGCCGGGTCGCCGGTGGCGCCGAGCTGCTCCTCGAGGGAGAGGTAGAGGTACTGCGGGCAGGTCTCGCCGAACACGTTGCGGCCGCGGTCGCGGGCGGCGGCGATCTGGTCGACGGCCTGCTTGGCGCTGACGTGGACGACGTAGAGGGGCGACTCGGTGAGGTCGGCCAGCATGATCGCGCGGTGCGTGGCCTCCTCCTCCATCTGCCAGGCGCGGGCGATGCCGTGGAAGTAGGGCGTCGTCTTGCCCTGGTCGTGCAGCTGCTGGGCCAGGACGTCGATCGCCGGGCCGTTCTCGGCGTGCATCATCGTGAGCAGGCCCAGCTCGGCGGCCTTCTGCATCGCCTTGAGGATCTGGGCGTCGTCGGAGTAGAAGACGCCGGGGTAGGCCATGAACAGCTTGTAGCTGCTGATGCCCTCGTCGAGCAGGGTCTCCATCGCCTTGAGCGACTGCTCGTCGACGCCGCCGATGATCTGGTGGAAGCCGTAGTCGACCGCGCAGTTGCCGCGCGCCTTCTCGTGCCAGGCCTCGAGGCCGGTCTCGACCGCCTCACCGGTCTTCTGCACGGCGAAGTCGATGATGCTCGTCGTGCCGCCCCACGCCGCGGCCGTGGTGCCGGTCTCGAAGGTGTCGCTGGCCTCGGTGCCGCCGAACGGCAGCTGCATGTGGGTGTGGGCGTCGATGCCGCCCGGGATGACGTACTTCCCGGTCGCGTCGACGACGCGGTCGACGCTCGCCGCCAGGTCGGTGCCGAGCAGGTTCGACCCGGGCTCGAGGACGGCGACGATCCGCTCGCCGTCGACGAGGACGTCGGCGCGCGAGCGGCCGGTGGAGCTGACGACGGTGCCGCCGGTGATGAGGAGCGTGCTCACGTCGTCGCTCCTCACGCCTGCGCGATGTGGGTGTAGGAGTCGGGACGACGGTCGCGGTAGAACTGCCAGTCGTCGCGCATCTGCAGCACCAGGTCCATGTCGAGGTCGCGCACCAGCAGCTCCTCCTTCTCGGAGGAGCCGCGCTCGCCGACGAAGTTGCCGCGCGGGTCGATGACCTGGCTGGTGCCGTAGAAGTCGACCGCCTCGTCGCCGTACTCGTTGTCCTCGAGGCCGACCCGGTTGGGCTGGAGCACGAAGTAGCCGTTGGCGACGGCCGCGCACGGGCCCTCGACCTCCCACAGCCGGTTGGAGAGGCCGGGCTTGGTGGCGTTGGGGTTGAAGACGATGTGGGCGCCGTTCAGGCCCAGCTCGCGCCAGCCCTCGGGGAAGTGGCGGTCGTAGCAGATGTAGGTGCCGACCTTGCCGACCGCGGTCTCGAAGACCGGGTAGCCCAGGTTGCCGGGACGGAAGTAGAACTTCTCCCAGAACTTGTCGAGGTGCGGGATGTGGTGCTTGCGGTACTTGCCGAGCACGGTGCCGTCGGCGTCGACGACGACCGCGGTGTTGTAGTAGACGCCGGTCTGCTGCTCCTCGTAGATCGGGAGCACGTGCACCATGCCGAGCTCCTTGGCCAGGGCGGCGAAGCGCTGCACGATGGGGCCGTCGGCCGGCTCGGCGTAGCGGTAGTACTTCTGGTCCTGGGTGATCCCGAAGTAGGGCCCGTAGAAGAGCTCCTGGTAGCTGATGACCTGGGCGCCCTGCGCGGCCGCGTCGCGCGAGAACTGCTCGTGCTTGTCGAGCATCGACTCCTTGTCACCGGTCCAGGTGGTCTGGCTGATGGCGGCCTTCACGATCGTCAACGGGTCCTCCGCGGGGCTCGGGTTCGGGTGCTGCAGGACGTTCCAGATCCGTGAACTCTGTTATCCTGGTGCCTGAACATTTCGCGATCGTTACGCTCGTGTCAAGGATCTGGCGTGGACTTCTCCGAACTGGACGAGCGGACTCCGCAGGCGATCGCGGGCGCCGTCAGCCGCGCCGTCCGGGCGGGCGAGCTGGCCCCGGGAGACCGGATGCCGACCGTCCGCGACGTCGCCGCCGACCTCGGCGTGTCACCGGCGACGGTGAGCGCGGCGTGGCAGGCGCTGCGCCGCACCGGCCTCGTCGTCTCGCGCGGGCGGGCCGGCACCTACGTCAGCGACGCCCCGACCGCCTGGCTCAGCCCGCGGGTGCGCGGCCTGGTCGGCGCGGGTCCCGACGGGCTCCGGCTCGACCTGTCGCGCGGCACGCCCGACCCGCTGCTGCTGCCCTCGCTCGGTCCGGCGCTCGGTCGGGTCTCGGCCAGCGCCGCGACGCTGGCCTACCACGACGAGCCGGTGCTGCCCGCGCTGCGCGCGGCGCTGGCGCCGACCTGGCCCTACGTCGCCGAGACGATCACCGTGGTCGACGGCGCCACCGACGGCGTCGCCCGCACCCTCGAGCAGGTCGTCTCCTACGGCGACCGCGTGGTGCTGGAGTCGCCCGGCTTCCCGCCGTTCTTCGACCTCGTCGAGGCGCTCGGTGCCGAGGTCGTGCCGGTCGCGCTCGACGGGTCCGGCGTGCGGGTCGACGCGCTGCGGCGGGCCCTCGCGCGCCAGCCGGTCGCCGTCGTCCTCCAGTCGCGGGCGCACAACCCCACCGGGGGTGCGATGACCCCGGCCCGGGCCCGCGCCCTCGCCGGGGTCCTGCGCCGGCTCGGCGACGACGTCCCGTGGATCGTCGAGGACGACCACTCCGGCGCCATCTCGACCTCGCCCGACGTCTCGCTCGGCACCTGGCTGCCCGACCGGGTGGTGCACGTGCGCTCCTACTCCAAGTCCCACGGACCCGACCTGCGGATCGCGGCCCTCGGCGGGCCGGCGCACCTGGTCGACCGGATCGTCGCGCGCCGGATGCTCGGTCCGTCGTGGACCTCGCGGATGCTCCAGACGATCCTGCTCGACCTGCTCACCTCGTCGCAGTCGATGGACGAGGTCGCCGAGGCGCGGCGCCAGTACTTCGGCCGCCAGCACGCGATCGCCGACGCGCTCGCGGGGCACGGCCTCGACGTCGTCGCGCCCGACGGCATCAACCTCTGGCTCCCGGTCGCCGACGAGCGCGCGGCCGCCGTCCACCTCGCCGCCGCCGGCATCCGCGTCGCGGCCGGCTCGGCGTTCCTCGCCGCCGACCACGACGCCGAGACCGCCCACGTGCGGGTCACCACCGGCCTGGTCACCCCCGACGACGCCCCCGACGTCGCAGCCCACCTGGCGGGGGCGGCGCGGGCCCGGTAGGTGCCGGTGGGGCTCGTGGGCGCCGGACTCGGTCGTCGCCGCACCGTCGTGGATGGCATCCTGGGCGCCATGAACAGAGCCCCGGTCACGACGTTCCTCCGCCTCGGCGTCCCCGCCGTCCTGGCGGGTGCCCTGCTGTCCCTGCCGGCCCCGGCCCAGGCCGCGACCACCTGGCACACCATGGACCGCCTCCACGGCGCGAGGACGCAGGTGTGCAAGACGCCAGCGCCCGGCGGGTGGACCGTGCGGGTCCGGGTCGACAACCGCGGGGGCGACCACTGGCACCGGGCGCACCTCGGCAACCGGGCCGGCACCCGGTGGGTCGACACCCGCGCCGCCGCCGGTGCGATCAGCCCGGTGCGGTCGGTCTTCTCCACCGGGGGCATCTCGGTGGGTACCGGTGACGCCCGCGGCGACCGCGGCGGCTACGTCCCGATGGACGACGTCGGCCGCTGCTGAGCGCGACCCGTCGCTGATCAGCGACGGGTCACCCCCACCACCCCGCTGACCCGTCGCTGATCACTGACGGGTCACCCCCAGAACGACGCCGACCCGTCGCTGATCACTGACGGGTCACCTGCGAAACCACGCCGACCCGTCAGTGATCACTGACGGGTCGGCGGGGTGGAGCGGGGTCAGGGGTCAGGCGGGGAAGGAGCCGCCGGTCTCGGCGAGGTTGCGCAGCCACGGGGTGGGGGCGAACCGGTCGCCGTAGGTGGCGGCGAGCTCGTCGGCCCGGCGGACGAACGCCGCGAGACCGATCTCGCCGTCGGCACCCTCGTAACCGGTCATGAACTGCGCCGCACCACCGGTCATCGGCGGGAAGCCGATGCCCATGATCGAGCCGATGTTGGCGGCGGCCGCCGACTCGATGACGCCCTCCTCGAAGCACTTGGCGGTCTCGAGCGCCTCGGCGAACATCATCCGGTCCTTCATGTCCTGGAACGGGATCTGCGTGTCCGAGACCGGGAACAGCTCGGCCAGGCCCGACCAGATCGACGTCCGCCTGCCGGCCTCGTCGTAGTCGTAGAACCCGGCGCCGCGCAGGCGGCCGGCGCGGCCGGCGTCCAGCATCTTCGCGACGACGACGTTGCCCGGGTGCTCGACGTGGGTGCCGCCGTCGCGCTCGGTCGCCTCGCGGGTGGCCTTGCCGATCTTGGCCATCAGCTCGAGGTTGAGCTCGTCGGAGAGCTGGAGCACCGGGGCCGGGTAGCCGGCCTGGGTGGTGGCCCGCTCGATGCTCCACGGGTACGCGCCCTCGGCGAGCATCGCCATGCCCTCGTTGACCATGAAGCCGATGACGCGGGAGGTGTAGAAGCCGCGGCTGTCGTTGACGACGATCGGCGTCTTGCGGATCTGCTGGACGACGTCGTAGGCCTTCGCCAGCGCCACGTCGGAGGTCTTCTCGCCCTTGATGATCTCGACCAGCGGCATCTTGTCGACCGGGCTGAAGAAGTGCAGGCCGATGAAGTCGGCCGGACGGTCGACGCCCTCGGCGAGCTCGGTGATCGGCAGCGTGCTCGTGTTGGAGCAGAGCAGCGCGTCGGGGTTCACGTGCTCGGCGACCTCGGCGAACACCTTCGCCTTGAGCGCGGGGTCCTCGAAGACGGCCTCGATGACCAGGTCGCAGCCGGCCAGCGCGGCCGGGTCACCGGTCGCGGTGATCCGGGCCAGCAGCTCGTTCTTCTGCTCCTCGGTCGAGCGCCCCTTGGCGACGGCCTTGTCGAGCAGCTTCTCGGAGTATGCCTTGCCCTTCGCGGCGTTCTCGTCGGAGACGTCCTTGAGCACGACCTCCATGCCGGCGCGGGCGCAGGAGTAGGCGATGCCGGCGCCCATCATCCCGGCGCCGAGGACGCCGACCTTGGTCGCCCGCCACGGCTCGATGCCCTGGGGGCGGAGCTTGCCGGAGTTGATGGCCTGCAGGTCGAAGAAGAACGCCTGGATCATGTTCTTCGAGCCCTGGTTGACCACGAGGTTCGTCAGGTAGCGCGACTCGATCCGGCTGGCGGTGTCGAAGTCACGGCTGGCGCCCTCGACCGCGGCGCTGAGGATCGCGCGGGCGGCGGGGTAGACGGCGCCCTTGGTCTGCTTGCGCAGCAGCGCCGGGAACGCCGGCAGGAACGCCGCCAGCGCGGGCGACTTCGGGCTGCCGCCGGGCATCTTGTAGCCGGGGGCGTCCCAGGGGTTCTGCGCGGCCTCGGGGTTGGCCTTCAGCCACGCCCGCGCGGCCGGGAGGAGCTCGTCCTGGCTCGCGACGAGCTCGTCGACGATGCCGACCTTGAGCGCGGCCGGGGGCTTGAACTGCTTGCCCTCGAGCAGCACGCTCATCAGCCCGTCCTGCAGGCCGAGCATCCGCACGATGCGGGTCACCCCACCGCCGCCGGGCAGCAGGCCGAGGCTGACCTCGGGCAGGCCGAGGACGACCTTCGGGCCGTCGACGGCGATGCGGTGGTTGCAGGCGAGGGCGATCTCGAGGCCGCCGCCGAGCGCGGCGCCGTTGATCGCCGCGACGACCGGCTTGGGCAGGCGCTCGAGGCGACGCAGGTCGCGCTTGACGCTCTCGGACGTCGCGAAGACGCTCGCGGCGTCGTCCTTGGTCGCCCGGGTCATGTCGCGCAGGTCGCCGCCGGCGAAGAAGGTCTTCTTCGCGCTGGCGACGATGACGCCGCTGATGCTCGACTCGTCGGCGGCCAGCTCGGACTCGAGGCGGTCGACGGCCGCCTTCATGGAGTCGACGTAGAGCTGGTTCATGGTGTTCGCCGACTGGTTGGGGTCGTCGAGGGTGAGGGTGACGATGCCGTCGGCGTCCTTGTCGTAGCGGACGGCGGTCTGGGTCTCGGTGGTGGTGCTCATCGGTTCGTGGCTTCCTGTCCTGGTCCTGGTCAGACGATCTCGACGACGGTGGCGATGCCCATGCCGCCGCCGACGCAGAGCGTGGCCAGGCCGCGCTTCTGGTCACGGCGCACGAGCTCGTCGATGAGGGTGCCGAGGATCATCGCGCCGGTCGCGCCGAGCGGGTGGCCCATCGCGATGGCGCCGCCGTTGACGTTGGTGATCTCGTGGGAGATGCCCATGTCGCGCATGAAGCGCATCGCGACGGCGGCGAAGGCCTCGTTGATCTCCCAGAGGTCGATGTCCTTCGCCTCGAGGCCGGCCTTGCCGAGCGCCTTGCGGGCCGCGGGCGCGGGGCCGGTGAGCATGATCGTCGGGTCGGCGCCGCTGACGGCCATCGACACGATGCGGGCCCGCGGGGTCAGGCCGAGCTGGACGCCGATCTCCTCGGTGCCGATCGCCATCAGCGCGGCGCCGTCGACGATGCCGGAGGAGTTGCCGGCGTGGTGGACGTGGTCGATCTTCTCGATCCAGTGGTACTTCTCGAGCGCGACGTCGTCGAAGCCGGCGTCGGCACCGATCTGGGCGAAGCTCGGGCGCAGGCCGGCCAGGCCCTCGGGGCTGGTGTCGGGGCGCACGGTCTCGTCGTGGTCGAGGATGACCAGGCCACTGCGGTCGCGCACCGGCACGACGGCGTCGCCGAAGTAGCCGTTGGCCCAGGCCTTCGCGGCGCGGTGGTGCGACTCGGCGGCGTAGGTGTCGACGTCGTCGCGGGTCCAGCCCTCGATCGTGGCGATCAGGTCGGCGCCGATGCCCTGCGGGACGAAGCCGGTGGTCAGCGCGGTGGCCGGGTCCTGGGCCCACGCGCCGCCGTCGGAGCCCATCGCGACGTTGCTCATCGACTCGACGCCACCGGCGAGGATCAGGTCCTCCATGCCGCCGCGGATGCGGGCGGCGGCCTGGTTGACGGCCTCGAGGCCGGAGGCGCAGAAGCGGTTCAGCTGCACGCCGGCGACGGTCTCGGGGTAGCCGGCGGCCAGCGCGGCGGTCTTGGCGATGTCGCCGCCCTGCTCACCGAGCGGCGAGACGACGCCGAGCACGACGTCGTCGACGCGCGTGGGGTCGAGGCCGGGGTTGCGGGTGCGGACCTCCTCGAGGAGGCCGACGATCAGGTCGATCGGCTTGACCTCGTGGAGGGAGCCGGCCGCCTTGCCCTTGCCGCGCGGAGTGCGCAGGTGGTCGTACACGAATGCTTCTGCCATGACCCGTCCTTGTCGATCGAGGTGATGTGGTGCCGCGGTGTTGCGCTGTCACGATTGTGACACCAATACTGTCAGTATCGTCAAGGAGTGGTCACCAGACCACCGAGTGAGAGGGGTCACGTCGCGTGGACGCGCCGCTGGACGGGCTGATGACCCTCGACGAGCTCTGCTCGCGGGTCGGCCTCACCGTGCGCAACGTCCGCTTCTACACCTCGCGCGGCCTGGTGCCGCCGCCGATCCGGCACGGCCGCTCGGGCTACTACTCCGGTGAGCACGTCGCCCGGATCGAGCTCGTGCTCGAGCTCCAGGCCCACGGCTTCACGCTCTCGGCGATCGAGCGCTACGTCTCCGCCCTCCCCGCGGACGCCGAGCCGGAGGACATCGCCCTGGCCCGCACCATGCTCGCGCCGTGGCAGTCCGACCTCCCGGTCGACATGGAGCGCTCGGAGCTGGAGCAGCGCGCCGGCCGCGACCTCTCCGAGGAGGACGTCGCCACGCTGGTCGCGCTCGGCATCGTCCGGGTGCGCGCCGACCGGTTCCTGGTCGCGCGCACGCAGCTGGGCATCGGCGTCCAGCTGCTCGAGCTGGGTTTTCCCCGGGCGGTCGCCGAGGCCGCCCGCGACGTCTACCAGTCCCACGGGCGCCAGATGGCCGAGGAGCTGCACCAGGTCATCACCGAGCAGCTCGCCCCGCTGTACGGCGCCGACGAGTCCGAGCGCTTCCAGGAGGTCATGGAGAGCCTCAAGCCGCTCTCCGTCGGCGGCCTGGTGACGGCCTACGAGACCGCCGTGGCGCGGGCGGCCCGCACCGCCACCACGAAATGACGCCGACCCGTCAGTGATCACTGACGGGTCGGCGGCGGATCCTGATCGACCCGTCAGTGATCACTGACGGGTCGACCGATCAGCGGTGGGACGAGAACGACGCGGCGGAGTGGCCGCCGCTCGAGGAACCGGTCGACGAACCGGTCGAGGAGCCGCCGGAGCGGCGACGGTTGCGGTTCGAGGAGCCGGCCGGCTTGCTGCCGGCGCCCGCGGACGCCTGGCCGCCGGAGCGACCGCCGCCGGAGCGGCCGCGACCGCGACCCCCGCCGTTGCCCCCGCCGTTGCCGCCGCCGCCGTTGCCCGAGGACTTCGGCTTCGAGGAGCGCTGCGGGGAGGACGTCGGGACGTCGAGGGTGAGGCCGCCGGGCACGAGGACCCGCTCGCCGGGGGCGAGCGTGGCCAGCATCGGGTGCGAGGCGCCGGTCACCTTGGTCGTCGTCGGCTTGATGCCGGCGGCGCGGGTGAGCTGGCGGACGTCGCGGACCTGCTCGTCGGTCATCAGCGTGACGACGGTGCCGGCGGCACCGGCGCGGGCGGTGCGGCCCGAGCGGTGCAGGTAGGCCTTGTGCTCGGTCGGCGGGTCGGCGTGGACGACGAGCGCGACGTCGTCGACGTGGATGCCGCGGGCCGCGATGTCGGTCGCGACCAGCGTGGTGGCCTGGCCGGAGTGGAAGGCCTCCATGTTGCGGGTGCGCGCGTTCTGGCTCAGGTTGCCGTGCAGGTCGACCGACGGGACGCCGCTCTTGTTGAGCTGGCGCGCCAGCGCCTTCGCGCCGTGCTTGGTGCGGGTGAAGACGACCGTGCGGCCGGGGGCCGAGGCGAGGTCGACGAGCACCGGGATGCGGCTCTCGCGGCCGATGTGCAGCACGTGGTGGTCCATCTTGGAGACCGGCGACTGCGCCGAGTCGGCCTCGTGGACCACGGGCGAGTGCAGGAACTTCTTCACCAGGACGTCGATCGCGTTGTCGAGCGTGGCGGAGAAGAGCAGGCGCTGACCGTTGCTCGGCGTCCGCTCGAGGATGCGGCGCACGGCGGGCAGGAAGCCGAGGTCGGCCATGTGGTCGGCCTCGTCGAGCACGGTGACCTCGACGTTGCCGAGGTTGCAGTGGCCCTGGCCGATGAGGTCCTCGAGCCGGCCGGGGCAGGCAAGCACGATGTCGGCACCGCGGCGCAGGTTCGCCACCTGCGGGTTCTGGCCGACGCCGCCGAAGATGGTCATCGTCGAGAGGCCGTTGGTCGCGGCCAGCGGCTTGAGGGCCTCGTGGATCTGGCCGACGAGCTCGCGGGTCGGCGCCAGGATCAGCGCGCGGGGCTTGCCCGGCGCCGCCGTGCGGTTCGACGCGACCAGGCGCGCCACCACGGGGAGCAGGAAGGCGTAGGTCTTGCCGGAGCCGGTGCGGCCCCGGCCGAGGACGTCGCGGCCGGCGAGCGAGTCGGGCAGCGTCGCGGCCTGGATGGGGGTCGGGATCGTGATGCCCTGGGCGTTGAGCACGGCGACGAGGTCGGCCGGCACCTTGAGGGCAGCGAAGGAGGACTGGTGGTTCTGGGTCACAGAAAGATCACTCACGTTGGTGTGTCTCACCAAGCTGTCCCGCCGGCGGCGGGATGGAGAAGCATGTGCCTCACGAGGAGGGGCGCCGGTCCACGGCTCGAGGCCGGACGGTCCTGCGCGGGAGCCCGAGGCAAGACTTGACGGGCTGCTGGACCCAACTCTAGTGGCTGGTGGGGTGAACCCACACATCCCTGGACCTCCCTAGGGTGTGAGGGTGCCCACCGTCCTCGTCACCGGCGCGACCGGCTTCGTCGGACGTCGCCTCGTCCCCGTCCTCCTCGACCGCGGCCTCGCCGTGCGCGCGATGACCCGCCGACCCGAGAAGTACGACGGCCCCGGCGAGCCCGTCGGGGGCGACGTCCACGACGCCGCCTCGCTCACCCAGGCCCTGACCGGCGTCGACGTGGCGGTCTACCTCGTGCACTCCCTCGACGACAAGGACTTCGAGCGCAAGGACGCTGAGGCGGCGCAGACCTTCGGTCGCGTGGCCGCCGAGTGCGGCGTCCGCCAGATCGTCTACCTCGGCGGCCTCGGCGAGGACGACGACGACCTGTCGCCGCACCTGCGCTCGCGCCGCGAGGTGGAGGGCAAGCTCGCCGAGGGCGGCGTGCCGGTCACGGTGCTGCGCGCCGCGATCGTCGTCGGCGCCGGCGGCATCTCCTGGGAGATCACCCGCCAGCTGGTCAAGAACCTGCCGGCGATGGTGGTCCCGAAGTGGGTCAGCACCAAGACCCAGCCGATCGCGATCGACGACGTCGTGCGCTACCTCGACGGCGTCATCGACAACGACGCCGCCGCCGGCCGGGTGCTGGAGATCGGCGGCCCCGAGCAGCTGACGTACCTGGAGATGATGCAGCAGGCCGCCGAGGTCATCCTCGGCCGGCGGCTGCCGATCGTGAAGGTGCCGGTGCTGACGCCCTCGCTCAGCTCGCACTGGATCGCCTTCGTCACCGACGTCGACACCACGACCGCGAAGAACCTCATCGACTCGATGTCGACCGAGGTGATCGTCTCCGACCACGCGATCGACGAGATCGTGCCGGGCCGGCCGATCGCCTACCAGGAGTCGGTGCGCCGCGCGCTCGAGGAGAGCTGAACCGGCTCAGACGCCGAAGATCGCAGGCAGGGCGAACAGCATCGTCAGCGACCAGGTGCAGTGGGTCAGGATCGGCGCCAGGATGCCGCCGGAGGCGCGCCGCTGGAGACCGACGATCACCCCGAGCAGGATCGCGGCGAAGGCGAGCATCACGTTGCCGGTCGCGGCCGTGGCGATCGTGTAGGCGAGCGTCGTCCACGCCACCGGGTGGCGGGTGATGGCGGCGTAGGCCGCCCCGCGGAAGAAGAGCTCCTCGGCGACCCCGTTGACCGCCGTGACGATCACCAGCACCGGCAGGTAGCCCTCGCTGGCGAACCCGAGCACGTTGCGGATCTGCTCGGCGAGCGGGTCGATCTCGCGGACGATGAGCGCACCGACCACGAAGATCCCGGCCAGCGCGGCCCCGATGAGCAGCGGCTGGACGATCGGGCGCACCTCCATGTCCTTGGCCGCGATCCGGCCGAGGTGCAGCGGGCCGGACGCGAAGGCGCCCACGGTCCACACCCCGGCGAGCACGAAGGACATCACCACGAACATGGCGCTGCCCTGCTCGAGCCGGAGCAGCGTGCCCAGGACGATGGCGCCCAGCAGCACGAAGCCACAGGTCACCAGCTGACGCCGGCGCAGCGCGCGCGGCTCGTCGCGGTGGTCGCGGGGGACGACGTCCCACAGCGACCGCTCGATCCACTGCCTCACCACAGCACTCACCCCTCCCCGGCTACGGACGCGTCACGGTAGCGAGGAGGGGTGAGGATGATCGTGGGGTGGGGGCTCAGACCTACTTGGTCAGGCCGTCCTTGACGTCCTTGGCGGCGTCCTTGACCTTCTCGCCGGCCTGCTTGACCTTCGAGGAGGACTGATCGCCCTTGCCCTCGGCCTCGAGGCGCTCGTCACCGGTCGCCCGGCCAGCGCCCTCCTTGGTCTTGCCCTTGAGCTCTTCGGCCTTGTTGCTCAGCTTGTCGTCGATTCCCATACCTCCAGGGAACCACGCGGCCCAAGGCCGCGGGCTCACCCCTCGGGGCCGTGCGCCCCTGGCGCGGCCGGGCTCAGCCGGGCTCAGCCCGGGCTCAGCCGAACGACAGGACGCCGTCGTCGATGGCGCCGCGCCGGATCGCCCGGAGGTCGACGAGGTAGTTCTGCTTGAGCATCCACGGCGCGCGGTCGCCCTGCCGGGGCAGCCCGGCCAGCGCGCGCTGCACGTAGCCCGAGGCCAGGTCCATGAACGGCCGCTCGCCCACGGAGTCGTCACGGACCGCCACCACCGTGCGCAGGCCGTGCCGGTCCATGTGGGCCAGCAGCCGGACGACGTACTCGCCCACCAGGTCGGCCTTGAGCGTCCAGGACGCGTTGGTGTAGCCGACGGTGAAGGCGAAGTTCGGGACCCCGCTGAGCATGAGGCCCTTGTAGGACATCGTCTCGCTCGGCACGAACGGCACGCCGTCGACGGTGACGTCGATGCCGCCGAACAGCTTGAGCTTGAGGCCGGTCGCGGTGACGACGACGTCGGCGTCGAGCTCGCGGCCCGACGTCGTGCGGATGCCGGTGGGCGTGAACGTCTCGATCGTGTCGGTGACGACCGAGGCGGTGCCGGCCCGCAGCGCCTTGAAGAGGTCGCTGTTCGGGACGACGCACAGGCGCTGGTCCCACGGGTTGTACGGCGGCTGGAAGTGCTCGTCGTACGACGTCCCCTCCGGCAGCTGCGGCTCGGTGAAGCGGCGCACGAGCTTCTTCGCCTGGTCGGGGAAGCGCTGCGAGAGCTGGTAGTTGCCGACCAGCTTGAGCACGTTGGCCCACCGCACGATCGGGTAGCGCACCTTCTCCGGGACGCGGCGCAGGGCGACGGCGAGCGGGTCGCGGTCGGGCTGCGGGAGGATGTAGGTCGGCGTCCGCTGGAGCATCGTCACGTGGGCGGCGGTCTCGGCCATCGACGGCACCAGCGTGACCGCGGTGGCGCCCGAGCCGATGACGACGACGTCCTTGCCGGCGTGGTCGAGGTCCTCGGGCCAGAACTGCGGGTGGACCACCTGGCCGGTGAAGGACTCCTCGCCCGGGAACGCGGGCCGGTGGCCCTCCTCGTAGTCGTAGTAGCCGGTGCAGCCCCACAGGAAGTCGCAGGTCATCGTCAGCTCGGCGCCGTCGTGCTCGATCCCGACGGTCCAGCGGGCCGTCTCGCTGCTCCACGCCGCCGAGGTGACGCGGTAGCGGTAGCGGATCAGCTTGTCGACGCCGCGCTCCTGCGCGACGGTGCGCAGGTAGTCGAGGATGAGCGCCCCGTCGGCGAGGGCGGTGTCGCTGGGCCACGGCCGCCACCGGTAGCCGAAGGTGAACATGTCGGAGTCGGACCGGACGCCGGGGTAGCGGAACAGGTCCCACGTGCCGCCGCTGACGTCGCGCGACTCCAGGACCGCGACCGTGCGGCCGGGGTGCCCGGCCCGCACCTGGCACGCCGCGCCGATGCCGCTGAGCCCGGCCCCGACGACCAGGACGTCGACGTGCTCGACCTCGGTGCCGGCGGTGCTCGAGGAGGACGCAGGAGTGCTCATGTCCCGACGGTAGCCGGGATCGGCGCTTGTTGACAGATATTCAGCAGTGGTCTGTGAGCAACGCCACCCCGCGCCGAGTCGGCGTTCGCGTTGAGCACGAACGCCGACTCGGCGCGATTCGACTTGCACTTCACGCCGACTCGGCGCTCACGCCGGCTCGCCGCCCGCGACGCCCTCAGGCCGGGAGGACGCGGCGGAGGAACTGGCGGGTGCGGTCCTCGCGCGGGTCGCTGAAGATTTGCGCGGGCGGGCCCTCCTCGAGGATGCGGCCCTGGTGGAGGAAGCAGACCTTGGTGGCGACCTCGCGGGCGAAGCTCATCTCGTGGGTCGCCAGCACCATCGTGGTGCCGGCCTCGGCGAGCGCGCGGACGTTGGTGAGGACCTCGCCGACCAGCTCGGGGTCGAGGGCGGCGGTGATCTCGTCGAGCAGCAGCAGGTCCGGGCGGGTGCAGAGCGCGCGCACCAGGGCCACGCGCTGCTGCTGGCCCCCGGAGAGGCGGTCGGGGTACTTCTCGACGTGCTCGGCCAGGCCGAAGGTCTCCAGCAGGTCGCGGGCGCGCTGCTCGGCCTCGCCCCGGGCCACGCCGTGCACGCGGCGCGGCGCGAGGACGCAGTTCTCCAGCACGCTCAGGTGGGGGAAGAGGTTGTAGGCCTGGAAGACCATCCCGATCCGGCGGCGCACGACGCGGGGGTCGACGCGGGGGTCGGCGATCTCGCCGCCGTCGAAGCGGATGACGCCGTCGTCGACGTCCTCGAGCAGGTTGAGGCAGCGCAGCAGCGTCGACTTGCCCGACCCGGAGGAGCCGATCAGGCAGACGACGTCGTGGGGCTGGACGGTGAGCGACACGTCGTCGAGGACCAGCCGGTCGCCGTAGGACTTGCGCAGGCCCTCGACCTCGAGCAGCGGGCGGTCCGTGGTCGGCTCGGTCATCGGGCACCGGCCCTCTCGCGCTCGGCGAGGCGGCGCTGCAGCCAGTCGGTGAACCGGGCCAGCGGCACGGTCATGACGATGAAGAAGCACGCGACGACGACGAGCGGGGTGTAGTTGAAGTTGTAGTTGCCGTAGTCGCGGGCGGCGAAGACGGCGTCGAAGATGCCGGCCGCCGCGACCAGGGCGGTGTCCTTCTGCAGCGAGACGAAGTCGTTGAGCAGCGGCGGCAGCACCCGCCGCACCGCCTGCGGGACGACGACGAAGCGCAGCGTCTGCGAGCGGCTCAGGGCCAGCGCCTCGGCGCTGGCGACCTGCGAGGGGTGGATGGAGTCGATGCCGGATCGGAAGACCTCGGCCACGTAGGCGCCGTAGGACAGCACGAGCGCGACCCCGGCCCAGAAGAGGGCGCTGTTCGGCACGCCCTGCAGGCCGAGCGCGGGCATGCCGAAGGCGAGCAGCACGACGAGCAGGATCGTCGGGATGCCCCGGAAGACGTCGGTGTAGAACGCCGCGACCAGCCGGACCGGCACCAGCCACGCGGAGCGCGCGCTGCGCGCGAGGGCGACGCCGAGCGCGAGCACCAGGATGATCGGCTCGCAGATCAGGAACAGCTTGACGTTGATCCAGAACCCGTCGCGCACCGACGGGAAGGACTCCTTCGCGTGGTGCCAGTCGAAGAAGGTCTCCCGCACCGTCGGCCAGCCCGGCGAGGACAGCACGACGGCGGCGGCCAGGCCGAACACGACCAGCGTGGTGATCGTCGCGACCAGCACCGAGACCAGCCGCTGGCGCCGCCGGACGTCGCGCCGGTCGAGCTCGCGCCTGCTCGGGACCCAGGCCTCGGTCACGCGAGGCTCACGGCGTCGTTCACGGGAGCTCGGGGACGGCCGTGGCGGCCGGGATCCACTGCTGCTCGAGGTCGGCCAGGGTGCCGTCGGCCTCGAGGGCGTCGAGCGCCTCGTCGACGCACGGCACCAGGCCGCTGCCCTTCTCGAAGAGCAGGCCGAACTGCTCGGTCTGGTCCTCGGCGACCTGGAACTGGCCGACGATCCTCGCCTTCGGGATCTCGGCCGCGGTGATGTAGAGCGCGGTCGGGAGGTCGGCCACGATCCCGTCGACCTGGTCGTTGAGCAGGGCCTGCTTGGCGGCGTTGGTGTCCTCGAAGACGAGCGGGTCGTCGCCGGGCTGGATCACGTCGCGGATCGCCGTGAGCGACGTGGTGCCGGTCTGGGCGCCGAGGCGGTAGTCGGCCAGGTCGGCGACGCTGGACGCGTCGGACACCGGCGAGTCGTCGAGGGCGATGACGGCCTGGCTCGCGGTGTAGTAGCCGCGGGAGAAGTCGACGGCCTGGGCGCGCTCGGGGCTGATCGAGACCTGGTTGACGTCGAAGTCGAACTTCTTCTCGCCCGGGGCGTAGGAGTTGTTGAACGGCACCGTGACCCAGGTGACGTCGTCGGCGGCGAAGCCGAGCCGGTCGGCGACGGCGTAGGCCACGGCGGACTCGAAGCCCTTGCCGTTCGTCGGGTCGTTGTCGGCGAACCACGGCTCGTAGGCCGGGGAGTCGGTGCCGATCGTCAGCGTGCCGTCGGTCAGCAGGGGCAGGTCGGCGACGTCGCAGGACGCGGTCTCGCCGGTGCCGCCGCTGCCGTTGTCGGCGGCGTCGTCGTCCTCGGCGGGCGCGCAGGCGGTGATGGCCGCGGTGAGCGCGGCGGTGAGCAGGACGGGGAGCGCGGCGTGCGAGAGGCGACGGTGCATGTCGAAATCGTAGGGCCGCACCCCCGCCGCCGCCGCCGCGGCCTCAGACCTGGACGGCGACGCCCCGCTCGAGGAGGCCGTCGACGTCGTCGACGCCCCACGCGGCGAGCGCCGCGCGGGTGTGCTGGCCGGGCAGCGACGGCGGCGTGGTGAGCGTCGCCCCGGTGCGGGAGAAGCGCGGGGCGGGCGCCGGCTGGGTGAGCCCGTCGCGCTCGACGAAGGTGCCGCGGGCGGCGAGGTGCGGGTGCCGGGCGGCCTCGCTGAGGGGGATGATCCCGGCCACGCACGCGTCGGTGCCCTCGAAGAGCTCGACCCACTGCGCCTGGGTGCGGCCGGCGAAGGTGTCGGTGAACAGCCGCCGCATCTCGTCGTAGCGATCCAGGTCGGTCTGTCCCGGGCAGGTGCCCTCGAGGCCGAGGAGCCGGACCAGGGTGGCGAAGAACTGCGGCTCGAGCGCGCCGACGCTCATGTGCCGGCCGTCGGCGGTCTCGTAGACGTCGTAGTACGGGACGCCGCCGTCGAGCAGGTTGGCGGCCCGCTCCTCGCGGTAGTGCGGCTCGTGGGCGAAGGCACTGGTCATCGCGTTGAGGTGGGCGGTTCCGTCGACGATCGCGGCGTCGACGACCTGGCCCCGGCCCGAGACCCTCGACTCGAGCAGCGCGGCCAGCAGCCCGATGACGAGGTAGGTCGACCCGCCACCGAAGTCGCCGACCAGGTTGGCCGGGAAGTGCGGGCGGGCCGGGTCCTGGCCGAGCCCGAACAGGGCGCCGGTGATCGCGACGTAGTTCATGTCGTGCCCGGCGGCCTGGGCGAGCGGGCCCTCCTGGCCCCACCCGGTCATCCGGCCGTAGACCAGGCGCGGGTTGACCTCCAGGCACGTCTCGGGCCCGAGGCCGAGGCGCTCGGTGACACCGGGCCGCAGCCCCTCGACGAGCAGGTCCGCGTCGGCGACCAGGCGCAGGACGACGGCCGCGGCGTCGGGGTTCTTCAGGTCGAGCGCGACGCTGGGACGGCCGCGGTTGAGCAGCATCGCCGGGCCGCCGCCCAGCCCGGGCGGGCCGGGCCGCTCGACCCGGATCACGTCGGCACCGAGGTCGGCCAGGATCATGCACGCGTGCGGACCGGGGCCGAGGCCCGCGATCTCGACGACCTTGACGCCGCGCAGCGGCCCGGTCCCCTGCCCCAGCTGGATCTCGCTCGTCTCGTCGACCATCCCGCGATCCTGCCACCCACGCTGCCAGTACCGCTGTCAGCGTCCGCGTCCTACGGTGGTCGCCATGAGCCACGAGGACTGCCGGGCATGACCGGCGCCGTCGACACCGCGCTGGTCCGCGACCTCACCGACGACGAGGCGCGCGCCGCGCTGGTCTGCAAGTGGGGCGAGGTCGAGGCCGACGTGCTGCCGGCCTGGGTGGCCGAGATGGACTACGCCGTCGCCGAGCCGATCACCGCCGCGCTGCACCGCGCGGTCGACGCCGGGATGACCAGCTACCCCCGCCCCGGCGGGGGCGGCCCGCTCGGCGCGGCCTACGCCGGGTTCGCGGCGCGCCAGTTCGGCCACGACGTCGACCCGGAGCGCGTCGTGCCGACGGTCGACGTCACCGCCGGCGTCCGCCTCGCCCTCGACGTGGCCGCGGGGCCCGGTGCCCTCGTGATGCCGGTGCCGGGCTACAGCCCGCAGCTGGCGATGGCCGCGATCACCGGCCGCGAGCGTCGCGACCTGGTCGTCCACCCCGACGACGAGCGGGCCGAGCTCGACCTCGACCAGCTCGACCACCACTTCGCGAACGGCGCCCGCGCGCTGCTCCTCACGCAGCCGCACAACCCGTGGGGCCGGGTCTTCACCCGTGCCGAGCTGGAGGGGGTGCGCGACGTCGTCCTGCGCCACGGCGGCTTCGTGGTCTCCGACGAGATCCACGCGCCGCTGGTGCTCGACGGCCGCGAGCACGTGCCCTACCTCGCGGTCGAGGGCACCGCCGAGCACGCCGTGGCGGTCGTGGCGGCGTCCAAGGCCTTCAACGTCGCCGGCCTCAAGTGCGCCCAGCTGGTGACGGCGTCCGACCGGCTGCACGAGGCGCTCGTCTCGGCGCCGATGGCCCGCAACGACTCGTGGTCGGTGCTTGGGGTGGAGGCCTCGGTCGCGGCCTACACCGAGGGCGACGCGTGGCTCGACGCCCTGCGGGCCCGGCTCACCGCGCAGCGCGACCTGCTCGTCACCCTGCTGGCCGAGCACCTGCCGCTGGCCAGGATGCGACCGGTCGAGGCGACCTACCTCGCCTGGATCGACCTGCGCGCCTACGGCCACGACGACCCGGCGGCCGTCGCGCTCGCGCGGCAGCGGGTGCGACTCGCGCCGGGGCACGACTACCAACCCGGGCTCACCGGGCACGTGCGGCTGAACTTCGCGACCAGCCCGGAGCGGCTCGCCGAGGTCGTGCGCCGCCTCGCCTCCGCGGTGGCACCCCGCGCCACCTAGGCTGACCGCCGTGAAGATCACCGTCATCGGGTGTGGTTACCTCGGCGCGACCCACGCCGCCTGCATGGCCGAGCTCGGCCACGAGGTCCTCGGCGTCGAGATCGACGACGCGAAGCGGACGGCGCTGGCCGCCGGCACCGTGCCGATGTACGAGCCCGGGCTCGAGGACCTGCTGGCCAAGCACGTCGCGACCGGGCGGCTGCGCTTCACCGACTCATACGCGGAGGCGGGCGCCTTCGCCGACCTGCACTTCGTCTGCGTCGGCACCCCCCAGCTCGCCTCCAGCCTCGGCGCGGACGTCTCCCACGTCGAGGCGGCGGTGCGGTCGCTGGCGCCCCACGTCGCGCGCCCGGCCCACGTCGTGGGCAAGTCGACCGTGCCGGTCGGCACCGCGGCCCGGATGGCCGCGCTGCTGGCCGAGCTGGCCCCGGCCGGCGCCGGCGCCGAGCTGGTCTGGAACCCCGAGTTCCTCCGCGAGGGCTTCGCGGTCCAGGACACCCTCGAGCCCGACCGGATCGTCCTCGGCGTCCCCTCGCCGGGTGCCGAGCAGGCGCTGCGCGCGTTCTACGCGCCGATGGCCGAGGCCGGGACGCCGTTCGTCGTCACCGACTACGCCACCGCCGAGCTCGTGAAGGTCTCGGCCAACGCGTTCCTCGCGACCAAGATCTCCTTCATCAACGCCGTCGCCGAGGTCTGCGACGCCGCCGGCGCCGACGTGGTCGCGCTCGCGGACGCGATCGGCCACGACGTCCGGATCGGGCGGCGCTTCCTCAACGCCGGCGTCGGGTTCGGCGGCGGCTGCCTGCCCAAGGACATCCGTGCCTTCGTGCACCGCGCCGGCGAGCTGGGGGTCGAGGACGCGATGTCGTTCCTGCGCCAGGTCGACGACATCAACCAGCGTCAGCGGGCCCGCGCCACCGAGATCGTCCAGGGCATGCTCGGCGGCTCGGTGCTCGGCGCCCGGATCGGCGTGTGGGGCGCGGCGTTCAAGCCCGACTCCGACGACGTCCGCGACTCCCCCGCGCTCAGCATCGCCGGGCAGCTGCACCTCGGCGGCGCGCACGTGACCGTCTACGACCCGAAGGCGGCGGCCACCGCGGCCGCGCGCTTCCCCACCCTGCGCTACGCCGACTCGGCCGTCGACGCCGCCCGCGACGCCGACGTCCTGCTGCACCTCACCGAGTGGCCCGAGTTCCGCAGCGTCGACCCCGCCGACGTCGGCGCCGTGATGACCCACCGCCGGCTGCTCGACGGCCGCAACCTGCTCGACCTCCCCGCCTGGCGGGCCGCCGGCTTCGAGGCGCGGGGGCTGGGCACGAGGTAGGCCCGGTCGTCAGGGCGTCCAGCGCGGGTCGGGCTCGAGCAGCCGCGACGGCCGGAAGCCCGACCAGGTGGCGACGGTGCGCGACGGGTCGAGCAGGTAGTCGAGGTCGGCCTGCCAGGTGTGGCCGGTCGCGTTGCGGCGCAGCACGTAGCCCAGGCCGTGGGTGCGGTACGTCGCCGCACCCAGCGCGTCGAGGGCGTCGATGAGCTGGGCGTCGACCCACTTGCGCACCGGCCGGAAGCCGCCGGCGTCGCGCAGCGCCATCCGGTCGACCATCATCGTGCCGCCGGCGACGAACGCGGTGTAGACCTCGACCGGGTGGCCGCGCTTCGCGGTCAGGTCGGCCTCGGCGAGGTAGTGCAGCTCGGCCGGCATCCCGACCATCTCCGCGCCCGACCACGCGCGGGCGCGCAGCAGGTCGGCGACGACGTCGGGGGCGTACCAGTCGTCGTCGTCCATCTTGAGCACGACGTCGCCCCCGGCCGCGCGGGACGCCGCGTGCAGCACGTCGCCGAACAGCGTGGTCTCCGGCTGCGGCAGCACCTGCACGGCGACACCCGGGCCCACGGCGTCCTGCACGCGGGCGGCCGGGACGTCGAAGCCGTGCGGGGCCAGCACCAGCTCGAGGGACCCGACCCCGCGCTGGCGGGCGACCTGCGCGAGGGCGAAGTCGAGCATGTCGGCGCGCCGCGTGGCGAGCAGGATGCTGACGCTCGGGTGCGCCGGCGCGCCCCCCGAACGCCGGGCCAGGGTCGAGAAGCGGTCGAAGGCCGCCCGGCGCAGCAGGACGCTGTGCTCCTCGCGCGCGGTGGCGTCGGCGAGGTCGACCGGAGCGGTGATCGCGTCGCGGAGCGCCGCTCCGAGCTCGTCGGGGGCGCTGCTCGCCACCACCGGGACGCCGGCCAGGGCGAGGGCCGCGGCGGCGCGGGTGGCGGCGGCGTCCCAGGTGCGGACCCTGACCGCGGCCGCCGGGCGGAGGGCGGTCACGACCGCGGCCGTCACCTCGCCGCGGCCGACGGCGTCGGCCAGGTCGACGACGGGGCCGTCGGCGGTGGGGACGAACCCGGCCGGGTTGAGCACCCGCTCGTCGAGGAGGCCCGGACCGGCCGGACCGTCACCGGCACCGAGGGCGGCGCCGTCGTCGGCACCGTCGTCGGGACCGACCGTGCGGACCACGCTCGCGGCCCGGTCGCCCCACACGGCCTGGCGGCCGACCTCGGTGACCACGGCGGCGACGTCGACCGGGGCGGCGAACCGGAGCACGGTCCACCAGGCGCCCTCGACCCGGCGCGAGACGACGGCCGTGAGCGCCGGCCACTCGGGCCGGCCGAGCAGCGCCACGGCACCGTCGCCGCCGTGCAGGCCGACCTCGCTGGTGAGGACGCCGGCGGGCCAGGTGTGGCCGCGGGGCGCGCCGACCACGGCGACCCGCGGGTGGGTGGCGGGCTCGCTGGTCGCCGCGAGCAGGTGGCCGCCGCCGGGGCGGTCCAGGAAGCGGCGGACCGGCGCCGGCAGGGCGGCGGGCTCACCCATCCCGGGGTCCGGGGCGGCCGACCAGCGGCCGCCGGGCCTGGGGCAGCCAGGTGTCGACGACGTGGTCGACGACGTGGACGCCGGGCGGGGCGACGATGCGGTGCAGGTGCGCGACGTCCTCGCCGCGCCCCTCCCGCAGCGCCGTGACGACCTCGCGCTCGCGCTGCTTGCGCCGGACCCGGCGCTGCTCGAGCGCGTCGACGTCGGCCCAGTGGGCGAACTCGTCGGTGTCGAGCCACTTCAGCTCGATGCACAGGCCCTCGGGGGCGATGATCCGCTCCGAGGTCGCGGGGAACTCGCGGACCTCCCACTCGAAGGCCTTGACGAAGGTGAACCCGGGCCCCATCGGGTAGATCCAGGGCTCGAGGAAGCGCGACTGCAGGTCGATCCACGCCTCGCGCTCGTCGACGACGGTGACCGGGTGCCGCGGCACCAGCACGACCGCGCCGCTGCCCGGCAGCTGCCAGGACAGGTCGCGGAGCACGCCGACGCCCTCGGGGGTCAGCACCATGTCGCCGTCCCACTTCATCGAGTAGCTGGTGCGGACGTGGCTGAAGGACCAGTTGTAGAAGTGCGTGAGCGAGTGGACCGAGTCGGGCGGGGTGAGCAGGTGCTCGTGCCCGGCGCGGCTGACCTCGAAGGGGTAGTCGAGGGCGGTGTAGCGCGCGCTGGCACCGGCCTCGGCCGCCACGCGCAGGCCGAGCTCGGCGGTGCCGTCGCCGGAGCGGTTGTCGACGAGGACGACGTGGTCGACGGCCGCGAGCACCGGCGGCAGCACCCACGGCAGGTTGCGGGCCTCGTCGCGGACCCGGAACACGCAGGTGAGCCCGGGCGGCAGCGGCCGGGTCGGGGCGCCGGCGTTCCAGGGCCACCGGACGTCGTAGGTCGGGTCGCCCTCGCGGCACGGGACGTCGGCTCCGGGGGTCGGCATCGTCGCCCGGTCCTCAGACGGTGCCCGGTCGGCCGAGCACCCGTCGCAGCCGGCGGCGCAGCCCGGCCGGGACGGCGGCGCGCACGCCGTGCGGCACCCGGTCGGCGCCCCGCCCGACCACGGCGCGCCCGGGCGCCGGGAGGGTGCGGAGCCCGGCGCGGTGGGCGGCCCGGCTGCTCGACCACGTCAGCGCGGCCGCCTGGTCGTAGGTCGTGGTGTAGTCGGCGCGCACCTCGTCGAGCCGGGCCAGCAGGTCGGCGTCGTCCGGGGTCTCCACGAGGCCACCGAGGGCGTCCCACGCCCGGTCGGCGAGGTCGCGGAGCCCGGCGGGGAGGTCGACGTCGTCCCAGGCTCGGCCGGCGGTGGGGCCGCCGCCTCGCAGGTAGGTGTGCACGGCGCGGATGTCGTTGGCCCCGGCCTCCCGGACCGCAGGCAGGTCGAGCGCGGTGCCGAGCGCGGCGACGGGCACGGTCCAGTCGGCGACGAGGTCGTCGTGGCGCACGAAGGCGCGCGCGGTGCCCCGGGTCGCCCGCTCGGCGTGGAGCTGGCCGTTCAGCCAGCCGGCCACCGACGAGACGTCGGCCGGGTCGTCGTCGGCGCCGCGCGTGGGCCCGGTGCTCGAGGCCGGGTGGCGCAGCACCGTGACGCAGGACAGGTCGGCGTCGCAGCGCAGCGCCGCCGAGCGCCAGACGCCGACGAACCAGGCGAGCCGGGGGTCGCGCAGCACGAGCTCGGGGCCGTCGTCGACGAGGCGCTCCTCCAGCCACCGGTGCACCCGGGCGCGCAGCGGCTCGAGGTGGGCCAGCCGGCCGGTGTCGAACCAGGCCGAGGGGCGGGCGTCGACCGGGTCGACGTTGCAGCGCTGGAGCAGCTCCTCGTGCAGGTCGGCCACCCAGCGCGGCACCTCGCCGGTGGGCGCGGGGTCGGCGCGCCGCTGGGGCGCGCCCATCCCGAGGGTGCGCAGCACGCCGGCGAGCGCGTCACCGCCGCTGCCCTCCGCGCCGAGCACGAGCACCAGGCGTCGTCGGGTCGGCTGGTCGTCCACGGCGCTCAGGGTAGGCCATCGCCGGGGCGCTGCCCGCCGGGCGCGGGCGGGGCCCCCAGCAGGGAGCTGGGCCGGAAGCCGGGCCGCAGCGAGCCCGCCGCGAGCGCCGGGAGGGCGCCGTCGTGGCGGCGCACGTGGCCCAGCCCGTGGGTCCGGTAGACGGTGCCGCCGTCCCGGCGCACGGCCTCGACGGGGTCGACGGCGCCGGCCCCCCGCGGGCCGCCGGGGCGCCGGCGCAGCAGCCTGCGGTCGAGCAGGTAGGTCGGGTCGGGGGCACCCGCGTCGGCGCCGAGGTAGGTCTCGGTCGCCGTCGGACGGCGCCACGTGACGTCGTCGGAGGTGGAGTGGCCGAGCTCGGCCGGCATCGTGACCACGGTGGCGCTGCTGTAGCGGCGGGCGAGCAGGAGGTCGGTGACGACGTCCGGGCCGTACCAGTCGTGGCCGTCGAGCACGAGGACGACGTCGCCGGAGGCCCCCGTCGCGGCGTCGAGGACCGGGCCCGCCACGCCCGAGCCGGACGGGGTGTCGGTGGTCGCGGTCACGACCGTGTGGGCCAGGACGCCCCCGGGCCCGCCGAGGGCGTCGCGCACCCGGCCCGCGTCGGGGGTGAAGCCGTGGGTCACCAGCACCAGCTCGACCTCGTGCCCGCGCTGGCGCGCGACCTGGGCGAGGGCGTGGGCGAGCAGCTCCGGACGGCGCACCACCGCCAGCACGCTCACCGACGGCTCCCCCGCCCCCCGGACGCCGGCGCGCCCGGCGAGGGCGGCGCGGCGTCCGGCCGCGGAGTGCCGGGCCAGCGCGGCCCGCCGCAGCCGCACCGACACCTCCTCCCGGCCGAGGGGGTCGTCGAGGGCCACCACCTGGTCCTCCGGCACACCGTCGGGGGCGTCGAGCACCGGGATGCCGCACATCGCCAGGCCGGCGGCCAGCCGCGGGTCGTGACCGGCCGCGGGCCGGACCCCCTGGGCGTCGCGCAGGGCCGCGACGAGGCCGGGGTCGAGCCGGACCGTGGCCGGGAGGTCGACCACGGGTCGGGTCCACCGCCCCCGGAAGCCCGTCGGGCGGTAGACGGCCTCGTCCAGCGGCTCCGGGGCCTCCGCGGCCCGCAGCACCACCGGACGCCGCCCGGTCGCCTCCGCGACCACCGGCGCCTCGGGCGGGTCGACGACGACGTCGGGCGGGTGCTTGGCCGCCGGGTCGACGTACGACGTGCCGGGAGGGAGCACGCGCACGCCCAGGTGGCCGTCGTCGGCGCGCGGGCCCTCCAGGGCACCGCCGGCGGCGCGGGCCAGCGCCGCCAGCACCGGCCCCGCCGCGAGCCGGCGGTCGAACTCGAACCGGGCGTGCCCCGGGCCCGTCTCCACCGAGGTCAGCGGCGGCCAGGCCGGGTGGGTCCGCAGGGTGGGCGCGGTCGGCCGCGGGCCGGGGTCGACCACGACGACGCCGACCTCGCGGGCCCAGCCGACGCCCTGCGCCCGGCGGGCCTGGCGACGGAGGTCGGCGACGTCGGCCGCGACCAGGAGCACGGTGCGGAACTGGCCCTCGGGCTTGACCGCGCCGGGAGCCATCCGGGTCACGTCCCCGCCGGGGAGCGCGAGGTCGAGGTCGGTGACCACGAGCGCCGGCCGGCGGGCGGCCGCGAGGACCTCGTGGAGGACGTCGACGACGGACCGGTCGGGCATGGCCCCACCGTAGGGCCCCGCCCGACGGGCCGCCCACGAGCCGGCCGCGACCCGCCCGGGCGGCCGGGCGGTGCCGCGCGGGTCAGCCGATCGAGCGGGACTGGGCCGCGATCAGGGCGGCGTACCAGTCGAAGGAGCGCTTCGGCGTCCGGGTCTGGGTGTCGAAGTCGACGTGCACGAGGCCGTAGCGCTGGCTCAGGCCCTCGGTCCACTCGAAGGAGTCCAGCAGCGACCACACGTAGTAGCCGCGGACGTCGACGCCCCGCTCGACGGCCTTCGCGATCGCGCGCAGGTGCTGGTCGAGGTAGTCGATCCGGGCCTGGTCGTCGACGACGCCGTCGGCGTCCGGCTCGCCGTTGAACGCGGCTCCCGACTCGGTGACCACGATGGGCGGGAGGGCGGCCCGGAACCGCGCCCGGAAGGTGATCAGCCACTCGCGCAGGGCGTCCGGGACGATCGTCCACCCGCGGTCGGTGCGGTCGTAGCCGAGCAGCTCGTGCACCTCGAACGGCATCGGCGCGTCCTGCGGGGCCGCGGCGATCCGGATCGGGCTGTAGTAGTTGACGCCGTAGAAGTCGAGCGGCACCCGGATGGCCGCGAGGTCGCCGGGCTGGACGAGCTCCTCGACCAGCGGCTCCAGGTCGGTGGGGTAGCGGCCCAGCAGCATCGGCTCGATGAACAGCCCGTTCCACAGCGAGTCGAAGAGCTTGCTGGCCCCCACGTCGGCGGGATCCTCCGACGACGGCCAGATCGGGGCGTGGTTGTTGGCGCAGCCGACCGAGCGGGCGCCGACCGAGCGCAGCGCCGTCGCGCCGTGGCCGTGCGCGAGCAGCATCTGGTGGCAGACGTGCAGCGCGTCGAAGTGCAGCGCGTAGCCCGGCGCCTGGGTGCCGAGCCCGTAGCCGAGCATCGCGCCGACGTTCGGCTCGTTGATCGGCACCCACGACTCGACCCGGTCGGAGAGCCGCTCGCCGACCACCGCGGCGTACTCCGCGAAGGCGTGGGCCGTCGCCGGGTTGAGCCAGCCGCCGTCGTCCTCGAGGTGCTGGGGCAGGTCGGACTGGTAGAGCGTGGCCATCGGCGAGATCCCGGCCTCGAGCAGGCGGTCGACCATCCGGTCGTAGAAGTCGAGGCCGGCCGCGTTGACCGGGCCGCGACCGGTCGGCAGGACGCGCGACCAGGAGACCGAGAACCGGTACCCGCCGACGCCGAGGCGCTGCAGCAGGCCGACGTCCTCGGGCACGCGGTGGTAGTGGTCGGCCGCGACGTCGCCGGTGCTGCCGTCGACGATGCGGCCGGCCTGGTGGCTGAACGTGTCCCAGATGCAGGGGCCGCGCCCGTCCTCGGCCGTGGCCCCCTCGACCTGGTAGGCAGAGGTCGCGACGCCCAGGACGAATCCGGGCGGCAGCGTGGGCAGGGCGTCCGACTCGGGGCGACCACCGGTGTCGGGGGTTGGCACGGGCACAATGATGCCCGTGAGTGTGGAGATCCGTCGCGGAACTGGCCGGTCCGTCGAGCGTGAGATGGGTCGCCTGAGCCGGCACTCGTTCTCGTTCGGCGCGACGTACGACCCCGACAACCTGCGGTTCGGGCCGATGGTGTGTCACGACGACCACCTGCTCGGTCCCGGGCGCGGCTTCGACACGCACCGGCACAGCAACCTGGTGATCGTCACCCACGTCGTCAGCGGCGAGCTCGTGCACACCGGCCCGACCGGGTCGGCGGTGCTCGGCGCCGGGCGCGTCGCGGTCCTGCGCACCGGCGACGGCACCGAGCACAGCGAGGTGGCGGGTGAGCGGCCGACGCGCTTCGTGCAGACGTGGCTCACCGACGAGGACGGCCGCGGGGCCGACGTCGCCTCCTACGACGTGCTCGACGCCCCGGTCGACGGCGCGGCGGTCGAGCTGCCCGGCGCCCGGCTCACGGTGGTCCGGCTCGCCGACGGGGAGACCGGCACCCTCCCGGCCGCGCCGCTCCTGCACGTCTACGTCGTCCGCGGCGCGCTGCTGCGCAGCTCGCTCGCCGAGCCGCTCCAGGAGGGCGACGCGTTCCGGTTCACCGACGAGCCGGCCCACGAGGTCACCGCCGGCGTCGACACCGAGCTCCTCGTGTGGGCCTTCGCCTGACCCGCTGACCGCCCTCGCACGCCGGCCGGTCGGCCGGCAGCGCAGCCGTCAGCCGAGGACGGCCAGGGCACCGGGCAGCACCTCGGCCACGGCCGCCGGCCCTCCCAGCGGCGGCAGCGTCCCGAGCGGCTCGCCGTCGCCCCCGGCCGGGACGCCCGGTCCCGAACCGGCGTCGGCAGCCAGCTCGACGCGACGCCCGCGGAGCACCGTGACCTCGTCGAGTTGCACGTGGGCGCCGGAGTACACCTTCGGGAACGAGCAGAGCAGGGCCGGGCGCGAGGCCGCCTCGATGACGACGACGTCGAGCAGGCCGTCGTCGAGCACGGCGTCCGGGGCGATCCGCATGCCCTTGCCGTAGTACGCCGAGCCGGCGACGACGACGCAGGCCGCGGCGTACTCGTGGGAGGCTCCGTCGACCGAGACCCGGAACCGGGCCGGCCGGTAGGTGGCCAGGGCCCGGAGCGCGGCGTAGGGGTACTGCAGGGAGCGCGGCAGCCGGTGGGCGCGGTCGACGATCTCGCCGGCGCGCGCGTCGACCCCGGCGTAGACCGAGCCGGCCACGTGGCGCAGCGGGCCGCCGGGCGGCATCCAGGCGATCAGGTCGACGTGGCGCACCTCGGCCTCGAGGAGCCGGCGGGCCTGGCCCTCGGTGTCGTCGGGGAGACCGAGCATCCGGGCGAAGTCGTTGCCGCGCCCGGCCGGCAGCACCCCGAGCGTGCCGCCCGCGGTCGCGACGGCGCCGGCCAGGGACGACAGCATCCCGTCGCCGCCCACCGACACCACGACGTCGCCGCGGGCGACGGCGGCCTCGACGAGCGCGGTCATCGCCCGTGGGCCGGGCGAGTAGGTCACGTCGACCCTGGCGCCGGCGTCACGGAGCAGGCGGGCCACCGGGACCACCGCGCCCGGTGCCGCGCCGCCGCCGGAGGCGGGGTTGACGAGGAACGCGAACGAGCGGGTCACCGGGGCGCCGGTCACGGGACCAGGACGCCGGGGTTGAGGATCCCGGTCGGGTCGAGGTCGGCCTTGACCGCCCGCAGCACCGACGCCCCCAGCTCGCCGATCTCCCGGGTCAGCCACGGCTTGTGGTCGGTGCCGACGGCGTGGTGGTGGGTGATCGTCGCGCCGGCCGCCACGATCGCGTCGCTGGCGGCCGCCTTCGCCGCGCGCCACCGCGGCAGCGGGTCGGCGCCGGCCCGGGTCGCCACGGTGAAGTAGAGCGAGCAGCCGGTCTCGTAGACGTGCGAGACGTGGCAGAGCACGATCGCGTCGGCGCCGAGCGAGGCGGTCAGCGCCTGCTTGACGGCGGCGTGCAGCGCGGCGCGCCGGGACCAGAACGTGGCGGTCTCGAGCGTCTCGACCAGCACGCCGACGTCGAGCATCGAGTCGCGCAGGTACGGCGCGTCGAAGCGGCCGTGCACCCAGGCCGCGCCCGGCCCCTCGCCCAGCGGCGTGCCGCCGAGCCCCTCGAGGACGCCGGTGACCGCGGCCCGCCGGGCCGCGACGACGTCCGGCTCGCCCTCGTGCCCGACGATCATCAGGCAGCCACCGGCCGGGGCGGCGCCGACCTCGTCGGGGTGGGCGAGGTTGAGGGCGGTCTCGTCCTCGTCGGAGAGCCGGATCACGCTCGGCAGCAGGCCGGCCTGCGCGAGGGTGCGCATCGCCTCCGCACCGGCGTCGAAGGACGGCCAGCGCCACCCCTCGTAGGTCGCCGTCGCGGGCCGGCGGCGGACCCGCACCGTGACGGCGGTGATGACCCCGAAGGCCCCTTCCGAGCCGAGGAACAGCTGGCGCAGGTCGGGTCCGGCCGCGCTGGCCGGGGCGCTGCCGAGGGCGACCTCGCCGCGCGGGGTCGCGACCCGCAGCCCGACGACGAGCGCGTCGAAGCGGCCGTAGCCGGCACTGGACTGCCCGCTGGACCGGGTGGCGGCGAAGCCGCCGATCGTGGCGTGCTCGAACGACTGCGGGTAGTGCCCCAGGGTCAGGCCCTCGGCGGCGAGGAGCGCCTCGGCCTCCGGGCCGCGCAGGCCCGGCTCGAGCGTCGCGGTCATCGAGACGCGGTCGACGTCGAGGAGCCGCTTCAGGCGCACCAGGTCGAGCGAGACCAACCCGGCGTACCCCTCGCGCCGCGCGACCAGGCCGCCGGTCACCGACGTCCCGCCACCGAAGGGGACGACGGCGACGTGGTGCTCGACGGCCCAGGCGAGCACGGCGGCGACCTGCTCGTGGTCGCCGGGGCGGACCACGACGTCGGGCGCGTCGGTGAGGTCGCCGGCCCGGGCGCGCACCAGGTCGGGCGTCGACTTGCCGCGCGTGCGCAGGCGACGGGTCTCGTCGTCGTCCAGGACGTGCTCCGGCCCGACGACGGCGCGCAGCGACGCCACCAGGTCGGCGGCCAGGCCCGAGGTCGGCAGGGCGCCGAGCACGGTCGGCTGCTCGTCCAGCCCGAAGGCGAGCTCCACGAGGTCGCGCGCCGCCGCGGGGAGCGGGGTCGCCGACGACGGGGCGCCCCACCGCGTGGGGTGCATCTCGGACTGGACGAACGGGATCTCGGTGGGAGTCACATGTTACAGTGTGACATATGACGTCACTTCGTCACATCCCGCCGTCCGAGAGCACCTTCCTCGACGCCGCCCGGGCGTGCATCCTCGACGTCGGGTGGCGGCGCACCACGCTGACCGAGGTCGCCCGCCGGGCCGGGGTGTCGCGGATGACGATCTACCGCACCTGGGCCGACATGCCGACCCTGCTCGGCGACCTGATGACCCGCGAGTGGATGAGGATCGTCGCCACGAACCGCACCGGCGACGCGTTCGTGGGCGCCGACAGCGTCGCGGGGCTCGTCGAGCGGGTCGTCACCACGATCCGCGCCCTGCGGCACAACGAGCTGTACGTCCGGATCGTCGAGCTCGACCCCGAGCTGGTGCTCCCCTACCTGCTCTCGCGCCGCGGCCGCTCGCAGGACCACGTCCTGCGGCTCACCGAGCGCGCGATCGCCGACGGCCAGGCCGCCGGCCTGGTCCGCGCCGGCGACCCCGCCACGATGGCCCGCGCCCTCGTCCTCGCCGCCCACGGGTTCGTGCTGTCCTCGCACACGATGCTCGACGACGACGTCGACCAGGACGCGCTCGACGCCGAGCTGACGCTGCTGCTCACCCGCGCGCTGGTGCCGTGACCACACCCGCGCGCACCCGCCCGCCCGACCGGCGCCCCGCGACCCGCGTCGCCGCCGGCCTCGACGGCGCCCCGGACTCCGTCGACGTCGTCGTCGTCGGGCTGGGCGTCACCGGCGTCGGGGTCGCGCTCGACGCGGTCACCCGCGGGCTGTCGGTGCTCGCCGTCGACGCCCACGACCTCGCCTTCGGCACCTCGCGCTGGTCCTCCAAGCTCGTCCACGGCGGCCTGCGCTACCTCGCCCAGGGCCAGCTCGACGTCGCGCGCGAGAGCGCCGTGGAGCGCGGCGTCCTGATGGAGGTCACCGCGCCGCACCTCACCCACGCGATGCCCTACGTCGTGCCCTTCACCGGCGCGACCAGCCGCACCACCCGCACGCTGACGTCGCTCGGCCTGCACGCCGGCGACCTCCTGCGCCGGGGCGCGCACACCTCGGTCGCCACCCTGCCCCGCCCGCGCCGGGTGTCGGCGACCGAGCTGCTGCGGCTCGCCCCCGGGCTCCGCACCGCCGGCCTCACCGGGGGCTACCTCTCGTGGGACGGCCAGCTCGAGGACGACGCCCGCCTGGTCACCACCATCGCCCGCACGGCGGCCGCCCACGGCGCGCACCTGCGCACCCGGGCCCGCGTCCTGGCCGCCACCGGGCGCTCGGTCGAGCTGCGCGACGAGCTGACCGGTGAGGTCCGCGCGGTCGCCGCCGGCGCCGTCGTCAACGCGACCGGCGTCTGGGCCGGCGACCTCGTCGACGACGTCACCCTCCGCCCCAGCCGCGGCACCCACCTGGTGCTGCGGGCCGAGACCCTGCCGGGGCTGACCACCGCGGTCTTCGCGCCCGTCCCCGGCTCCGGCAACCGCTTCGTCATGGTGCTCCCGCAGCCCGACGGCACCCTGCACGTCGGCCTCACCGACGAGCCGGTCGACGGCCCGGTCCCCGACGTCCCGACGCCGTCGGAGGCCGAGGTCGGGTTCCTGCTCGACGTCGTCGCCGCGGCGTTCGACCGGCCGCTGCACCGCACCGACGTCGTGGGTGCCCACGCCGGGCTGCGGCCGCTGCTGCACGCCGGCCCCGCGACCGACCACGGCCGCCCGACCGCGGACCTGTCGCGCCGCCACGCCGTCCTCACCAGCCGCACGGGGGTCGTCACGATCGTCGGCGGCAAGCTCACGACGTACCGGCGGATGGCCCAGGACGCCCTCGACGCCGCCACCGCCCACCTCGACGCCGGTCCCTGCGTCACCGCCACCCTGCCCCTCCTCGGGGCGGCGCCGCGCGCCGAGCTGGCCGCGCTCGAGCAGCCGGCCCGCCTGGTGCGCCGCTACGGCACCGACGCCGGCCTCGTGCTCGACACCGCCCGCGAGGTCACCCGGCTCGGCGACGAGGAGCTCCTGGCGCCGGTGGCCGACGGCGTCCCGGTGACCCTCGCCGAGCTCGTCTTCGGCGTCACCGACGAGGGCGCGTACGACGTCGCCGACCTGCTCGACCGCCGGACCCGCGTCGGCCTCGTCCCGGCCGATCGCGCCCTCGCCGTCCCCGCCGCCGAGCGCGCGCTCGCCCTCGTCGCCACCGCCCGGGCGTGGTAGCCGAGCCGTTCACCGCCCACCGATGAGTGCGGCCCTCGACCCGGGTCGGTAGGAGCAGGCAGACTGACCAACGGCGGGAGCACAGCATGACGACGACGGCGACGGAGCGGGCGAACCTCGACATGACGGCGCAGGAGACCAGCGGCGGGCCCGGCAGCGACCGGGGCACCACCGAGCTCGACGACTTCGACGGCCTGACCTCGCGCTACCAGCGCGAGCTGCTGGCCCACTGCTACCGGATGAGCGGGTCGGTCCACGAGGCCGAGGACCTCGTCCAGGAGACGTTCCTGCGGGCGTGGAAGGCGAGCGCCACGTTCCAGGGCCGCAGCTCGGTGCGCACGTGGCTGTACCGGATCGCCACCAACGTGTGCCTGACCAACCTCGAGGGCAAGCCGCGCCGGCCGCTGCCCGCGGGGCTCGGCACCTCCGACCAGATGGCCGGCGACGCCCTCGAGGAGAACCACGAGATCGCCTGGCTCGAGCCGGTCCCGGACGCCGCCGTGGTGGTCGCCGAGCGCGACACGCTGCGCCTGGCGTTCGTCGCCGCGCTCCAGCACCTGCCGGCCCGCCAGCGCGCGGTGCTCATCCTGCGCGACGTGCTGCGGTGGTCGGCCGCCGAGACGGCCGAGGCGCTCGACACGACGTCGGCCGCGGTGAACTCCGCCCTCCAGCGCGCCCACGCCCAGCTCGGCGAGCGCGCCCTCACCGAGGACACCGTCGTGGAGGACCTGAGCGACGCCCAGCGCGGACTCCTCGACCGCTACCTCGACGCGTTCTGGCGCAAGGACATCGACACCATCGTCGGGCTGCTCAAGGCCGACGCCACGTGGGACATGCCGCCGTTCACCAACTGGTACCGCGGCGCCGGCAACATCGGCGACCTGATCGGCACCAAGTGCCCCGGCGGCGTCCACGACATGGCGATGGTCGCCACCACCGCCAACGGCCAGCCCGCGTTCGGGCTCTACATGCGGGTGCCCGGCGGCCACTTCGAGCCGTTCCACCTCCAGGTCCTGCACCTCGACGGCGACCTGGTCCGCCACGTCACCGCCTTCTTCGAGACCCGGCTCTTCGCGACGTTCGGGCTGCCGGCCTCGCTCCCCGCCGACTACCTGCCCGCCGACCACCTGCCCGCCGTCCCGGCCGCGCCGGCCGCGCCGACCGGGTCGTGAACGACGCCCCCGCCGGGGGCGTCGAGCTGCTCGAGCGGGCCATCGCCTACACGCGGGGCTCGCTGCTGCCCGTCACCCCCGCCCACCTGCGGCTCCCGACGCCGTGCGCCGCGTGGGACCTCGACCGCCTCCTGACCCACATGGACGACGTCCTCGACGCCTTCACCGAGGGCGCCCGCGGTGCTGTCGCGCTGCGGCCGAGCACGCCGCTCGACGTCCGGGTCGCGACGCTGCAGGCCAAGGCCTGCGACCTGCTCGGGGCGTGGAGCGGACCGCACGCCCCGGACGTCGTCCACGTGGCCGGGCTGCCGGTGCCGACCGAGGTGCTGCTGCGGGCAGCGGCGCTCGAGATCACGGTGCACGGCTGGGACGTCGCCGAGACGACCCGGACCACCGGCGAGGCGTCCGCGCTGCCCGAGGCACTGGCCCGCCAGCTGCTCCCGGTCGCGGCCGGGCTGGTCGCCGACGCCGACCGCGGCACCCGGTTCGGACCCGGCGCCGAGGTCGACCCCGACGGCGGCGCGTCGTCCCGGCTGCTGGCGTTCCTCGGCCGGCGGCCCGGGCGACACCTGACTGGTCCAGTCCCCCTGGATTCCCCCCATTACGGTCCGGAACGGCGTTCTGCTTCCTAGCCTTGACCCATGCCCGCCATGCCCGCCAGGACCGTCGCGCCCGGAACCGGTGCCGTCGACGACCTCCGAGCCCTGGTCCGCCAGGGACGGGTCCGCCTCGCCCTGTCGATGCTCCGCGCGCTCGAGGCGGAGGACGTGGCCCCCGCGGCCGACCGGACAGCGGCGCGGACGCTCCTGCTGGAGTGCCACCTGGCCCAGGGCGACCTCGACGCGGCCCGGGCCCTGGCGCCCGCGGTGGCCCTCGACGACCGCGCCGAGGCCCGCCACGCGCTGGCCGAGCTCGCGGCGGCCACCCTCGACCCGGACGTCGCCGTGGAGCGCTACCTGGCCGTCGCCGAGGCCCCCGGCGCCGACCCCGAGGCCCTGCGGGTCCCGTGGCGCACCGGCGCCGCCCTCGCGATGCTCCGCGCCGGACGCCGCGCCGAGGCCTTCGCCCTGGCCCGCACCCAGCACGCCACCACCCTGGCGCACGGCTCGCCGGCCGACCTCGCCCTCGCCCTGCGGGTGCTGGCCACCACGAAGCCCGACGGCCTGCGGGCCCCGGACCTGCGCGTCGCGCTGGCCCTCCTCGACGGCGTCGAGGCGGGACGGCTGCGCGCCCAGCTCCAGACGGACCTCGCCGGGCTGCTGCTGCTCGTCGGCGAGCCGGACGAGGCGCTGGTCCTGCTCCGGTCGGCCGAGGAGTACGCCGCCGCCGAGGACCTCTGGCCCCTGCTCAGCCGCGGCCGTCGCCTGCTGGAGCGGATGGGCGAGGCGCCGCGCCGGCGCCAGTCCGAGGTGCTCGCCGTCCTCACCGCCGGTGAGCGCCGCGTCGCCCTGCTGGCCCTGGAGGGCCGCTCGAACCGCAGCGTCGCCGAGCAGCTCGGGGTATCGGTCAAGGCCGTCGAGGGCCACCTGTCGAAGATCTACCGCAAGCTCGACGTGACCTCGCGCCCGACGCTCGTGGCCAGCTTCGCCGCCAGCGTCTGAGCCGGCTCAGGCGCGCGGGCCGCCCGCCCCGGGTCGCCGTCGGCCCTGGATGCCCGACCGCTCGAGGCGCTGGCGCACCTGGACGAGCTTGTAGACGAAGATCGCGACGCCGGTGAGCACGCCGGCGTCGTCGACGAGCCCCAGCGGGCCGAGGATCGCCTCCGGCAGCACGTCGACCGGGCTCGCGAGGTAGACCAGCCCCCCGACCATCGCGACCACGCCGCGCGGCGGGACCCGGTAGCGCCACATCACGAAACCCACGACCAGCACGCCGACCAGCACCAGGACGCCGAGCACCACCAGCACGGCGACGAACACGTCGGAGAGGTCCATGGGCCCAGTCTGCGCTCAGTACTGGTGGAACCACGCCGCGAGGTCCAGCGAGATCCCCGGGCAGGTCAGGTTCATGTCGCGGTCGGCCTCTACCCACTGCCCGAGCACCGCCTCACCGCCCTGGATCACCCAGTCCTCCCCGCACCGCGACAGCGCCTCGGCCGACGACGTCTGGCCGGCCGCGCGCCACTCCGGCACGCCGAGCTCGAGGTCGCCCACGACACCGGCCCAGAGGGCCGGCGTCGAGTAGACGCCGATCCGGTAGCCGGCGTCCTGGTAGCCGCGGGCGATCCCGGCGACCACGGCGGCGTTGGACTGGAGGTCGCCGGACCACGCGAAGTCGGGAACCGGCTCGACGTCGATCCAGATGATCGGCGTGATCAGGCCGGCGGCCTCCATGCTGTCGACGTTGAACAGCGCCTGTTGGTAGCCGGTGTTCGCGAGCGCCCCGAGCGGGGTCGCGCCGTCGTAGGGGCCGTCCTGGCCGTGCTCGTCGAGGAAGCGCGGCTCGGGGTAGCTGGCCACGGCGTAGGCCGCGATCATCCGCCCGGCCCGGCGGGTGTCGTCGACCTGGCTCTGCAGGCACGGGTTCGGGTGGAAGCCGGGGCCGTTGGTGAGTCCCACGACGACGTAGCGCGCCTCCGGGACCGGGCCGGGGCCGCCGTGCGAGCGCTTCTCGGGGATGCCCATGCCGGGCGGGCACTGCGGCCAGCTGATGTCGGAGCCGAGCACCGGCTCGTCGTCGACCTCGATGCCCTCGACGAGGTCGGCGAGCGGGTCGCGGGTCACCGCCGGCGGGGGCGGTGGCGCCTCGGTGGGCTCGGGCGTGGTGACGTCGACCGGCGCCTCGGCCGTCGCCGGCGGCGTCGGGGCCAGCGGGTCGCCGGGGCCCGCGGCCGGCTCCGAGGAGCAGCCGCCGGCGACCAGCAGCGTCGCCACCGCCGCCACCGCCCACCACCGCATGCGGAGAGGCTACGGGGCGGGCAGCGCCACGTACGTCGTCTCGAGGTACTCCTCGATGCCCTCGAAGCCACCCTCGCGGCCGAACCCGCTCGCCTTCATCCCGCCGAACGGCGCCGCGGGGTTCGACACCAGCCCGGTGTTGACTCCGACCATGCCGAACTCGAGCGCCTCGGCGACCCGGAGGGTCCGGTCCAGGTCGCGGGTGAAGACGTAGGAGGCGAGGCCGTACTCGGTGTCGTTGGCGGCCGCGATCGCCTCCGCGTCGGTGGTGAAGGTCGTGATCGGGGCGACCGGCCCGAAGATCTCCTCGGTGTTGATCGCGGAGCCGGCGGGGACGTCGACCAGCACCGTCGGCGGGTAGAAGTAGCCGGGCCCGTCAGGCGTCGTGCCGCCGACCAGGACCGTGGCGCCGTCGTGCACCGCGTCGGTGACCAGCTGCCCGACCGACTCGACGGCCTTGTCGTCGATGAGCGGGCCGACGTCGACGCCGTCGTCCTGCCCGCGGCCGACGGTGAGCGCGCCCATCCGCTCGGCGAGCCGCCGACCGAACTCCTCGGCGACGTCGACGTGGACGAGGAAGCGGTTGGCCGAGGTGCAGGCCTCGCCCATGTTGCGCATCTTCGCGATCATCGCGCCGTCGACGGCGGCCTCGAGGTCGGCGTCGGCGAAGACCAGGAACGGCGCGTTGCCGCCGAGCTCCATGCTGACCCGCTGGAGCTGGTCGGCCGACTGGCGCACCAGCACCCGGCCGACGCCGGTGGAGCCGGTGAAGCTCACCTTGCGGAGCCGGTCGTCACCCTGCAGCGCCTGGCTCAGCTCGGAGGCCCCGGTGGTCGGCACGATGTTGAGGACGCCGTCGGGCAGGCCCGCCTCGGCGAGGATCGTGGCGAGCAGCAGCATCGTCAGCGGCGTCTGCGCGGCCGGCTTCAGGACCATGGTGCACCCCGCGGCGACGGCCGGGCCGATCTTGCGGGTGCCCATCGCGAGGGGGAAGTTCCACGGCGTCACGAAGAAGCACGGACCGACCGGCTTGCGGATCGTCAGCAGCCGGCTGCCGCCGGCCGGGGCCTGCATCCAGCGGCCGTGGATGCGGACCGCCTCCTCGGCGTACCAGCGGAAGAACTCCGAGCCGTAGGCGACCTCGCCCCGGGCCTCGGCGACCGGCTTGCCCATCTCCAGGCTCATCAGCCAGGCCACGTCGTCGGCGCGGTCCTGCAGCAGCTGCCACGCCCGGCGCAGGATCTCGCCCCGCTCGCGCGGCGCGGTGGCGGCCCACTCGGCCTGGACGGCGACCGCGGCGTCGAGCGCCTCGATGCCCTCGGCCGCCGAGCCGTCGGCCACGGTGGTGAGGACCGAGCCGTCGGCCGGGTCGAGGACGTCGAAGCGCCGGGCGTCCTCGGCCTCGCGCCACGCCCCTCCGATCAGGAGGTTGCGGTGCTCGGGGGCCAGCAGGGAGTCGAGGCGCTCGGACGTGTCCATGGACCCCAGCCAACCACCCGAAGTCTTTCCCTCAAATCGCAGACACGCCCGCGGCCGACGACGTATGCTCGCTGGCAGTCGTCCTTCGGAGGGAGCACCAAGAAAGACGACGAGAACCCCTCGCCGACCCCATGCGGCGGGGGGTTCGCTCCTTTTCCACCGCCTCGCGCACGTGCGTGGCGCCGGCGGTGACGGCCCGGGGGCGGCGGCGACGCCACCGGCCCCCGAGCCGTCGAGAGGTCAGGGCGTGTCGTAGCGCACGGTGTAGCTGCCCGAGCCGGCGTAGGCGTAGACCTCGATCCGGTAGGTGCCCGAGGCCGCGCCGTAGGTGACCTGCTCGGTCGACGAGGCGCTCTCGCTCTTCGCCACGTCGACCCACGACGTGCCGCTCCTGCGCTGCAGGTAGAGGTCGAGGTCGGTGCCCGACGGGCCGGTCAGGCAGGCGTTGATCGTGCCGCCGGCGGTGGTGAAGCCGGTGCTCGACGGCTGGTACGACGACGTCCGGCTGCTCACGGTGCCGGTCGCGGTGACCTCCGAGCAGGCGCCGCCGCCGGGGGGCGGGGTGGTGCCGCCGCACGTCGGCTCGCCCGACTGGGCGCCGACGTTGATGCCGGCCCACGCGTCGCGGACCCGGTTGAACGTCGTGCAGTCCGTCGTGCCGTAGAGGTTCTTCGCGGCCGTGAGCGTGGCCACTCGCGCCCGACCGTGCGTCCAGGACGACGTCTTGAGGAGCAGGCCGTTGTAGAACACCTTGCCGGCGGCCTGGAGGCCGATGCCGGTCAGCGTGGCGCCGTTGCAGGACGTCGAGCCGGAGGTGCCGTTGGCCAGCAGGTAGAACCAGTGGTTGAGCGGGCCGGCCGCCGCGTGCACCTCGGTGCTCGGGATGCTCGAGGAGTAGCAGCTCGGGTCGCCGAGGGCACTCGGGTTGGCCATGTTGCGGATCGGTCCGGCGCCGACCAGGTTGGCCTCCTCGCCGACCAGGTAGTCGCCCGGGTCGTCGGGGTTGTTGGCGTAGAACTCGGTGAGGGCGCCGAAGATGTCGCCGGTCGCCTCGTTCATGCCGCCGGTCTCGTTGCCGCCGGTGGAGCCGCCGGGCGTGGTCTGGAAGACGCCGTGCCCGTTCTCGTGGGCGACGATGTCGATCGCGGTGAGCTGGCGGGCGTTGTCCTGGCTGTGGCCGAAGTTGATGATCGACCCGTCGAAGTAGGCGTTGACGTCGTTGAGGCCGACCCGCGCCGGGTAGCTGGTGCCGTTGCCCTTGATGCCGTTGCGGCCCAGCCAGGCCGAGAGCATGTCGACCTCCTTGCCCACCGCGTACAGGACGTCGACGCAGGCGGTCTCGAGGTTGGTGCCCGAGCCGTTGCCCCAGACGTTGTCGGTGCCGGTGTAGGCGGCGCCGTTCTGGCCGCCGCACCTCACGCCGGAGCGGGCCGGGTCGGTCATCGAGTACGACGACCCCGAGCCGGACGTGCCGATCGTGACGCCCGGGTAGTAGTAGCCGTTGCCGGTGCCGTGCACGACCTGGTCGCTGGCGAGCAGCACCGCGCCGGTGCGCGCGTCGCTCCAGACGGTCGTGATCGACGGCGACCCGGCGCTCGTGCCGGTGACCTTGGTGCGCCAGGCCAGGCGCGGGGTGCCCACGGCGTAGACGCTCAGCCGCGGGCGCGACACCGAGCGCACCCGGTCGACCTGGCGGCGGGCGGCCGCGCGGGCGGCGGTGCGGGAGACCGTCGGCCTCGTCGAGCGCACCGCGATCGCCCGGGCGGGGGCGCCGGTGGCGCCGGCGACCCGGCCGGCCGGGTCGACCGCCACGACGTAGTCGCCGCCGTAGACCGGGAGACCGGCGAAGGTGCGGCCGTAGGTGACGTAGTAGGTGCCCTTGGTGCCGGCGTGGGCCCCGGTCCGGCGGGCGGCCGCGGCCCCCTCACCGCGGGCCGGGGGCGCGGTGCGGCGCACGAAGGCCGCGGCGGCGGCGACGGCGCGGTCGCGACGGTCGGCGGCGGCCTGGCGCCCCTCCGGCGCGGCACGGTCGGCACCGGCAGAGGCTCGCTCGGCCCTCTCGCCCCTCTCGGCCGGCGCGGCCGAGGTCGGCGCCGGCGTGCCGACGGCGAGGGCACCGCAGAGGGTGACGGTGAGTGCTGCGGCTGCCCGGGACAGCGTCCTGGATCTCATGGGATCTCCTGAGGGGTGGGTCGAGGGGGGACGCGGCCGGGTCGCGGGGGGGGTCCTGGAGAAGCGGTCGCGATCGGAACCTAGGGACGCGCGGCACGGGGTAGTAAGGGGGAAAACCCTTGCCCCGCCCTCGCGTCTAGACCACCGGCGTCCGGGCCCGACCGGACGCCGAGCGCGGCCCGGGTCGGGTGAGCACTCGACGGTGCTGCCTACTCGCGCGACGGCGGGACGAGCAGGGTGGCGAGCTGGGTGCGTGAGCGCAGGTCGAGCTTGCGGTAGATCCGGGTCAGCGTGGCCTCGACGGTCTTGATGCTGACGTAGGCCCGCTCGGCGATCTCGCGGTTGCTGGCCCCGGCGGCGACGGCCTGCGCGATCCGGGCCTCGGTGTCGGTGAGTCGCTCGAGGAGCGGGTCGTCGGTCTCGGGGGCGCGCTCGGGCTCGAGCTCGGCGCGCACCTGCTCGGCCCACGGCGTGGCGTGCAGCCCGGCGAAGAGGTCGTGCGCCTCCTGGAGGGTCGTGCGGGCCGCCGCGACCCGACGGCGCCGGCGCTCGAGGTGGGCGCGGGTGACCAGCACCCGGCCGACGTCGAGCTGGAGGCCGACGTCGGCGGCCACCTTGGCGGCGCGGTCGAGCACCAGCTCGGCGCCCTCGAGGTCGCCCCGGGCCAGGAGCAGCTCGGCCTCGGCCCGGTCGAGCTGGGCCGAGACGCCGGCGGTGCCGCCGTGCGCCGCGCGCCGCTCGACGGCGTAGCGGGCCTCCGTGAGCACCTCGGCCGCCTCGTCGAGCCGCCCGAGCGCGGCCAGCGCGGCCACCAGGTCGGCGTGCCAGCGGTTGACGGTGGGGTCGCCGAAGCCGCCGGCCCGCTCCACCGCGCGCACCCGCTCGAGCGCGTCGCGCGCACCCTGGGCGTCTCCGGAGCGCAGCAGTGCCTGGCCCAGGACGACCAGGTGACGCTGCAGGTAGCGGACGTCGCCGCGCTCGGAGGCGGCCTCGACCCCGCGGCGGGCGAGCGTCGCGGCGCGGGCCAGGTCGCCGGAGACGAGCTCGGCCTGGGCGGTGATGAACCAGCCGGTGTGGGCCTCGAGGTCGAACTCCTCCCCGATCCGGGTGGCGCGGGCGGCGTACTCGGCGGCCTGGCGGCAGCGTCCGGTGCGGGCGGCCACCTCCACCAGGCACCGGAGCACGTGCACGTGGTCCGTGCCGGCGCCGCGCTCGACCTGGGCGAGCATGCCGAGGAACGTGGTCCAGGCCTCGTCGAGGCGGTCGTCGTAGAAGGCGAAGCGGGCCTGCATGTAGACCGGCGAGGTGTGCAGGAAGCCGGTCGGGGTGGGGCCGGCGAGCTCGACCGCGCGGCGCAGGCAGGCCTGGTGGTCCGACCCGGTCCAGCGGCGGGCCACGGCCAGCGTGGTGAGACCGAGGGCCAGCTCGTCGTCGTCGCCGTGGGCCTCGAGCAGCGCGACGGCCCGCTCGCAGGCCCGGTGGGCGGCGTGCGGTCGCGACTCCATCAGGGCGATGCGGGCGCGCTGGAGGAGCACCTTGGCGACCAGCATGTCGTCGTCGGCGGCGTCGGCGAGCGCCGCGGTGAGCACCTCGTCGAGCAGCGGGACGGCGTTGCCGGCCAGCTCAGGGATCGCCAGGCGGACCCGCACCGCCTGGGCGGGCGACGTCGGCGACTCGAGGACGTCGGCGAGCGCGCGCTGCACGAGGTCGACGTGGTTGCCGGGCGCGGCGGTCTCGATCGCCGAGACCAGCCACTCGATCCGCTCCGCGCCCAGCTCGAGGGGCGCGCGGTCGGCGGCGAGGAGGAAGAGCTCGGCGGCCAGCTCGCGGTCGCCGAGCCGTCCCGACTCCGCCGCCGCGGCCCCGAGGTCGCGGGCCAGGTCCGCGTCGGGTCGCGGATCGGCCAGGGCGAGGTGGCGCAGCCGCTGGCCAGGCGTGGTGGCGGCGTCGGCGAGGGTGCGGTGCAGCGCGGTGCGGGTCCCCACGTCGACGACGTCGACCACGACCTGGCGCAGCGACGACGGCGTGAAGCGCAGCGCCACCTCCCCGGGCACGACCAGCCCGGCCTGCGCGGCGCGGCGCAGGTCGGCCGCGGCGCCCACCCGGCCGGCCCGCTCGAGCTCGCGCAGCGTGGGCCGGCTCAACAGCGCGGCGTGCAGGAGGGTCTCGCGCACCTCGTCGGGCTGGGCCGCGAAGCGCTCGTGGAGGACCCGCCCGATGCTGGCCGGCAGCGGGGTCGGGACACCGAGCACCACCGGACGCTCCCCCACCAGCCCGGCCATCGCCAGGGCCAGCGACGGGATGCCGCCGGACTCGACGTGCACCCGGTGCGCGACGTCAGGGGTGAGCCCGTGGTCGCAGAGCAGGTCGAGCATGTCGACGACGTCGAGCGGCGGCACGTCGAGGTGGTGCAGGTCGCTGATGTCGATGCTGGCGTCGACCTCGCCCACCGAGGTCACCGTGGCGACCACCCCGACCCGGCCCCCGAGCCGGCGGCGGGCGTAGCCGACCACCGTGGAGGAGTCGCCGTCGAGCCACTGGACGTCGTCGAGGAGCAGCAGCACCGGCCGGTCGGCGGTCCACCGCTCCAGGACGGCGTGGAAGCAGGCCGCGAGGTCGGAGCGCAGGACGTCGGTCGACTCGACGCCGACCAGGCCCGAGTCGACGGCCTCCCGGACGTGGGGCGGGCCGGCGGCGACCACCTCGTCGAGCAGCTCCGCGGGGCACTGGGCGAGCAGGTCGCGCAGCGCGGCGAAGGGCAGCGCCACCTCCTCGGGGGCCCCGGTCGAGCGCAGCACCTCCGCTCGCTGGCGGGCGCGGGCGTTCTCCTCGATCAGCTCGAGCAGCGCGCTCCTGCCCGAGCCCGGAGGCCCGCAGAGGACGACGGACTCACCGGCGTCGAGGAGGTCGTGGACCTCCCCGAGCAGCGTGGAACGTCCGACGACCCGAGTCATGCACCTCAGGTTAGGACCCGGGAGGGCACCTCCGACAGGCCCGACGGCGGGAACGTTCCTGCGGCGGAAGCCCTCGCGGCTACCGGGCCGCGCGCAGGAACTCCTCCAGGATCGGGCCCGCGGTTCCCGACCCCGAGGATCCCTCCGCGACGAAGACCGCCACGGCGAGGTCGCCCTGGGCCGCGATCATCCACGCGTGGGTCTTGACCCGGCCGCCGTCCTCGAACTCCGCGGTGCCGGTCTTCGCGATGACCTCCGGCCCGGGGACGTCGGCCAGGAACCCGCCGCTGCCGGAGGTGACGACGCCCCGCAGCAGCTCCCGCAGCTGCGCGGCCTCGGCCGCGGCGACCGGCTCGACGCCGTCGGGCGGGCTGACCTCGAGGCCCTGGAGCAGGCGCGGCACCACGAGGGAGCCCTGCTGGATCGAGGCGGCGACGGTGGCCATCACCAGCGGCGAGGCGAGCACGGTTCCCTGTCCGATCATGTCGGCGGCGGCGCCGGTCTCGCTCTCGGGCGCCGGCACCTGGCCGAAGTAGGCCGGGAAGCCGAGGTCGTGGTCGATGCCCATCCCCAGCGACGCCGCGGCGCCGGCGAGGTCGCCGTCCTCGAGGCGGCCGCGCTCGGCGATGAAGGCGGTGTTGCAGGAGTTGGCCACCGCGGTGCGGAACGGGATGTCGCCGGTGACCCCGGCCGGGTAGTCGTCGTAGTTCTCGAACTCGCGCCCGTCGACGCCGACCGTGGTCGTGCAGGGCACGCGGGTGTCGGGCCGCACCCCACGACGCAGCAGCGCCAGGCTGCTCACGCTCTTGAACGTCGACCCCGGCGCGTACTGCCCGTAGGTGGCCAGGTTCTGCCCGCCGTTGCCGGGGCCGTTGGCCGCGGCGAGGATCGCCCCGGTGCTCGGCTGGACCGCGACCAGCGCGCTCGCCGGGCCGACGTCGGCCAGGGCCGCCTCGGCCCGCGTCTGGAGCTGCTCGTCGAGGGTGAGCGCGAGGTCGCTGCCCTGCTTCGCGCCGGCGCGGAAGATCTCGCGGACGTTGCCGTCGGTGCCGACGGCGTTCACGACCACGCCGCCGGTGCCGCGCAGCTGGTCGTCGTAGCGGGCCTGGAGACCGGAGGTGCCGGCGACGTCGCCGACCTCGTAGACGCCGGGCTCCTCCTCGATCATCTCGGCGGTCACCGGGCCGACCGACCCGAGGATCGGGGCGGCGAACTCGCGGGTCGGCGCGAGCGGCACCTGGGCGCCGAACATGACGGCGCCCGCGATGGCGCGGTAGCCGCGCTCGACGGCCGACGGCGCCTGGTCGGCGCGGTAGACGATGGCCTCCACGAACGCCTTGTCACCGGCCGCCTCGACCTGCGCGACGTACGGTGCGACGTCGACGTCGACGAGCCGGGCCAGGCGCTGGGCCGACCGGCCGGCCTGGGCGGCGGGCACCTCGGTGCGGTCGATGCCGACGCGCAGCACCGGGCGCTCGGTGACGAGCGGGACTCCTCCGGCACCCAGGATGTCGGCGCGCTCGGCGGCGACCGCGGTCAGCTCGAGCACGGAGCTGGCGTTGAGGCTGGGCTCGACGACCTCGTGGCCCCACCCGACGACCCACTCGTCGTCGACCCGGCTGAGCGGGGCGGTGCTCTCGTAGGTCCACGTGTCGTCGTCGGTGAGCGGCCACGACCAGGCGAGGGTGGCGGTCGCCTCGTCGCCGTCCTCCTCGACGTCGCCGAGCGTCACCTCGGGGGTGATGTCGCCCATCGCCTCCACCACCGCGGCGAGGTCGTCGCCCACCTCGCCGGCCGCGACCCCGTCGAAGGGCACGTCCGAGACGTCGCCGGAGCCGAGCGCGGCGGCCAGCGCGGCGGCGGTGCCGTCGGCGCTGTCACCGGCGTCGCCGGGGTCGGGGTCGTCGCCCGAGCAGGCCACGAGCCCGAGCACGAGGACGGCGGCCGTCGGGACGGCGAGCAGGCGGGAACGCATGCCCCCGGTTCTACCAGCCGGCACCGACCGGGCAGGCGCGTCGGCCCGGGTCAGAGCAGCGGGGCGACGAGCGGGGCGTAGCCGGAGGCGTGACCGGCCTGGTTGGGGTGGTAGCTGTCGCTGATCGGGTTGGAGAGCCCGTTGATCCAGGCCCCGTCGTCGCAGACGGCGTGGCCGGCGTAGGAGCTGGTCGGGTCGGCGAAGGTGAAGCCGGCCGCGCCGGCCCGGGCGGCGAGCTGGGCGTTGAGCTGGTCGGCGGTGGCGTTGAGCCGGGCCTCCTCGGCCGGGGAGAAGAACGTCGCGGCGTTGCAGTCCTCGCCCATGAAGATGCGCGGGTACCCCACGACGACCACGGAGGCCGACGGGGCGCCCGAGCGGATGCCGGCGTACAACGACGAGAGCCGGCCCGGCAGGGTGTGGGTGATGAAGGCCTGCGCGCCGTCGATGGCGCCGTCGCAGTCGCTGGCCCACCCGGGCTTGGCGCACTCGGTGAGGACGTCGCCGAAGCCGGCGTCGTTGCCGCCGGCCGAGACCGTGACGTAGGAGGTCGAGGCGCTCAGCGCCCCGAGCTGGGTGTGGGCGACCGACGTGGTGGTCGCGCCCGAGCAGGCCTGGAAGTCGAGCGCGTAGCCCTTCTGGTCGGCCACCAGCTTCGGGTAGGCGAGGTTCGACCGCTGGCACGACGTCCCGTCGGCGAGGTAGCTGCGGGTCCCGACGCCGGAGGAGTAGGAGTCGCCCAGCGCGACGTACGACGGCCCGGCCGCCTCGGCGGGCGCCCCGCCCAGGGCGACGACGGCGGCCGCGGGGGCGGCGACCGCGGCGAGGGTGGCGGTGACGAGACGACGTGCGGTGCGGGCGAACACGATGGGACCTCCGGAGGGAGCGGCAGTGGGTCCGCCCAGCGCACCACCGCCCGCCCGGCACCGGTAGAGGGCTATCCCCCGTCGGTGGGCCCACCGGCGTGTGCGTCGGCGTGTGCGCCGGCGTGCCCGCCCGCGTGCCCGTCCGCGTGCCCCCGGTGTGCCGGGCCGTGCTTCCAGTCGACCCGCGCCGGGTTGCCGACGAGCAGGTCGGAGACGTGCTCCTTGAACCGCGGGCAGTTGGCGACGTCGTGGGCCCGGCAGCGCAGCGCGTGGAGCGTCATCTCGCGGGAGTGCTGCATCTCCTCCATCCGCCGGTCGAGGTCGGCGACGTGCGCCTCGAGGACGGCGTGGCGCTGCGGGGCGTCGGAGTCGAGCATCACCTCGATCTGCTCCAGCGTCATCCCGGCGGCCTTGCTCCGGAGGATGACGGCGACGCGGACCACCTCGTCCTGGCCGAAGCGGCGGCGGCCCGCGCCGTCGCGCGCGGGCCGGAGCAGGCCGACGTCCTCCCAGTGCCGCAGGACGTGGGTCGCCAGCCCGAAACGGCTCGCCAGCTCACCGATCGACCACTCACTTGACTTCATGTCAACATGAAGTCACATCCTCGTCGTGGAGACAAGTTCCGACCGAGAGGACGCACGATGAGCACCCCCACGACCACCCCCGCCAGCACCCGCCCGACCACCGGCCCGGGCGCCACGACCGACCACCCCGCGCGACACGACGTCGTGGTCGTCGGCGGCGGTCCCGCCGGCCTCCAGGCCGCACTCACCCTGGGCCGGATGCACCGCCGCGTCCTCGTGCTCGACGCCGGCGGCTACCGCAACGACCCCGCCGACCTGATGCACAACTTCCTCACCCACGACGGCCGGCCGCCGGCCGAGTTCCGTGCCCTCGGCCGGGCCGAGCTGGCGACGTACGACACCGTCGAGGTCCGCGACCTCGCCGCCACCTCCGTCGTGCCGGACGGCGACGGCTTCCTCGTCGGCACCGACGCGGGCAACGTCGCGACCCGGCTGGTGGTCCTGGCCACCGGCGTCCGCGACACGCTGCCCGACAAGCCGGGCCTGGAGGAGCTCTTCGGCACGGTGGCCGCGCACTGCCCCTTCTGCCACGGCCACGAGTACGCCGGCCGCCCGGTCGCCGTCCTCGGCTCGCACGCGCACGTCGGGCGCGTCGCCGCGATGCTGGCGCCGATCGCCTCCGAGCTCGTCGTCCTCACCGACGGCGGCGACCTCGACGCGGAGAACGCCGCCCAGCTCGCCGGGCTCGGCGCCGCGGTGCGCACCGAGCCGGTCAGCGGCTTCTGCCGCTCCTCGCTGGGCGCCCGGGTCTCGTTCGGCTCCGGGTCCGACGTCGAGGTCGGCGGCGTCCTGGTCGCGACGGCGTTCGAGCAGTCGGCGCCGTTCGCGGCCGACCTCGGCCTCACCCTGCTCGGCTCCGGCTGCGTCGAGGTCGACGAGATGGGTCGCACGTCGCTGCCGGGCGTCTTCGCCGCGGGCGACCTCGCCCACCTCGCCACCCTCCCGATGCCGATGAGCTCGGTGCTGGGCTCGGCCGCGGCCGGCCAGCTGGCCGCTGTCGCGTGCGTCGGCGAGCTGATCGCGCGCGACGCCGGGGTCCTCGTGCCGGCGTGAGGGGTAACTCACCGTTACCCGCACTTACCCGCCCGAATTCGGGCGGGTAAGTGCATCGAACGGTGAGTTACCCGGCCGGGCGCGACGCCGGGCGCAACGCCGGGCGGAGCGTCAGTCGGACGACTTCTTGTGCCGCGGCTTCTTGTACGACGACGAGGCCTCCGGGCGCTCGGCGTCGTGCGACGACGTGCGCGGGGAGCGGCTCGGGCCGCGGTCCTCGGTGAGCTCGATCAGCTTGCCGCTGATGCGGGTGCTCTCGAGCTTCTTCCAGGTCTCCGGCGACAGGTCGGCCGGCAGCTCGACGATCGAGAAGTCCGGCATGATCTTGATGCTGCCGAAGTCACCGCGCGAGAGCCCGCCCTCGTTGGCGATCGCGCCCACGATCTGGCGCGGCTCGACCTTGTGGCGCTTGCCCACCTGGATCTTGTAGTTCTTCATCGCCTGGCCGGAGCGGCTCGGACGGCCGCCGCGCTCGGGACGGTCGCTCCGCGCGCCGGAGCCGGCCGAGCGCTCGGGACGGTCGTCGAAGCGGCGCGCGGGGCGCTCGTCGGCGGGGTCGAGCAGGAGCGGGGTGTCGCCCTGCGCCACCACGGCGAGCGCCGCGGCGACGTCGACCTCGGGCACGTCGTGGTTGCGGACGTAGTGGGCGATGACGTCGCGGAACTTCTCGACGCGCGCGGTCTGCCCGAGCGCGGCGGTGATGGCGTCGTCGAAGCGGGCCAGCCGGGTGACGTTGACGTCCTCGACCGAGGGCAGCGTCATCTCGGCGAGCGGCTGGCGGGTCGCCTTCTCGATGTGCTTGAGGAGGTAGCGCTCGCGCGGGGTGACGAAGGAGATCGCGTCGCCCGAGCGGCCGGCGCGGCCGGTGCGGCCGATCCGGTGCACGTAGGACTCGGTGTCGGTGGGGATGTCGTAGTTGACGACGTGGCTGATCCGCTCGACGTCGAGGCCGCGGGCGGCGACGTCGGTGGCGACGAGGATGTCGAGCTTGCCCGACTTCAGCTGGTTGACCGTGCGCTCGCGCTGCACCTGGGCGACGTCGCCGTTGATCGCCATCGCGGAGAACCCGCGGGCCCGCAGCTTCTCGGCGAGCAGCTCGGTCTCGCTCTTGGTGCGGACGAAGACGATCATCCCCTCGAAGTTCTCGACCTCGAGGATGCGCGTGAGGGCGTCGACCTTCTGCGGGTAGCTGCAGATCAGGTAGCGCTGGGTGATGTTGGCGGCGGTGGCCGTCTTGCCCTTGACCGAGATCTCGGTCGGGTTGTTGAGGTACTTCTTCGACAGGCGGCGGATCTGCGCCGGCATGGTGGCGCTGAACAGCGCGACCTGCTTGTCGTCGGGGGTGTCGGCGAGGATCGTCTCGACGTCCTCGGCGAACCCCATGTTGAGCATCTCGTCGGCCTCGTCGAGCACGAGGAACTTCAGCTCGGAGAGGTCGAGGGTGCCCTTCTCGAGGTGGTCCATGATCCGGCCCGGGGTGCCGACGACGATGTGGACGCCGCGGCGCAGCGCGCTCAGCTGGATGCCGTAGGCCTGGCCACCGTAGACGGGCAGCACGTGCACGCCCTTGGTGCCGGCGGCGTACTTCTGGAACGCCTCGCACACCTGGAGCGCGAGCTCGCGGGTGGGCGCCAGGACCAGCGCCTGCGGGCTCTTCTGGCGGATGTCGAGGCGGTCGAGGATCGGCAGCGCGAACGCCGCGGTCTTGCCGGTGCCGGTCTGCGCGAGGCCGACGAGGTCGCGGCCCTCGAGCAGCGGCGGGATGGTCTGGGCCTGGATCGCCGAGGGGCTCTCGTAGCCGACGGCGGCGATGCTCTTGAGGACGGCGTCGCCGAGACCGAGGTCGGCGAAGGTGATGGCCGGCTCTGCGGTCTCTTCTGTGCTCATCCGTCAACGGTAGTGGGTGTGGCTTGTACCACCCGATTTCGCGGCGCGGTGGCCTGGGTCACTGGCTGGCTCGCCCCCGACCGCGCGGGTGCCAGACTCGCGGGATGAGCACCGTCCTCAACATCGTCTGGCTGGTGCTGTGCGGCTTCTGGATGGCGGTCGGGTACGCCGTCGCCGGCGTCGTCTGCTGCCTCCTGGTCGTCACCATCCCCTTCGGGATCGCGTCGTTCCGGATCGCGGGCTACGCGCTGTGGCCCTTCGGCCGCGACGTCGTGACCCGCTCCGACGCCGGCGCACCGTCGGCCGTCGGGAACGTGGTCTGGCTCGTCGTCGCCGGCTGGTGGCTGGCCCTGGGTCACGCCTTCTCCGGCATCGCGATGTGCCTGACGATCATCGGGATCCCGCTGGGCATCGCCAGCTTCAAGATGATCCCCGTCTCGCTGCTGCCGCTGGGCCGGGAGATCGTGCCGGCACGCTGAGCCAGGCGGGTGCGAGGATCGCGGGATGAACCGCCGCGCCCTCGTCCGTCGTCCCAGCCCGCGCCTGGCCGAGGGGCTGCTCACCCACCTCGAACGGGTTCCGGTCGACGTGGACCTGGCGCTGCGCCAGTGGGACGGCTACGTCGCCGCGCTGCAGGCCGAGGGGTGGGAGACCATCGAGGTGCCGCCGGCGCCCGACTGCCCCGACTCGGTCTTCGTCGAGGACACCGTCGTCGTCTACGGCGACCTCGCGGTGGTCGCGCGGCCGGGCGCCGACGAGCGGAAGCCGGAGACCACCGGGACCGAGGAGACCCTGCGCGGGCTCGGCTACCGGGTCGCGCACATCGAGGCGCCCGGCACCCTCGACGGCGGCGACGTCCTCAAGCACGACGGGGTCGTGTGGGTCGGGCTGGGCGGGCGCACCGACCGCGCCGGGCTCGACCAGCTGGCCGCCCACCTGGCACCGCTCGGCGCGCGGGTGGTCGGCGTCCCCCTGACCAAGGTGCTGCACCTGAAGTCCGCCGTCACGGCCCTGCCCGACGGCACCGTCGTCGGGTTCGAGGAGCTCGTCGACGACCCGACCGTGTGGTCGCCGTTCCTCGCCGTGCCCGAGGAGCCGGGCGCGCACGTCGTCCTGCTCGACGCCGACACCGTGCTGATGTCGACCAGCGCGCCCGAGACCCGCTCGCTCTACGAGGCACGCGGCCTCCGCGTCGTCGCGGTGGACATGACGGAGTTCGAGAAGCTCGAGGGGTGCGTGACCTGCCTGTCGGTGCGGTTGCGGGGCTGAGCGCGGCACTCGCCACCACAGTTGTCCACAGGCGTTCGAACACAGTGTCGTTTGTCGGTGGTGACGCGTAGAATCGGGCCATGAGCAAGCACCCCGGCGACCGCCACGACGGGCACCCCGTCGCCCGGTTCGTCGCGCTGCTCGAGGCCGAGCTCGCGGCCCTCGTGGAAGCCCCGACCTGGTCGCTCGACGCCGCCGCCACGGCTGACCTGGTGCCGCGGCTGGCCGGGCTGGTCGCCGGGGTCCAGGAGCTCGAGGCCCGCGTCGTGGGCCACGCCGGGGTTCTCGACCTGCCGGGCTCGATCGGGGCAAGGTCGCTCGCGGTGTGGCTCGCGCGGACCACCCGCGTCACGGGCGCGGAGGCCGCGCGCAAGGCTCGGCTGGCGGGCGACCTGACCGCCCACGAAACCGCGGGTGGCGATGGCGTCCGGTCGTGTGCACGGCGAGCAGGCCAAGGTCATTGCCGCTGCGGTCGGGGACCTCGACGGTCAGCACGCTCACCTGAGTTCGAAGGCCGAGGTTCACCTGGTCGGAGAGGCCGGCCACCGCGACGCCCACGACCTCAAGACCCTGGGCCGGCGAATCCTGGAGACCCTCGACCCCGACAAGGCCGACGAGCACGAGGCCCGACTGCTGGAGGCCGAGGAAGCCCGAGCCCGCAAGCGCACTGCGTTGACGATGTGGGACGACGGCGAGGAACTCGCCCACGGCCGCTTCACCCTGCCCTCCGCCCAGGCCTCGATGCTGCGCAAAGCACTCACGGCGATCGTGGCTCCCAAGCACGTGCGTGCCGAGCACGGCGCCGGCTCCTACGACCACGAGCGACCCACGGCCGAGCGCCTCGGGCAGGCGTTCGGCGAGTACGTCGAGCGCTACCCCACCGACCAGCTCCCCGCCATGGGCGGGGTCAACGCCACCGTGGTGGTCACGATGACCCTCGAGAGCCTCAACGGAGGACTCGCAGCCGCCCACCTCGACACCGGTCTCGCGCTCGCACCCGACCAGGCCCGCCGGATGGCCTGCGAAGCCGGGATCATCCCCGCCGTCCTCGACGGCGCCGGCCACGTCCTCGACCTCGGCCGCAAGCGCCGCTTCCACACCCCCGCGCAGCGCCTCGCCATCACCCTCGAGCAGCAGCACTGCCAGCACCCGACCTGCACCACACCCGCCGCCTACTGCCACACCCACCACGGCGTCCCCTGGTCCCAGGGCGGCACCACCGACACCCACGACGCCGTCCTGCTCTGCCCCTTCCACCACCACCAGACCCACGCCACCGGAGACACCCACCCGATGCGGACGTAACCGCTCCCAAGGATTGGTCGGTCCGCGCCGGACTCAGACGCGCGGTGGCGTCACGTCGGCCGGCTCGAGCAGCCCGTGGTCTCCCTCGAGCAGTCGGGTCGCCAGCACGGAGAGGTGCCAGGGCGAGGTGCCCACCACGCCGGAGGCGCGGAGGATGATCCCGGTGTCCGGCGTGCGGACGACCTCTCCGCGACTGTCGTCGTGCTCGCCACGGATGTGGATCGTGCCGTCCTCGTCGATCGAGGTGACCTCGTCGGCGTTCACCGTCTCGACCAGGTCCTCCAGGGAGCGCACGACGAGTGCGTCCATGTAGCGGTTCCCGCGCGGGTAGACCCGGACGGCGCCCTCCTCAACCACGATCTCGTCTCCCACGCGGTAGGCCTGACGACGTCCGTCCTGGTACCACCGCAGCTCGCCGGTGGCGAGTCGCACCGTCGCCCGCCGGTCGTCCCAGGCGACGAGGAGGGGCTCCTCCGGGAGACCGTGGAACCCGTGGATGACGGCGCGGACGGCGAGGACCGAGCCGGCGGCGACGGGTCGGGGCTCCCAGGCGCTCGGCGGCAGCGGTGGGTCGTCGCGCTCGAACCCGTCGCCCCACTCCATGGTCCAGGTGCTCATGCCCGCATCGTGCCCGACCACGGCGTGGGAGTCCGCTACTCGACGGTGACCGACTTCGCCAGGTTGCGCGGCTTGTCGACGTCGAGGCCGAGCGTCGTGGCGGCGTGGAAGGCCAGTACCTGCAGCGGGATCGTCATCAGGATCGGGTCGAGCTCGCGCTCGGACCGGGGGACGTCGATCCGCTCGCACCGCACGTCGCCGAGGTCGACGTCGGGGTGGGTGACCACGACGAGCGGGCCGCCGCGGGCCGAGATCTCGTGCAGGGCGGCGACGTTGCGGTCGGCGAGCTCGTCGTCCGGGACGATCGCCACGGTCGGGACGACCGGGGAGATGAGCGCGAGCGGGCCGTGCTTGAGCTCGGAGGTCTGGTAGGCCTCGGCGTGGCGGTAGGTGATCTCCTTGAACTTCTGCGCTCCCTCGCGGGCCACCGGGAACCCGCGCACCCGCCCGATGAAGAAGAGGGACTCCGCCTCGGCCAGCCGGGCGGCGACGAGCGCCAGCTGGTCCTCGCTCTTCAGCACCTCCTCGATCTGCGCCGGAAGGGCCTGGAGGCCGGCGATCAGCCGCTTGCCGTCGGCGATCGACAGGTCGCGGGTGCGACCGAGCTGGAGCGCGAGCAGGGAGAAGCCGAGGAACATGGTGGTCAGTGCCTTGGTCGAGGCGACCGCGACCTCCGGCCCGGCGTGCAGGTAGATGCCGCCGTCGCACGCCCGCGCGATCGCGCTGCCGACGACGTTGACCAGGCCGATCACGCGGCCGCCCTTGCGCCGGATCTCCTCGACCGCGAGCAGGGTGTCGATCGTCTCGCCGGACTGGCTGACGGCGACGTAGAGCGTGTCCGGCTCGATCACCGGGTCGCGGTAGCGGAACTCGCTGGCGGCCTCGGCGTCCGCGGGGATCCGAGCCAGCTCCTCGACCAGCGAGGCGCCCATCTGCCCGACGTAGTAGGCCGAGCCGCACCCCAGGATCTTCACGCGGCGGATCGCCCGGGTCTCGCGGGCGTCCATGTTGAGGCCCCCGAGGTGGGCGGTGCCGAACCGCTCGTCGAGGCGTCCGCGCAGCACCCGCTCCGCCGCGGCCGGCTGGTCGAGCATCTCGCGGTGCATGTGCCCGCCCTCGGCGCCGTCGCCGACCGGGTCGTAGGCGGTCAGGTCCAGGTCGAGGGTGGTCGCGGGACGCGAGGTGTGGCTCAGGTCGGTTCGGTACGTCGTGAACCCGGTCGCCGTGAGGGTCGCGATCTCGCCGTCCTCGAGGTGGGCCACGGTGGTGGTGTAGCGGACCAGCGCCGCGAGGTCGGAGGCGACGTGCATCTCCTTCTCGCCGACGCCGATGATCAGCGGGCTGCCGTTGCGGGCCACCACGATCCGGTCGGGAAAGTCGGCGTGCACGACGGCCAGGCCGTAGGTGCCCTCGACGAGCGCGAGCGCCTCGCTGACCCGGCGCTCGAGCGTGTCGGCCGTCGACAGGCCCACGAGGTGCGCGAGCACCTCGGTGTCGGTGTCGGAGACCAGCTCGACGCCCTCGTCAGCCAGCCGGTGCCGCAGCGCGGCGGCGTTGTCGATGATGCCGTTGTGGACCACGGCGACGTCGTGGGTCGCGTTCGTGTGCGGGTGGGCGTTGACGTCGTTCGCGGGCCCGTGCGTGGCCCACCGGGTGTGGCCGATGCCCACCTTGCCGGTGAACCGCTTCGGGAGGTCGGCCTGCAGGCCGCGGACCCGACCGGCCTTCTTCGCGATCCGGAGCGCACCGGCGGTGCCGCCGCCGACCACCGCGATCCCCGCGGAGTCGTAGCCGCGGTGCTCGAGACGGGTGAGCCCCTCGAGCAGCAGCGGGGCTGCCTGCTGGGTGCCGATGTAGCCGACGATGCCGCACATGGTGGTGCCTTCCTGTTGGGGGGTGGTCGGTGTCCGGGTCCGGCTCAGCCGTAGACCAGGCGGCGCAGCTGCCGCTCGGTCAGCCGGGGCGCCGCGACGACGCGGTCGCCCAGCTCGCCGGCGATGCGGGCGAAGATCTCGGGGTTCCTGGCGCCGAAGGTCTTGAGCTCGGCGTGCCGGCGCACGACGTAGGCCTCCACCGGTTCGGCGTGGAAGGCCAGGACGTCCTCGATCACCCGCGCTGCCTCGGTCGCACTCAGTCCCGCGGTCGCCGCGACGTGGGCCACGAGCGTGGGATCGACGGACACGGGACGATCGTGCTCCCGCGACGTGCGCTGCCGCAACTTCCTGCCCGATATCGGGCAGGAAGTGCCAAATCCACCCGCCGGACGTCCCACAGCGGCCGGTCCCGCTCCGACGCCAGGCGGCCGGACCGCCGGCCACAGCGGCCGGTGGGGCGCGGAGCCCGATCTGGGCCGCCGCCGACCCACCCAGGTGGAGGACGACGACCACTCCCAGGGGTGAGTTGCCCCCTGGGTGGGGGTCGGGTACCTTGGGTGAACAGAAGGTGAACAGGAGGTGTCCCATGAACGACAGCCGACAGTCTCAGCTCGAGATGCGCTGGATCCCGGTGACCGACGAGCGCGGACGCACGCGGATGGAAGCGGTGTGGATCGACCCGAGCGTTGTCACCGCGGCGCACGCGGCCTGAGAGCGTCTCGCACCCACCCACAGCACACCGGCAGTCGCCGCCCCAGAGGGGCCGCGACTGCCGGTCGTCATTTTTCCTGGCGATCGGGAACATAACCGGACCACGGTCCGTTACGGATGATTGACTGATCAACCACACCCTTTCAGCAGGAGATTCCCATGAGCGAGTTCGACGCCAGCACCACGATCCTCGAGTCGATCACCGGCGACTACGCCATCGACCCCTCCCACTCGCGGCTGGGCTTCGTCGCCCGCCACGCCATGGTCACCAAGGTCCGCGGCCAGTTCCACGAGTTCAGCGGCACCGCGCACGTCGACGCCGAGAACCCCGCCGCGTCGAAGGTCGACCTCACCATCACCGCCGCCAGCGTCTCCACCGGCAGCCCCGACCGCGACGGCCACCTCCAGAGCAACGACTTCTTCGGCGCCGAGGAGAACCCGCAGATCACGTTCTCCTCCACCGACGTGGCCCGCGACGGCTCCACCTGGGCCATCACCGGCGACCTCACCATCAAGGGCACCACCCACTCGGTCACCATCGACTTCGACGAGGTCGGCTCCTCGCAGGACCCCTTCGGCAACACCCGCGTGGGCTTCGAGGGCGAGGTCACCGTCAAGCGCAGCGACTGGAACCTCAACTTCAACGCCGCCCTCGAGACCGGCGGCGTCCTGGTCTCGGAGAAGATCAAGCTCGAGTTCGACATCTCGGCCATCAAGCAGGCCTGAGCCCGCACGCCCACCGGCACCGAGGGGCGCGACCGCAATGCGGTCGCGCCCCTCGCGCGCACCTGGTCGAATTCAGCGGTGACCGCACCGACCGAACCTCCGCTCCCCGCCGGGCTGACCTCGCGCCCCCTCACCCTCGACGACGCCGCCGCCGTGCAGGCGCTGATCGCCACGGAGGAGCAGCGCGACCTCGGTCGCACGACGGTCTCCCTCGACGACGTCGTCGGCGAGTGGCAGCGCCCCGACCGCGACCTCGCGGCGTCCACGACCGGGGTCGAGCGCGACGGCGTGCTCGTCGGCTACGGCGAGGTCGACGACGGGCACGCCTTCGCCGGCGTCCACCCCGACGAGCAGGGCCGCGGGATCGGTCGCTGGCTCGCGCGGTGGACCGAGGACGCCGCCCGCGCCGCCGGTCACCCGGTGCTGTCGGGGCAGGTGCTCGCCGGCTCCCCCGCCGACCGCCTGCTCGAGGCCCGCGGCTACCAGACCCGGTTCACCGCCTGGGACCTCGAGCTCCCCGCCGGCGCCGAGGTCGCGGCGCGACCGCTCCCCGCCGGCTACACGCTCCGCCCCGCGGCCGACGCCGACCGCGAGGCGTGCTGGACGCTGCTCGAGGACGCGTTCCTCGAGTGGTCCGACCGCGAGCGCCGGACCTTCGAGGAGTTCGGCTCCACGACCTGGGGGCGGCCGGGCTTCGAGCCCTGGAACCTCCGCGTCGTGGCCCAGGAAGGCCCGGGTGGCGAGGTGGTCGGCGCGACGTTCACCACGATCACCGACGGCGACGGCTACGTCCACAAGCTCGCCGTCCGACCCGACCGGCGCGGCCTCGGGCTCGCCACAGCACTGCTGGCCGATGCCTTCGCCGCCGCCCGCGAGCACGGCGCCGCGGCGTCCCGGCTGTCGACCGACACCCGCGCCGGGGCGCGCGGCCTGTACGAGAAGGTCGGCATGGTCGTCGAGTCGACCTGGGTCAACCGGGTGCTCGACCTGGCGCGCTGACGGTGCGCCGTGGAGACGGCGCCGGGGTGGCGCGGCGCCGTGACTACCCTCGACGGCATGGGTGAGGTCTTCGCGGGGCGCTACGAGCTGCTCGACCCGGTCGCGAACGGCGGCATGGGCACGATCTGGCGCGTGCTCGACCGCACCGACGGGCGGGTGAAGGCGGCCAAGATCCTGCGCCAGTCGGACGCCGCGTCGCTGCTGCGGTTCGTGCGCGAGCAGTCCATGCGCATCGACCACACCCACGTCGTGACGCCGATGTCGTGGGCCGGCGTCGACGACCGGGTGCTCTTCACGATGCCCCTGGTCCACGGCGGCTCGGTCGCCGACCTGCTGCGCGAGCGTGGTGCGCTCCCGGTGCGCTGGGTGGCGGTGCTGACCGACCAGGTGCTCCAAGCCCTCGAGGCCGTGCACGGCGCCGGGATCGTCCACCGCGACGTCAAGCCCGGCAACCTGCTGCTCGACCCGTTCCCGGCCCCCGGCGCGTCGGGCCCGCACCTGCGGCTCACCGACTTCGGCATCGCCGCCCCCGTCGACGAGCCCCGGATGACGCGGGCCTCGATGGCGATCGGCACGCCCGGCTACATGCCGCCCGAGCAGTGGCGCGGCGCCGATCCCGACCCCCGCGCCGACCTGTACGCCGTGGGCCGGGTGGCCCTGGAGATGCTCACCGGCGAGCGACCCATGGCCGCCGACGGCCCCTCCGACGCCCCGGACGACGACCCGGTGCCCTCCGGCGACGTCGCCCGCGACCGGCTCCTGGCGGTGATCGGGGCGGCCACCCGGGCCGACCCCGCGCTCCGGCCGCCCGACGCCTCGACGATGCGCGCCGCCCTCGCGGCGACGGGGCTGCTCGCGCTGCCGCCGTCGCCCGGCGAAGACGTCGTGGTGCCCGACCGGTTCGAGGCGGCGACCGTCGGCCTGCCGGCCACCCGCGCCCCCGCGCCGCCGACGCTCGGCCCGCCCCCGTCCGCGGCGCCGACCCACCGGGACGGCGGCACCGCCGTGCTCGGGCGCGAGTCGACCGTGGCCTTCGGCGCCGGCCTGCACCCGGCCGCACCGAGGCGCCCCTCGGTGGTGCCCGGCGTCGCGCTCGTGCTGATCGGCCTCGTCGGCCTGGTCGTGGCTACCTGGCTGCTGCTCGGCTGACGCGGCGCCGCCGCGTCAGCAGGACGACGCCCGCCGCGCAGCACAGCAGGCTCGCGCCGCCCACCGCCAGGCCCGCCGTGCGTCGGGCGTCGTCGCCGGAGGCCGCCTCGTCGGTCGCGTCGGCGCCGCTCGGCGTGCCGGAGACGTCGGCGGAGAACACGCCGGCGCCGACGAGGTACGGCGTGGCCAGGCTGTAGCCGTCGGGGGCGGCCGAGCCGCCGGGTCCGGCCAGGAACTCGGGGAACTGCGGCGCTCCGTCCTCCTCGCCGGTGACCTCGACGCTCAGCTCGACCGGCACGTCGACGGCGGGCTCCTCGCTGTCGGGGTCGGCCGGGGAGACCGACACCGCGACCCAGTAGTCGCCCGGGACGGTCGCGGCCTGGCCGGCGAACCGGTTCAGGAGGCCCACCCGCGGCGTCCCCTCGAAGAGCCGGCCGCCGTCCTCGTCGTAGGTGCCGTCGCTCAGGGTCTCCTCGACCGCGGCCTCGACCGGGTCGCGCACCGGGTCGTAGAGGGTCAGGTCGACGGTCGGGTAGCTGCCCTCGATGCTGGTCTGGCCGGGCACGTCGACGCGGGCGGCGAGCGCCTGGCCCCAGCCGAGCCGGACCCGGTAGAGGCGTTGCTCGCCCTGGGGCACCTCGTCGGCGTAGGTGCCGTTCCCGATCTCGGGGGCCTCGTCGAACGACGGGACGCCGGGCAGCGTCGTCGGCGGGCCGGGTGTCGGGAGGGCGACGCGCGGCGCGTCCGCCGGCTCGAGGAGGTCGGCGACGGCGCTGACCGACGGTGCCTCCTCGACGACCCGGATCGCCACCGGGAGGTCGGAGGTGAGGTCGGACGAGGCGCGGTCGACCGCGATGTCGAGGGTCGCGGCCCGCCCACAGACCGAGTCGCGGTCGTCGACGTCGTCGGGACCGACGGTCACCGAGACCCCGAACGCGGTGCCCGGCGTCGGGTACGACGTCTCGTCGGAGTCGCAGACGGTGCCGTCCGGCGCGGTCACGGCGACGCCGAGCCCGTCGCCGGCGCCCTCGGCCGAGACACCGGTGACCCCGATGAGCACGGTGGAGTACTCCATCGTGCGCTGGTAGGAGAAGCGCAGGGTGTTGGCGGGGCTCTCGCCCGGCCCGGTCACGGTGTCCGACCACAGACCGGCGGTGAGCGGCGTCGGGGCGGCGGGGTTCGCGGTGCCCTCCACCGGCGAGCCGCCGAGGTCGACGTCGGCGGCGGCCGGCGCCGACGTGCCGGCCAGCAGGAGGGCCAGCACCGCCGCCGAGGCGGTCGTCGCTGCCACCACCCGCGCCATCACGCCGCGACCCTACCCAAGCACCGACCCGTCCACGCACCGCGCCGCCGCCGCGTCCCGGCGCGGAAACCTCGTCACCGCGGCAACCGATCCGGCCTCCGGCGCGTCTTCCTCTCGAGCAGCAGACCCGCCCCAGCAGAGAGAAGAAGCCCGTGCCCCGACACCGCCGTCTGGCCGCCCTCACCAGCGTGGCCCTGATCAGCCCCCTCGCCGCGGTCGTCGGCCTCACCGGGGCGGCCGCGCCGTCGGCGGGCCAGGCCGGCCCGGCCCGCGCCGCCGAGCCGTCGGCCAGCCCGTCGCTGTGGGCGCCCGCGCGCGTCGAGGGAGCGATCTACGGTCACCGCAAGCTCGCCCGAGTCGACCTGCCGGTCCGGCTGGTGGCCGGCTCCGAGCCGGTCGAGCTGTGGTCGAGCCGCGCCTCGTACGCCGAGCCGATCCGGACGGTGGTGCGGACGTCGTCCGGCGACGTCGCGCTCCCCGCCGGCGCCGCGACGTCGTTCAACGGGCTCGACGACTTTCTGGCCGTCAAGGTCGTCGACGCCCGCACCGGCGAGCCGGTGATGTTCCGCACCAAGGACGCCTGTCTCAACAGCGACGGGCAGCGGGTCCGGCCCGACGCGGCCGCGCGCTCGCCGTACCCGGCCTACTGCTTCTCCAACCCCTACAGCCTCGGCAGCGTGCAGGGCATCCAGGCCGGCTGGTCGAACCCCGTGCTCGAGCAGTCCGGCGGCGCGGTCCGGCTGCCGAGGGGCCGCTACACCGTCACCACCTCGGTGCGGGCGCCGTGGCGCGAGGCGCTCGGCATCAGTGCCGCCGACGCGCGCCGCACGGTGCGGGTCGTGGTGAAGAAGGAGCACGACCACGGCGAGCACGAGCACCGCAGCGCCAGCGGGCCGGCCCTGCGCCCGGCCGGAACCGACGGGCCGAGCGGCCGGCTCCTCGACGAGGTCGACGGCCCGCAACCCAACCTGCGCTCGCTGCCGGCGTGGGGCATCTCGGTGAGCGAGAACGGCGACTACCTCCGCTTCGCCGCCACCGTCTGGAACGCCGGCGACAGCCCGCTGGTCGTCGACGGGTTCGTCGACCCCGCCGACGGTGACCGGATGGAGGCCTACCAGTACTTCTTCGACGCCGAGGGCGAGCAGACCGGCTACCAGCCCGTGGGCTCGTTCGAGTTCGACACCAAGGAGACGCACCAGCACTGGCACTTCCGCGACTTCGCCCGCTACACGCTGCTGCGCGCGGACCAGTCGACGGCGGTCAACTCCCGCAAGGAGGCCTTCTGCCTGGCCAACACCGACGCGGTCGACCTCACCGTGCCGGACGCCGACTGGAACCCCGAGAACACCGACCTCGCGACCGACTGCGGCTACACCGACTCGCTGTCCCTGCGCCAGGTCCTCGCCGCCGGCTGGGGCGACACCTACGCCCAGTTCCGCGCCGGCCAGTCCTTCAACCTCAAGGGCCTGCCCAACGGCACCTACTACATCGCCACCATCGCCAACCCGCGCGGCCGGCTCGTGGAGTCCTCGAAGCAGGACAACACCTCGCTGCGCAAGGTCGTCATCGGCGGCAAGCCCGGAGCCCGCACCGTGCGGGTCCCGCAGGTCGGGATGATCGTGGAGCCCGCCGAGCAGTGGTGACCCCCGGAGGCTGAGCAAGCGAGCCCTGGCGAGCGCCGGAGGCTGAGCAAGCGAGCGCCAGCGAGCGCCGACGAAGCCCCCGGCCGAAGCCCCCGGCCGACCACGCCCACCGACCGCGAGCCCGCCCGACCTCAGGGTCCGACGAGCCGCACGGACCGGTCGAGCTCGATCGTGGTGACGACGTCGGTCACCGACGGCTGCACCGGGGTCGAGGAGAACCCGAACCGCGGGGGCGGCGCCACCGGGGCCAGGCCGCCGAGGTCGACCCCGTCGAGCGTGCCGGAGGCGCTCACCAGGCGCTGGTTGTCGGTCGCGCCGTACCACTCGCGCCGGTCACGGGTCTCGCCGCGCGTGCGGACGCCGTCGAGCACCACCCTCGCGACGCCGTCGGTGGCCGCGCACCACCACGGCGCCTGCGCGACCCGCGCCGGGACGACCTGGAGCAGGCCGCCCAGGAGGGTGCGGGCGCCGAAGCCGAGGTCGAGGCTCAGCGACCCCGACCGGACCCGCCACGCGTACGGGTCGGCGATCGCGGTGAACGGCTCGACCCGGATCTCGTCGAACTCGTAGGTCGCCGCCACGAACCGGGCGACGTCGGGGTCGGGCGCGACGAGGATCCGGTGTCCGTCGGGACGCTCGACCATGGCGTCGGCGAACGAGCCGAGCGGGCTGTCGTCCCAGCGACCGACCACCACCCGGGTCCCGCTCGTCGTCCCGACGCCGGCGATCCGGCCGCGGAAGCGCACCCGGTGACGGGTCACGGGCGCTCCGCAGCCTCGGCCTCGTCGAAGGCGGCCCGGTCCGCGACCAGGGCCTCGGCCTGCCGGCGCTGCACGCGGGCCGCCAGCTCGAGTCCGCCGGGGTCGGCCTGCGGGCGGGCCCAGAACGACTCCCAGGTCAGGGTGCCGCGCTCGACCCGGTCCCCGATCGACCGGATCTCGAAGGAGGCGTCCTCGGCGCTCGACTCCGCCACCAGCAGGCCCACCAGCTCGGGGTCGAGACCCCCGGCGGCGGCGACCTCGGCGGCGTCGTCGGCGCGGATCCGCTCGACGGTGCCTCGCACCCGGTCGAGGACGGCGAGCAGTCGCGTGTCGGCGTCGGCGACCACCACCTCGTCGAGCAGGGCGCCGGTGTCGGTCTCCTCCGCCGCGGTGTCCTCCTCGCCGAGCACGAAGATGCCGGGCGGGGTCTGGTTCTCCTCGGCCATCGTCACACCACCGGCGCCGTCGACGTGGACGGGTCGTCGTAGGTGCCGTCCAACGGCCCTGGGGCCATCAGCATGTCCTCGTCGTCGTCGGGCGCCTCCTGCGCCTCGTCGGGGATGTCGATGTTGTCGAGGTCGTTGAGCGACTCCTCGAGCCCGCCGAGCTCCTCGGAGGTGTCCTCGCCGAAGGTGACGACGTCGTCGAGGGCGGCCTCGGCCTGCTCGCTCAGGGCGACGACCCCGTTCAGCCCGGGGACGCCGGCCGTGACGCCGGGCAGCCCGGTGACGGTGTCGACGATGTCCTGGAACTTGTCGAGCCGGCCCGCCTGGACCTCGGCCCAGCTGGTGACCTCGTCGACGAGATTCTGGCACTCGGTGATGATCGTCCGCACCGTCTCGATGTCGTCGATGATGTCCTGCACGACCCCGAAGCCGTCGCGCAGGAGGTCCAGCGCCAGGAGCGCCCACCCCAGGCCGGGGACGAAGCGGCTGGTGACCTTGCTGGCGAGCTTGAGGATCTTCTCGCCGAGGATCACCAGCACGTCCTCGACCTCGACGGCGATCTTCTCGGACATGGTCGCGATCGAGTTGAAGACCGACGTGCCGCCGCTGACCCCCAGCCCGACGGCCTTCATCACGATGTCGTAGGTGCCGAGCTGGGCGATCAGCCCGTAGGACGCCTGGCCGTCCAGGGCCTGGGGCGTCTTCAGCGCGAGCTGCGTGAAGCAGCCGCCCCACGTGCTCATCGCGGTGTTCACGACGCCGCACGCGTTGGCGTTGGTGCGGATGGCGCCGTAGTCGCCGGAGAGCGGGAACACGATGTAGTCGCGCAGGCTGGCCTCGTCGAGCCTGGTGATGCCGGCACCGAGTCCGTTCAGCAGGTCGATGCCCCAGTTGATCGTGTCGCGGCCGACCTCCCAGGCCTCGGCGGCGGCGTCGAACTTGTTGTTGTGGTTCAGCTCCTCGCCGCCCTCCTCGGGGTCGACCAGCAGCGCCTGGACGTCCTCGAGGTGGTAGTTCTCGAGGTAGCCCTCCGGCGGGGTCGGCGGCGAGTGCGGGCCGCCGTAGTGACCGCGGTAGTAGGTGAAGGCCTCGTTGATGTCCCCGTCGGCCCGGTCGACCTCCTGGGCGGACCACGCGATCGCGCCCTGGAGCTCGGACCACTTGTCGTTGAAGGTCAGGCGCATGTCGTCGAACCAGCCGTCGATGTGCTTGAGCTGGTCGCCGATGATGTGCAGGCAGCAGGTGTCGCCGCCGAAGCCGGAGGCGTCGCAGACGTGCTTGCTGAAGTAGCTGCTGACGTGCCAGGCCTGGTCCCCGACCTCGTTCATCGCTGCGAACATCTTGTTCAGGTTCTCGAAGTTGACCTCGAGCTCACCCATGGATCACGTCCTCGCTCGGGGCGCCGACCGAGAACGACCGGCACCGTGGTGGAGGGCCGGCGTGGGAGCAACCGGCTGTCCACACCGGCTACCCGGCCCACGACCGCGCAAACCCGGCGAGCCGGGTGGGCCCGGCGCCCGGGCGTCAGCCGAGGTAGGCCTCGGCGACCCCGACGGCCGCCGCGACCAGCTCGGCGCGGGGTACCGGGTCGGTCCCGAGGACCGCTGCGCTGTCGGTCGCCTCGACCACCAGCACGGCCCCGTCGTAGGAGGTGACCACGCGCGCCATCGGGGTCCCGGCGATCCTGCCGGCGAAGACCTCGGCGTCGGTGGAGCCGGCGACCTCCTCCTCGACCGGGTCGAGCAGGCTCCGCGCGCTCTCGAGCTCGCCCTCGAGACGGACGGGCGACCCGAGGCGCGTCCAGTCGAGGCCGAGCCCGTCCTCGACGTCGCGGACGCTGTTGCACGAGGTGCGGTAGCCCGACCCGGTGCCGTCGGAGACCGTCTGGGCCCGCCCGGTGATCTCGGCCAGCTCGTCGTCGCTGAGGGTGGAGCAGAACGCCGCCGGGTCGACCTGCGGCGGGTCCGCGGGCGCGTCGGAGGTGATGGTCGCCTCGGGGGTCGGCGAGGTCGAGGCGTCCCCCGGAGCCGACGAGGTCGGGTCCCCGGACGGGGAGTCGTCGTCGGAGCACCCGGCGCCCACCGCGAGGAGGACGGCGGCGACGGCGAGGGCGGGGAGCCGACGCGAGGTTCGGGAGGGTCGGGCCGGGGAGTGGAGGCGCACGGCGGCCACGCTACCCAGGACCGCCGCCCGCGAAGCCCTGGCGGGTCGGGCTCAGCGGATCGGCGCCCCGGAGATCGTGCGCGCGATGACGAGGCGCTGGATCTCCGAGGTGCCCTCGAAGATGGTGTAGATCTTCGCGTCGCGGGCCCAGCGCTCGACCGGGTACTCCCGCGTGAAGCCGTTGCCGCCGAGGATCTGCATGGCCTTCTCGGTGACCCGCACGGCGGTCTCGCCGGCGAAGAGCTTCGACATCGACCCCTCGGCGGAGTCGAAGGACCGGCCCTGGCTGGCCATCCACGCGGCCCGCCACACCAGCAGGCGGCTCGCGTCGATGCTGGTCTTCATGTCGGCCAGCGCGAAGGCGATGGCCTGGTTCTCGATGATCGCCCGGCCGAACTGCTCGCGGGTGCGGGCGTAGTCGAGCGCGACCTCGTAGGCCGCGCGCGCGATCCCGATCGCCTGCGCGCCGACCGCCGGGCGGGTGCGCTCGAAGGTCGCCATGCTGGCGTTGCCGCGCGCCGCGCCGCCGCCCTCGCGGGCCCGGGCGAGGCGGGCGTCCAGCTTGTCCTTGCCGCCGAGCAGGCAGCGGCCGGGGACGCGGACGTCCTCCAGCACCACCTCCGCGGTGTGGCTGGCCCGGATGCCGTGCTTGCGGAACTTCTGGCCCTGGCTGAGCCCCTTCGTGCCCGGGGGGACCACGAAGCTCGCCTGCCCGCGGGTGCGGAGGTCGGGGTCGACGACGGCGGTCACGACGTGGACGTCGGCCAGGCCACCGTTGGTGGCCCAGGTCTTGGTGCCGTTGAGGACCCACTCGCCGGTGGCCTCGTCGTGGCGCGCCCGGGTGCGCATCGCGCCGACGTCGCTGCCGGCGTCCGGCTCGGAGGAGCAGAAGGCGCCGAGCTTGAGGTCGCCGGGCGTGCCGAACATCTGCGGCACCCACTCACCGACCTGCTCGGGCGTGCCGTTGCTGCTGACGCCGGCGGCCGCGAGCGCCGTGCCGGCGATGGCCAGCCCGATGCCGGCGTCGCCCCAGAAGAGCTCCTCCATCGAGATGGGGATGCCGAGGCCGGTCGGGTCGAAGCCCTGCGTGGCGAAGAAGTCGAGGGAGTAGATGCCGGCCTGGGCCGCGGCCTCGACGACCGGCCAGGGGAACTCCTCGCGCTCGTCCCACTCCGACGCGGCCGGCCGGATGACGTCGGCGGCGAAGGTGTGGAGCCAGCTCCTCAGCTCGAGGTGGTCGGGCGTGGGCTCGAAGGAGGGGGTGGACACGCGGCCACGGTACCCGCGACACGACGTCCGCGGACCAGCCGTGCGGGGGGTGCGGGGGGACCACCCGCTCGGCGGGCGGTCAGGACTCGTCGCCCTCGTCGGTGCCGGGCTCGAGGCCGGCCTGCGGCTCCTCGCCGTCCGGGCCGTCGGCCAGGACGCCGTACAGCGCGCGCCGGGTGTCGGCCAGGATCTGCACCGCGGCCCGCCGCTGGGTCTCGGACCCGGTGGTCACGAGCTGCCAGACGGCACCCATGACCTGCCCGATCTCGGACTTGAGATCGACCTGCTCGCCGTCGCGCGCCTCGTCCTTGGCCGCGGAGCGGTCGAAGGGGGCCCACACGGCGGCGAGCTCCTCGGCGTTCTCCTCGACGTGGGCCAGGCCGGCCGCGCTGAGCCGGATCGTGCGCCGGCCGCGCTCGTCGTCGGCCTCGACGAGGCCCTCGTCCTGGAGCTGCTGGATCGTCGGGTAGACCGACCCGGGGCTGACCCGCCAGCCGCCGTCACTGCGCTCGGCGATCTGCTGGATCACCTGGTAGCCGTTGATCGGCCGGTCCTCGCGGGCGGCCGTGGCCAGCACGTCGAGGATCGCGGTGCGCACGTCGCCGCGCCGGACCCGCGGCCCACCGCGACCCCGCTCGGGCTGGCCCATGCCGAACAGGCCGGCCATCCAGGGCGGCGGTCCGCCCATCGGGCCGCCGCCGTGGCCGCCCGGCCCTCCGAACGGTCCGCCGCCCCAGCCGGGGCCGCGTCGTCCTGACCCCCGGTGCTGCTGCCACGGGGAGCTGCTGTCGTCGGGCCCTCCGGCCCACTGTCGGTTGCGTCGTTGGTGTCCCATCACGGGACCCCCTCTCAAGTCGGTGGTATCGCGATCCGTCTGCGCTAGTTCACGATATATCGTGACTGTACGCCGACGGAAGCGTCCGTGCAACCGCGGTTTCCCCGGTCGACCGGGGATCCCTGAACTGGGGGGCCGGGATATCGGCCGACAAGTTCAGACTTCCCCGGCCGACCGGGGAAATCCCGCCCGGTCGCGGCCGCGCTACCGGGCGAGCCACTCCGCGTAGGCGTCGAAGGTGTAGGGCCGGCCGAGGAAGTCGGCGACCAGGTCGGCGGCGTCCTTGGTGCCGCCGGGGGCGAGCACCCGGTCGCGGTAGCGGCGGGCGACCTCGGGGGCGAAGAGGTCGTCGGCGTCGAAGGCGCTGAACAGGTCCTTGGCGATCACCAGCGACCACATGTAGGTGTAGTAGGCCGAGCTGTAGCCGCCGAGGTGCCCGAACGAGGCGAACATGTGGGTGCCGTCGCGGTAGGGCCACGGGGAGAACCGGCCCTGGAGCTCGACCATCCGGGCGGTCAGGTCCTCGGGGCGCTCGACGTGGAACCAGTACGACATCGAGGCGTAGAACATCTGGACGCGCGCGAGGTAGCCCTTGCCGAAGTCGTCGCTGCGGCGCATCGCCGCGACGAGCTCTGCCGGGATGGACTCGCTGGCCTCGTCGGTGGCGAAGCTGCGCAGGATGTCGGCGTCCCAGGCCCACTCCTCGAGCATCTGGCTGGGCGCCTCGACGAAGTCCCACTCGGTCGCGACGCCGGCGAAGCGCGCCCAGTCGACGTGGCCGCCGAGCACGTGGTGGACCAGGTGGCCGAACTCGTGGAAGAGCGTGACGACGTGGTCGTGCTCCATGAGGCCGCGGGAGAAGTTGCAGACCAGCACGCCCTCGGGCAGCTGCTGCCCGGCGACGCCGTCGGTCAGCGTGAACTGCGCGGCGTGCTTGTACTTGCCCTCGCGCGGGTGCAGGTCGAGGTAGATCCGGCCCAGCGCGGCCCCGGTCTCGGCGTCGGTGACGTCGTGGACGGTCACGTCGTCGTGCCACACCGGCGCGTCGGGCACCTCCTCGTAGCGGAGCCCGAACAGCCGCCCGGTCACCGCCAGCAGCCCCTCGCGGACCTTCGGGAAGGCGAAGTAGGTGCGCACCCGCTGCGAGTCGACCTGCAGCTGCTCCTTGCGGACCAGCTCCTCGTAGTAGGCCGCGTCGGTGGCCGGCACCTGCTCGGCACCGGGGTGGTCCTGCCGGTAGCGCTCGAGGACGACGGCCAGGTCGCGCCGCATCGGCTCCTCGGCGAGCTCGGCGATCCGGTCGATGAACGCGGGGATGGCCGGGCCCTCGCCGATCATCTTGACCTCGGCGTCGTAGGCCGCCCAGTCGGCGAAGCCGACGAGCCCGGCGAGCTCGTGGCGCAGGTCGAAGAGCTCGCGCAGCAGCGGCTCGGTGGCCGGCCAGCCGCGGTTGAGGAAGGCGTCGAGCATGTCGGCGCGGACCCCGGCGTCGTGGCAGAACATCCGGGTCGGCACGGCGTCGGGGTAGTCGGTGGTGACGGTGACCAGGCCGTCGTCGTCGGCCGGGTGCGCCTCGAGCCAGTCGGCGGGCAGGCCCGCGAGGCGCTCGGGGGTGACCCGCACGGTGCGGACGTCGTCGCGGATGACCTTGCCGAACTCCTGGTCGATCTCGGTCATCCGCTCGTTGATGGCCGAGATCCGCTCGCGGGTCGTGTCGTCGCGGTCGACACCGGAGCGCGCGAAGTCGCGGCGGACCTTCGCGAGCAGCCGGGCGGCCTGGGCGTCGAGCCCGCCGTCGGCCCCGCCGTCAGCGCCACCGTCGGTCCCGTCGTCGAGCCCGTCGAAGAGCTCGAAGAGACCGCGGTCGAGACCGAGCGCGGTGACGACGCGGCTGACGTCCTGCTCGGCCTGCTCGGCGGTGGTCCGCACGCCCTCGTCGGGGTGCACGTTGCCGAGCAGCGACCCGAGGGCCGCGACGTTGCCGAGCTCGAGGCTGGCGCGGTCCCACTGGCGCAGCACGTCGAGCGTCGCGGACGGCGGTGCGGTGCGCAGCCCGTCGACGAGCTCCTGGGCCCGGGCCAGCCCGCCGGCGGCGCGGTCGCGGACCCAGGTCTCCCACGCCGCGGCGTCGGCGTCACGGGCGGGCAGGGACAGGGGTGCGGGGTTCTCCACGGTCACCGGAACAGCCTAGGCCGGGTGCGCCCGCTCAGCCGGTGAGCTGGTCGCGCCGGCGCCGGAGGTAGGCCGTCTCGGCCGGGTTGTCGACCAGGTCGAGCGCGGCGTCGTAGGCCGCGCGGGCCTCGGCCGAGCGACCGAGCCGGCGCAGCAGCTCGGCCCGCGTGACGTGGAAGGGGTGGTAGCCCGACAGCGCCCCGCCGAGCCGGTCGACCTCGGCCAGCGCGACCCCGGGTCCGTCGAGCTCGGCAACGGCGACCGCGCGGTTGAGCGCGACCACCGGGCTCGGGTCGAGCGCGGCCAGGTGGGCGTAGAGCGCGGCGATCTGCGCCCAGTCGGTGTCGGCCGCGGTCGGCGCGTCGGTGTGGACGGCGTTCACCGCGGCCAGCAGCTGGTAGCGCCCGGGCCGGTTGCGGGCCAGGCACGCGCGGACCAGGGCGTGCCCCTCCTCGACGAGCGGGCGCGACCAGCCGCCGCGGTCCTGCTCGTGCAGCGGCACCAGCTCGCCGCCCGCGATCCGGGAGCCGCGCCGAGCCTCGGTCAGCAGCATCAGCGCCAGCAGCCCGGTGACCTCGGGGTCCTCGGGGAGCAGCAGGTGCAGCGTGCGCGCCAGGCGGATCGCCTCGGCCGTGAGGTCGTCGCGCACCGACGTGCCGGCGGTGGTGGAGAGGTAGCCCTCGTTGAAGACGAGGTAGATCACCGTGAGCACCGGGGCGACCCGCTCGGGCAGGTCGGCCGGCTCGGGGATCCGGTAGGGGATGTGGGCGCCGGCGATCTTCCGCTTGGCCCGGGTGATCCGCTGGGCCATCGTCGTCTCGGGCACGAGGAAGGCCCGCGCGATCTCGCCGACGGTCAGTCCGCCGAGCAGCCGCAGGGTCAGCGCGACCCGTGCCTCCGGGGCCAGGGCCGGGTGGCAGCAGGTGAACACCAGGCGCAGGCGGTCGTCGTCCACGACGCCGGTCGGCTCGTGGGGGGTGTCGTCGGAGATCATCAGGGCCGCCTGGTGCTTGGTGTCGCGGTGGGACTCGCGGCGGATCCTGTCGATGGCCTTGCGGGCCGCCGTCGTGGTCAGCCAGGCGCCGGGGTTGGGCGGGACGCCGTCGACCGGCCACCGCTCCAGGGCGACGAGGAGGGCCTCGCCGGCGGCGTCCTCGGCGACGTCGATGTCGCCGAAGCGCCGCACCAGCGAGGCGACCACCCGGCCGAACTCCTCGCGGTAGACCCGCTCGACCTCGTCCACGAGGTCGCCGGCCCTCGCGCTCACCCCTCCTGGAAGGGACGGACCTCGACCGGGCCACCGCACGCCCGGGACCCCTGCTTGGCCCAGTCGAGCGCGGCGTCGAGGTCGGCGGCCTCGATGATCCAGAAACCGCCGAGGTACTCCTTGGACTCCGAGAACGGCCCGTCGGTCACGACCGGCGCGTCGCCGGTGTTGTCGACCACGGTGGTGGCGTCGTGGGTCTGGAGGCCGCCCGCGAACAGCCACGCCCCCTCGGCCCGCAGCTTGTCGTTGAACGCGCCGACCGCCTCGAACATGGGCTGCATGTCCTCGGGGGTCATGGTCGCCATCTCGGCGATGGAGGCCTCGTCGTGGTTGACGGCCAGGAAGTACTGCGACATGTCGTTCTCCTCGTTCTGCGGCGCCCCGTCGGCGGCCTGACACCCTCTCCACGAACGGGCGGGGCCGGACACGACAGGGCCCGGCGAAATTCTTCGGAATCGTCTGGGGGCCTTTTCTACCCGATCCCACTACGGTCGGGCCATGACCGACTGGGGCGCCCTCTACCGCGACCACGTGGCCGCGGTGACCGCGCTCGCCGAGAGCCTCACCGCGGCCGAGCTCGAGGTGGACGTCCCCGGGACGCCGGCCTGGACGGTGCGCGACGTCCTCGCCCACCTCGCCGGCGGGCCGGTCGACGCCGCCACCGGGCGGATGGACGGCGCGCCCGGTCCGGAGTGGACCGCCCGCCACGTCGGCGAGCGCGCGCACCTGCCGGTCGACGTCCTCGTGGCGGAGATGCGCGAGCACCAGGACGTGATCGCGGGGTCGGCCGTCGACGACCCCCGCCCGGGCATCGTGTGGGACATCGCCGTGCACCACGCCGACCTGCACGAGGCCCTCGGCAGGGGGCGGCTCCCCGAGCCGCTCTGGGTGCCCGTCCTCGACCAGCTCGCGGCCGCCCGCGCGCCGGGCCTCGTCGGCGCCGTCGACCCCTACGAGCTGTTCCGCGCCCTGTTCTCCCGCCGCTCCCGCGACCAGATGCGCGCCTGGGGCCTCGACGACGACGTCATCGAGGCCGTCTGCATCTTCGGCCCCCGCGACGACGACCAGCCGTTGCCGAAGGGCGAGCACGCGAGCCCCAACGGGGCCGCCACCGGAGGCTGAGCCCGCCACCCACCACCGGAGGCTGAGCAAGCGAGCCCCCGGCGAGCGCCGACGAAGCCGCCGGCCACCCGGAGGCTGAGCAAGCGGGCCCCCGGCGAGCGCCGACGAAGCCGCCCACCCGGCGATGGCCTCGGTGGGCCAGGGGTCTCGACACGCGGGTCGCGGCTTCGTTCCTCAGCCGCGCCGCTTGCTCGACCACCATCGACGCACCCTCGCTCCGCTCGGGTGCGTCACCACCCCCAGGAGCCGGGCGAGCCCTTGAACGGACCGACGACGCGCGAGGTGATCCAGCCGCCGTAGAAGCCGCCGTCCTGGGGCTCGACGACCTCGCCGTCCACGACGCACCGGTCGACCTGGCCCGGCATCACCGCGACCGCGTCGACCAGGTCGGCGAACCGCGCGGTCGGCGTCGGGTAGGTCCAGGCGGCCCGGGGCGCGACGACGTCGCCGGAGACGAGGTCGAAGTAGGCCGCCTCGCCCTTCCACTCACACATCGAGCTGCCCTCGGTCGGGCGCAGGACGCCGGCGGCGAACGCCGCGCGCGGGAGGTAGTACGTCGGCGGGTGGCTGGTCTCCAGCACCCGCCACGAGCGGGTCGTCGAGGCGACCACGACGCCACCGAGCACCACCTCGACCGACTCGGTCGAGACCTCGAGGGCCGGTGGGCGCGGGTAGTCCCAGCAGGACTCCTGACCGGGACCGGGCTTGGCGCGCTTCGACGGGGGCGGGTGCGGGCTCACCCCCACAGCCTGGCACCGCGGTGGGCGCCGCCGTGGCCGCGACGCCGCGCGGGGCAGGTGGGACCGACCGGGCTCCCCCGGGCGGCTCGGGACGAGGCGGGCGTTAGCGTGCCCCGGTGAACCTGTTCGAGTTCGAGGGCAAGCGGCCCACCGTGCACCCCGAGGCCTTCGTCGCGCCGACCGCCACCCTGATCGGCGACGTGACCGTGGAGCGGGGCGCGAGCATCTGGTACGGCGCCGTGCTGCGGGCCGACATCTGCGCGATCGTCATCCGCGAGGGGTCGAACGTGCAGGACAACTCCGTGCTGCACGCCCAGCCCGACACCACCCTGACCGTCGGTCCCGACGCCACCATCGGGCACGGGTGCGTCGTGCACTGCGCCGAGGTCGGCGCGAAGACCCTGGTCGGCAACGGCAGCACGCTCCTCGACGGCGCCACCGTCGGCGCCGGCACGCTGGTCGCCGCCGGGTCGGTCGTGACCCCGGGCACCGCGATCCCCGCCGGCGTCGTGGCCGCCGGGATCCCGTGCCGGGCGACCAAGCCGATCGCCGGCACGTCCTCGGAGTTCTGGGTCGAGATGAACCCGCCGTACTACCGCGAGCTCGCCCAGCGGCACGCCGCGGGAGCGCCGCGGGTGGACCGGTGACCCCCGACGGGCTCCAGCCCGCCCGCCGGTGAGCCGCCTCCGGAGCCTGGTCGCCGACACCCGGCCGCTCGAGAACCCCCACTTCAAGCGGCTCTGGCGCGCCAACATCGTCACCGTCGTCGGTGCGCAGCTCACGGTCGTGGCGGTGCCGGCCCAGATCTACGCCGACACCGGCTCCTCGGCCTACGTCGGGCTGACCGGCGTCTTCGGGCTGGTGCCGCTCGTCGTGTTCGGACTGTGGGGCGGCGCCCTGGCCGACGTCTTCGACCGCCGCACGATCCTCATCTGCACCACGGTGGGGCTGATCGGCACCAGCGGGCTCTTCTGGCTGCAGTCGGCGCTCGGCAACACCAACGTCTGGGTGCTGCTGTCGCTGTTCGCGGTGCAACAGGCGTTCTTCGGGGTCAACCAGCCGACCCGCAGCGCGGTGCTCCCGCGCCTCGTGCCGATCGAGCAGCTGCCGGCGGCGAACGCGCTCAACTCGACGGTCTTCATGGCCGGCGGCATCGCGGGCCCCCTCGTCGCCGGGGCCCTGATCCCGGTCTTCGGGCTCCAGTGGCTCTACCTCATCGACACCGTCACCCTGCTCGCGACGCTGTCGGCCGTCGTCCGGCTGCCGTCGATGGCCGTCGAGCGGGCCGCCGGCGTCGCCGCGAGGGCGCCCGGGCTCCGGTCGGTCGTCGAGGGCTTCACCTACCTGCGCGGCCACCCGGTGCTGCTGATGTCGTTCCTGGTCGACATCATCGCGATGGTCTTCGGGATGCCGCGCGCGCTGTTCCCGGAGATCGCCCACGAGAGCTTCCGGGGTCCCGAGGAGGGCGGCATCGCCTTCGCGCTGCTCTTCGCCGCGATCCCGGCCGGTGCCGTCATCGGTGGCGTCTTCTCCGGCTGGGTGTCGCGGGTCAGCGCCCAGGGCCGGGCGGTCGTCGTCTGCATCCTGGTGTGGGGCGGGGCGATCATCGGGTTCGGGCTCGCGGTCGGCATCGCCGGCGCCCAGGACGACGTCGGCGTGCGGCACGCGTTCCTCGTCGTGGCGGTGCTGATGCTGGTGGTCGGCGGGGCCGCCGACATGGCCTCCTCGGCGTTCCGGTCCGCGATGCTGCAGGCCGCCGCCACCGACGAGGTCCGCGGCCGGCTGCAGGGCATCTTCATCGTGGTCGTTGCCGGTGGCCCCCGGGTCGCGGATGTCGCCCACGGCGCCGCGGCCGCCGGCGTCGGCACGGCGGTCGCCGCGACCGGTGGTGGCGTGCTGGTCGTCGTGCTGACCGTCGTCGCCGCGCTCGCGGTGCCGTCGTTCGTGCGCTACCGCATCACGCGGGCGGCCGGACCGGTGTGACCCGGCCCCCGGAGCGTCGACCTAGACTCCCGGGGTGATCGACCCGGACGACCTCGAGGCCACCCTGCGCGTGCTCGGCGCGCTGCACACCGTGCCCGAGGAGCACCCCGACCACGTCGCGGTGAAGCGGGCGGCGTCGCACATGTACAAGGCGCTCAAGCGCGAGCGTCGCACCGCCAAGCGGGAGGCCGAGCTGGCCCACGACCGCGCCGTCACCGCGGCCACGGCCACCGGGAGCCCGCTGCGCATCGACGACGAGACCGAGGGCGTGCTGCTGACCACCCCGACCACGGGCGCGTTCGCCGGCGAGCTGCTCAACCCCCGCGGGTGCTACATCTGCAAGCGCGACTACACGCTGGTCGACGCGTTCTACCACTGGCTGTGCCCCGACTGCGCCGCGCGCTCGCACGCCAAGCGCGACCAGGGCACCGACCTCACCGGACGCCGGGCGCTGCTGACCGGCGGCCGCGCCAAGATCGGCATGTACATCGCGCTGCGGCTGCTCCGCGACGGCGCGCACCTCACGATCACCACCCGTTTCCCGCACGACGCCGCCCGGCGGTTCTCCTCGCTGCCCGACAGCGGCGACTGGTTGCACCGCCTCAAGGTCGTCGGCATCGACCTGCGCGACCCCACCCAGGTCGTGGCGCTGGCCGACGACGTCGCGGCCGCCGGCCGGCTCGACGTGCTCGTCAACAACGCCTGCCAGACCGTGCGCCGCTCGCCGGGCGCCTACGCGCCGCTGGTCGAGGCCGAGCGCGAGCCGCTGCCCGAGGGCGTCGAGCTGCCGGAGATGGTCACCTTCGACCGCGTCTCCGAGCTGCACCCGGCCGCGATCTCCGGCGCGCTGGCCCAGGCCCCGGTCGCCCACCACGACGGCGAGTCGCTGGAGCACGCCCGCGCCGCCCACACCGCGGCCAGCCTCACCGCGCTCGCGCTGCGCGGCGGCAGCGCCTCGCTCGACGCCCACCTCGCCGGCACCGCCGTCGACGCCGGCGGGCTGCTGCCCGACGTCGCGACCGCGAACTCGTGGACCCAGACCGTCGACGAGGTCGACCCGCTGGAGCTCCTCGAGGTGCAGCTGTGCAACTCGGTCGCGCCGTTCCTGCTCGTCTCGCGGCTGCGGCCGGCGATGGCGGCGGCTGCCGCGGCGGCGCCGTCCGGGCGGGCCCACGTCGTCAACGTCTCGGCGATGGAGGGGCAGTTCGGTCGCCGCTACAAGGGGCCCGGGCACCCGCACACCAACATGGCCAAGGCCGCGCTCAACATGCTGACCCGCACGTCGGCGGGCGAGATGTTCGAGACCGACCGGATCCTGATGAACGCCGTCGACACCGGCTGGATCACCGACGAGCGCCCGCACCACGAGAAGCTGCGCATCGCCGCCGAGGGCTGGCACGCCCCGCTCGACCTGGTCGACGGCGCCGCGCGCGTCTACGACCCGGTCGTGCGCGGCGAGGCCGGCGAGGACCTCCACGGGCACTTCCTCAAGGACTACGACCCCAGTCCCTGGTGACCTCGTCGTACAAGCACTGACACCTCGGGGTCCGACGAGGTTTCGCGCCGCGGTCCTGCGCGGTGCAGCGTGCCCGCGGTCGTCGAGGTGTACGTGCTTCTACGACGGACGGCTCAGAGACCGAGCATCCCGCGCACGTAGGCGGCCTGGCCGACGTGCTGGGTGTTGTCGTTGACGACGCTGACCAGCCGGACGCCGAGCGTCACCGGCGGGTCCCAGCGGTCGTCGACCACGCGGTCGAGGTCGGCGGGCGCGAGGGTGGCGACGTGGGCGACCGAGCGCTCGTGCACCGCGACGAGGTACTCGGCCAGCAGGGCGGCGTCCCAGGTGCCGGCGCCGACCTCGGCGCTGCTCTGGCCGTAGCCGATGGCGTCCTCGTCGTAGGGCAGGGCGAAGCGACCGGCGAAGGCCGGGTAGACCTGCTCGGCGCCGGCGACGTCGGCCACGTGGTCGTCCTGGACCCGCGCCAGGTGCCAGACCAGCCAGCCGATCGGGTTGGCGTCGGGGGTCGGCCGGTGCCCCAGCTGCTCGGGCGTCAGCCCGTCGAGCACCGCCAGCCCGCTCTCGCGAACCCGTTCCAGTCCTTCCACGATCACCTCGGCAGGAGTCATGCCACCCAACCTACGTCGCCCCCGCTGACCCGTCGCTGATCAGCGACGGGTCAGCGGGTTCCGACGGCCGACCCGTCGCTGATCATTGACGGGTCGGCGTCACGGGGTGCCGCGGAGGCGCTCGAGGCGCTGGGCCAGCAGCGGGCGCCGGTGGGCGTTCTGGTGCAGGCCGACGTAGCGGTCGCCGAAGACCCACAGCAGGGCGTCATCGAGGCGGCGGACGGCGCCGGGCGGGTGCCGGTAGTCCATCCGGGCGGCGATGGTGGCGTCGTCGGCCTCACGGAGGACCTCGCCGAGCTCGTCGAACGAGGTGGTCCCGAGCTCGAGGAGCAGCCCGGCGATCCAGCCGTAGTGGTCGGTGCGCGACCAGCCGGCGTCGGAGTACTGGCCCGCGAGGTAGGCGGCCAGCTCCCGCGGGTCGAGGCGCGGGTCGTCGTCGGCGGTGGCGTCGCCGACGACGCCGACCGCGGGGGTGGCGCCGCGCAGCCGCTCGCGGATCTCGGAGAACTCGCGGTCGGCCAGCTCGAGCAGGCCGGCGGCGAGGGTGAAGCGGCGGTCGAACTCGCCGACGTGGATGTCGGGCACGGTGCCCTTGTAGCGGATGTCGTGCTCGAACTCGGCCCAGGCGTGCTGGAGCACGGTGCGCACCTGCACCTGGGTCGAGCGCCCGCCGAGGTCGACCATGAGGTGGCGGCTCGCGTAGCCGAAGCGGCCCTCGCTGGCCGTCTCCTGCCCGAGGTCGCGGTCGTCGGTGACGGTGACCTGCTCGGCCAGGACGTCGGCCACGGCGTCGACGTCGTCGCGCACGTAGGTGATCACGCGGACGCCGACCGCGTCGGTGATCTGGGTGGTCGGGTCGTCGTACAGCGGGCGTCCGGCGGCGGTGCGGGCCGCCTTCTCGGCGAACGACGCCACCGTCTTGGTGCGCCCGGTGACCGACAGGTAGTTGATGCCGGCCTCGTCGAGCAGTCCCCGCACCAGCGCGACGGCGTTCTCGCCGGCGCGCATCAGGTCGTCGTGGCCGGCGGCGTAGCCGCGCACGGCCCGGCGCACGACCTCGGCGTGGGTCACCGCGACCGGCTCGGTGCCCAGGGTCGGGGTGACGATGTAGCCGGTGTCGAGGTCGCCGTAGCGGGTGACGTCGTCGGGCCGGTGGTCGACGAACCAGGCGACGTAGGCGCACAGGACGGCGTCCACCTGGTCCTCCACGCGCCGCAGCTGGGCCTTCTGGGTGGCCGTCTCGACGAGCGCCCGCAGCGCGGCCCAGGTCTCGTCGGTGCGGACGACGGCCTCGACGTGGCCCATCAGCGCGAGCAGCTCGCTGCGCAGCAGCTCCAGGTCGCGACCCGGCTTGGCCTTGTAGCGCAGCACCTTCGGCAGGTCGAAGAGCACGATCGAGGCCGCGTGCGGGTAGACCTCGACGGCCCGGCGCCGGCGTCCGGAGCGCGGGTCGATGTCGAGGCCGAGGCGCTTGGCCACCCGGGCGCCGCGGGTGCCGTTGGCGAACTCCGGCTTGCCGGTGTTGGAAGGGTGGGTGCCGGCGTCGAAGCGGCGGAAGTCCTTGCTCAGCGCCTGCTCCGCGGGCCGCGAGCCCTTCTCGTTCTTGACCACCAGCGGGGCGTCGATGCCGGCCAGGCAGTCACCGTCGTACGCCGCCAGCGCGGCCACCACGTCCTCGTCGGTGCGGACCGCGCTCACGTGCAGCAGGCGTGCCTCGGCGTCGACCACCGCGAGCCCGGTGGGTGCCTTCTCGCCCCAGGCGAGGTCGATGCCGATGTAGTGCACGGGGACACCCTGCCGCATGGGCCGTCGTCGTCGCGGTGGCCCCAGCCGCGCAATTGCCGCGAAATGGGCAGCTCGGTGCGCGAAAACCGGCCAGATCGCGGCAATTGCGCGCTGTGGGCCAGCTACCGAGCGGCGTGGGCGGACGCGATGGCGGCGCCGAGGCGGGCGTTGTGGCGCACGAGCGCGATGTTGGCGACCAGGCTGGCGCCGTCGGTGAGCTCGACGATCCGCTTGAGCAGGTAGGGGGTGACGTCCTTGCCGCCGATGCCGAGGGCGTCGAGGTCGGCGAGGGCGCGGGCGATGACGCCGTCGATCTCGGCCGCCGGGATCTCGTCGGCGACCGGGATCGGGTTCGCGACGACCAGGCCGCTGCGCAGGCCGAGGCCGCGGGCGGCGGTCATCGCGGCGGCCACGTCGGCGGCGGACTCGATGCGCGAGGGGGCGGCGTGCCCGCTGACCCGCGAGTAGAAGGCCGGGAACTCGTCGCTGCCGACGACCATGACCGGGACGCCGTTGGTCTCGAGCACCTCCAGGGTCAGGCCGATGTCGAGGATGCTCTTCACGCCGGCGCACACGACGGTGACCGGGGTGACCGCGAGCTCGGTGAGGTCGGCGGAGACGTCGAGGGACTCCGCCGCGCCGCGGTGCACGCCGCCGAGGCCGCCGGTGACGAAGACGTCGATGCCGGCCAGCGCGGCCAGCCGCATGGTCGCGGCGACGGTCGTGGCACCGTGCCCGCCGCGCGCGACGACGTGCGGGAGGTCGCGGACGCTGGCCTTGGTGACGCCGGGGTCACGGGCGAGCAGCTCGAGGGCGTCGTGGTCGAGCCCGGCCCGCGGGACGCCGTCCAGCACCGCGATCGTGGCCGGCACCGCCCCGTGCTCGCGGACGATGCCCTCGACCTCGAGCGCCATGGCGACGTTGTCGGGGTAGGGCATCCCGTGGCTGATGATCGTGCTCTCGAGCGCGACGACCGGGCGCCCCTCGGCGACCGCGGTCGCGACCTCCTCGGTCAGGCGGATCGGCGGGGTCGAGGGGGTCGGGGCGGGGGCGGTCACAGGAGGCTCCTCACGAGCTCGTCGGTCAGGTCGGGACGCACGGTGTGCGGGCTGGAGACGGTCAGGGCGGCGACGACGTGGGCGTAGGTCGCCGCCTCCCCCGGCTCGGCGCCGCCGAGCCAGGCGTGGCAGAACGCCGCGAGCATCGCGTCGCCGGCGCCGGTGACGTCGACGACCTCGGCGGTGCGCGCGGCGAGCCGGTGGACGCCGTCGGGGGCGGTCAGCGTGGAGCCGGCGGGCCCGCGCCGCTCCCAGGTCAGGTCGGCGGCGGGGGCGCCGCCCGCCGAGAGGGCGGCCAGCTCGGCGCCGCCGGCGGAGAGCAGGAACAGTCGGCGGCCCGCCGCGGTCGGCGCCAGCCGCGCGGCCTTCGGGACGCTCACGGGGTCGAGGGCGACCGGGCCGGTGGCGGCGTCCCAGGCGGCGGCGAGGGTCGCGGGGGCCAGGTTGCCGTCGAGGACGACGAGGTCGGCGGCGGCCAGGAGGTCGCGGTCGAGGTGCTCGGGCCCGAGCGCGGCCGGCATGTCGGAGACGCCGCCGACCAGCTCGCCGGTGTCGTCGAGCAGCGCGACGTAGCTGCCGGTCGCCGCGGCGACCAGCCGGACGCCGCCGACGTCGACGCCCGCGGCCCGGGTCGCCCCGACCACGAGCCGGCCGTGGGCGTCGTCGCCGACCGCGGCCAGGAGGTGGGTCGTCGTGCCGAGGCGGGCGAGGTTCTCGGCGATGTTGCGCCCGACGCCGCCGGGCGTGACGGCGACGCTGCCGGGGTTGCTGGTGGCCGGCACCGGCGCGGCGTGCGGGCGGGCGACCACGTCGACGTTCGCCCCGCCGACCACGACCACGCTCGCCACGGGAGAACCATGCCAGGCGCGATGAATGCGGTTGTCGGTGCCGGTCCCTACCGTGACACTGACGCCACCACCGCACCACGAGAGGCGACGACGCATGGTCGACATGATCCGGGCCCGAGGCCTGGTCAAGCGCTACAAGGAGGTCACCGCCCTGGCCGGGCTCGACCTCGACGTGCCCGAGGGCACCGTCCTGGCCCTGCTCGGGCCCAACGGCGCCGGGAAGACCACCGCGGTCCGGTGCCTGACGACCCTCCTGGTGCCCGACGAGGGCAGCGCCGAGGTCGCCGGCGTCGACGTGCTGGCCGACCCGCAGGGCGTGCGCCGCAGGATCGGCCTGTCCGGCCAGTACGCCGCGGTCGACGAGCACCTCACCGGTTTCGAGAACCTCACGATGGTGGGCCGGCTCTACGGCCTCGGGAAGGCGCGCTCGCGCACCCGGGCCCGCGAGCTGCTCGAGCGCTTCGACCTGGCCGAGGCCGGCGACCGGCCCTCCAAGACCTACTCCGGCGGCATGCGGCGCCGCCTCGACCTCGCCGGCGCCCTGGTCGCCGAGCCGCCGGTGCTGGTGCTCGACGAGCCGACGACCGGGCTCGACGTCCGCGCCCGCCAGCAGATGTGGGAGGTGATCCGCGAGCTCGTGGGCAGCGGGGCGACGCTGCTGCTCACCACCCAGTACCTCGAGGAGGCCGACCGGCTCGCCGACGACATCGTCGTGATCGACCACGGCCGCGCGATCGCGCGCGGCACCGCCGACGAGCTCAAGTCCCAGACCGGGGGCGAGCGGATCGAGGTCGTGGTCGCCGACTCCCTCCACGTCGAGGCCACCCGCCGGCTGCTCGGCGCCGTCGCGCTCGGCGACGTGCAGGTCGAGGACCGCACGCTGACCGCGGCGGTGACCGACGGCGCGCCCGCGCTGCGCCGGCTGCTCGGCGACCTCGAGGGCGAGCGCATCGGCGTCCTCGACGTCGGGCTGCGCCGCCCGACCCTCGACGACGTCTTCCTGACCCTGACCGGCCGCACGGCCGACGAGCAGCCCGAGGAGGCCGCCCGGTGAGCACCCCGCAAGCCCTCAGCGACGGCTGGGTCGTCGCCCAGCGCAACCTGATCAAGATCAAGCGCGTGCCCGAGGTGCTGGTCTTCGTGCTGATCAGCCCGATCATGTTCGTGCTGCTCTTCGCCTACGTCTTCGGCGGCGCCATCGCCCCGCCGGGCGCGGTGGGCTACAAGGAGTTCCTCGTCGCGGGGATCTTCGCCCAGACCGTCGTGTTCGGCGCCACCTTCACCGGCGCCGGCCTCGCCGAGGACATGCAGAAGGGCATCATCGACCGGTTCCGGTCGCTGCCGATGTCCCGCTCGGCCGTGCTGATCGGGCGCACGACGTCCGACGTCGTCTACAACGTGCTCTCGCTCGTCATCATGGCGCTCACCGGCCTGCTCGTCGGCTGGCGGATCCGCGAGGGTGTCCTCGACGCCGCCCTCGGCTTCCTGCTGCTGCTCGCCTTCGCCTACGCGATCAGCTGGGTGATGGGCTTCATCGGCCTGCTGGTGCCGAGCGTGGAGGTCATCAACAACGCCTCGTTCATCGTCATCATGCCGCTCACGTTCGTCTCGAACGCCTTCGTGCCGACCGAGTCGTTCTCCGGCGTGCTGCGCACCATCGTCGAGTGGAACCCCGTCTCCACCCTGACCCAGGCCAGCCGCGAGCTCTTCGGCAACACCGGCGGCCAGGCCGCCCCCGACGCGTGGCCGATGCAGAACCCGGTCCTCTACACGCTGCTGTGGGTGGTGCTCATCATCGTCGTCTTCGTGCCGCTCTCGGTGCGCCAGTACCGGCTCTCGTCGGCGCGGTAGCCCGGCTCACCGGGCCAGCGCGAACAGCTGGTCGTCCTCGGCGGCCGGCTCCCCCCGGCCGTCGGTGTTCGAGGTGGCCAGCCACAGCATCGTGGTGTCGGCGGTCGCGACCACGTTGCGGATCCGGCCGTAGCGGCCCACGAGGTGGGCGACCGGGTCCTCCAGGAGGTCGGCGCCGGTGCGGTCGCCGTCCTCGCCCTCTCCGGGCCTCTCGGCCACGGCACCGGCGAACGGCACCTCCCACAGGGTCTCGCCCCTCAGGGCCGCCACCCACAGCGACCCGTCCCACCAGGCGATGCCGGACGGCGAGGCCTCCTCGGTGGTCCAGACGACCGCCGGGTCGACGTACTCCTCGCCGCCGCCGGTGCCCTCGACCGCGGGCCAGCCGTAGTTGGCGCCGGCCTGGACCAGGTTGAGCTCGTCGAAGGCGTTCTGGCCGAACTCGGCGGCCCACAGGCGGCCCTCCGGGTCGAAGACGAGACCCTCCACGTTGCGGTGGCCGAGGCTGTGGACGGCGGTGCCGGACGGGTTGTCGGGCGCCGGCTCGCCGCCGAGGGTGTAGCGCAGCACCTTGCCCGAGAGCGAGTCCGGGTCCTGCGCGTCCTCGGGGACGCCGTTGTCGCCGGTCGAGACGTAGAGCATCCGGTCGGGCCCGACGGCCAGCCCGCCGCCCTGGTGGTAGGTCGCGCCGCCGGGGATGCCGCTCACGACCTCCTCCGGCTCGCCGAGCCTCGTCCCGTCCCAGCTCATCGCGACCACGCCGTTCTCCTCCGGCCCGGTCCGGAAGGCGTACAGGGTGTCGTCGCCGGGGCCGAGGGCCAGGCCGAGCAGGCCGCTCTCCCCCTCGGCGCGGACGCCGTCGACCGAGCCGACCACCTCGGGCTGGCCGCCACCCGGTGGCGACAGCAGGATGTCGCCGCTGTCGCGCGAGCCGACGAACAGACCCCCGCCGACCAGCGGGGCCAGCCCCCACGGCGTCTCGAGCTCCGTGGCGACGCCGCTGACCCGCAGCTCCTCGACGGCCGCCGGGACCGACGGCCCGGCCGAGCCGGTCCGCGACGCGTCGCTGGGCTCGTTGCGGGCGTCGTCGTCACCGCAGCCGGTCAGGACGGCGGCGACCAGGGTCGCGCACGCCAGGGCGGTGGGGGTCCGGGCTGCGGGGCGCATGTCCCGATGGTGCCGGACCGGCCCTGAGGGTCCGTTCGCGGAGCCCTGGTCGCGCGGGTGCGCGCCGAGCCGCTCAGCGCGGGCTGTTGGCCCAGGTCCAGGCGTAGGCGGGGTCCTCGACGGCCAGGCCGCCCTCGCCCAGCTCGAGGGGGGCGAAGGTGTCGACCATGACGGCCGACTCCTCGAAGTACTCCGCGCCGAGCGAGGCCTCGATCGCCGACGGCTGCGGGCCGTGGGCGTGGCCGCCCGGGTGCAGCGAGATGGAGCCGAGACCGATGCCGGAGCCCTTGCGCGCCTCGTAGTCACCACCGACGTAGAACATGACCTCGTCGCTGTCGACGTTCGAGTGGTAGTAGGGCACCGGGACGGCGAGCTCGTGGTAGTCGACCTTGCGCGGCAGGAAGTTGCAGATCACGAAGTTGTGCCCCTCGAAGACCTGGTGCACCGGCGGCGGCTGGTGGATCTTGCCGGTGATCGGCATGTAGTCGTCGATGTTGAACGTGTAGGGGTAGAGGCAGCCGTCCCACCCGACGACGTCGAAGGGGTGCGTCGCGTAGGTGTAGCGGGTGCCGACGATGCTCCCCGAGACGCGGTGCTTGACCAGCACCTCGACGTCGGTGCGGTCGGGGCCGTCGAGCAGGTGCACGGCGGTGGGACCGTGGAGGTCGCGCTCGCAGTAGGGCGCGTGCTCGAGCAGCTGGCCGTAGCGCGAGAGGTAGCGCCGGGGCGGGGCCACGTGGCTGTTGGCCTCGATCGGGTAGAGCTGCGAGGCCTCGGCCGGCACCCACCGGTGCGTCGTGGCGCGCGGGATGACCACGTAGTCGCCGGCGCGGTAGGCCAGCACGCCGAAGACGGTCTCGACGGTGCCGCTGCCGGACTCGACGTAGACGCACTCGTCGCCGATCGCGTTGCGGTACAGCGGCGAGGCGTCGGTGCCGGTGGTGACGTAGGAGATCCGGACGTCGGCGTTGCCGAGCACCAGCCGCCGGTCGAGGACGGCGTCGGTGCCGGTCACCAGGTCGTGCAGCTTGAGGTGGCGCGGCTTCAACGGGTGGTTGGGCACCCGGGTCTGGTCGGGCAGCTCCCAGACCTCGGCCGAGGAGATCGCCGAGGGCACGCCGCGGTGGTAGAGCAGCGAGGAGTCGGAGGAAAAGCCCTCCTCGCCCATCAGCTCCTCGTAGTAGAGCCGGCCCTGGGGGTCGCGGTGCTGGGTGTGCCGCTTCGGGGGGACCTCGCCGACCTGCCGGTAGTGCGCCATCGCTGCGTCCTCTCGTCCTGCCTGTCCGATTAACGAACAGGTGCTGTTCTCATTCCGGACGGTAGTCGCTAGGGTGGGACGGTGTCCATCCCCCCGCCGTTCCGGCACCTCGTCGACGACGCCGCGATCTTCCCGCCCGGCCTCGCCCCGCTCCCGGACGCCGTCGCGGCCCACGCCGCCCACCTGCGCTCGGACCACGCCGCGCTCGTGGGCCCGTTCCTCGTCGACGCCGCCCGCCTCGACGACCTGGGCGCCCTGGCCCCGGCCGGGCTGGCGGTGAGCGTCGTGGTCCCCGCTCCCGACGCCGTCACCGACGTCGTCGCCCGGGCCGGCGCCGCCGGCCTGGTGCTCGCCGGGCTCGAGGTGAAGCTCGGCGGCGCGGGCGCCCCCGGGGCGCAGGTCGCCCAGGTCGCCGAGCTCTCCGCCGGGAGCGGGGTGCCGACCCACGTCGAGGTGCCGCGGGTCACCGACCCCGCGTGGCCCGCCGTCCTCGACGCGGTGCTCGCCCACGGCCTGCGCCTGAAGTTCCGCACCGGCGGCACCGAGGCCGCCGCGTTCCCCTTTGAGGCCGAGGTCGGTGGCTGGATCGAGGCCGCCGTCGCGCACGGCGTCCCGTTCAAGTGCACCGCCGGCCTGCACCACGCGGTGCGGCACACCGGGCCGGCGACCGGCTTCGAGCACCACGGCTACCTCAACATCCTCCTCGCCACGGCCCGTGCGCTCGCGGGCGCACCGGTGGCGCCCGTCCTGGCCGAGCGCGACGGCCCGGCGCTCGCCCGGGCGGTCGCGCTGCTGCCGCCCGAGGACCTGCTCGCGGCCCGCGCCGCGTTCACGTCCTACGGCTCCTGCAGCATCCTCGAGCCGCTCGAGGACCTCACGGCCCTGCACCTGCTCCACCCCACCGACGTCCACCCCGCCGACGTCCGCACCACCGACTGAGAGGCTCCACATGATCACCTGGGTCGAGGGCGCCGCCGGCAGCCCGTACGACATCGACAACCTCCCCTACGCCGTGGTGTCCACCGACGCCACGCCGGCACGGCTGGGTGCCCGGATCGGCGACCGGGTCCTCGACCTCGGCGCGGCCGCGCGCACGCTGCGCCCCGCGTGGGCGCCGCTGCTCGACGTCGCGGCGCTGAACCCGTTGATGGCCGCCGGCCCGCGCACGTGGGACGAGGTCCGCTCGTGGGTGGTCGAGCTGCTCACCGATCCCGCCCTCCGCGACCGCGTCACCCTGCTGGGGGTCGACGAGGTGACGACCTCGCTGCCCTTCGAGGTCGCCGACTACGTCGACTACTACGCCTCCGAGCACCACGCGACGAACGTCGGCCGGATCTTCCGCCCCGACGGCGACGCGCTGCTGCCGAACTGGAAGCACCTGCCGGTCGGCTACCACGGCCGGGCCGGCTCGATCGTGGTCTCGGGCACCGCCGTCCACCGGCCCGCGGGCCAGCGCAAGGCGCCGGCCGACGACGCCCCGACCTACGGTCCCTCGCTGCGCCTCGACATCGAGGCCGAGCTCGGCTTCGTCGTCGGACGCAGCCTCCCGCTCGGCGAGCGGGTCGGCACCGCCGAGCTCGCCGACACCGTCTTCGGCGTCACCGGGGTCAACGACTGGTCGGCCCGCGACCTCCAGGCCTGGGAGTACGTCCCGCTCGGGCCCAACCTGGCCAAGTCGTTCGCCACCTCGGTCTCGGCCTGGGTCACCCCGCTGGCCGCGCTCGCGGCAGCCCGCGTCGACGTGCCCGGACAGGAGGTGGCGGTGCTCCCCTACCTGCAGGAGTCCGGCCCGAACGGCGTCCCCTCCGGCTACGACGTCGACGTGGAGGTCGAGCTCAACGGCGTCGTCGTCGCGCGGCCGCCGTACCGGACGATGTACTGGTCGCCGGCGCAGATGCTGGCCCACCTCACCGTGAACGGCGCCTCGCTGCGGGTCGGCGACTTCTTCGCCTCCGGCACGATCAGCGGCCCGGAGCAGGACCAGCGCGGCTCGTTCCTCGAGCTGTCGTGGGGCGGGCGCGAGCCGTTCGCCGTCGGCGAGGAGCAGCGCACCTTCCTCGAGGACGGCGACGAGGTCGTGCTGCGCTACAGCGCGCCGGGTGCGCTCGGTGGACGGATCGGGTTGGGTGAGGTCCGTGGCCGCATCCTCCCGACCCGCTGACGCCGAGGGCGGCTCGCAGACGCTCGAGCGGGGGCTCGCGGTCCTCGTCGAGCTGGGCCGGCACCCCCGCGGCCTGACCACCGCCGAGGCCGCGGTGGCGTGCGGGCTGCACCGCTCCATCACCCACCGGCTGCTGGTCTCGCTGGTGCGCACCGGCTTCGCCGACCGCGACGCCGCGGGGCGCTTCCGCGTCGGCCCGGCCGCCGGGGACCTCGCCCACGGGGTCGGCGTCCGTCCCGCCCGCCTGCGCGACGTCGCCGGCCCCGTGCTGCACCGGCTCGCGGTCGAGCTCGACGCGACCGCGTCGCTGGTCGAGGTCGCCGGCGACGCCGCGGTGACCACCCTCGTCGCGGAGCCGCCCACCGACGGGCCCCGCTTCTCCTACCGCCTCGGCAACCGCGACCCGCTCGACCGCGGTGCCGGCGGCCTCGCGGCGCTGGCCTCCGGCCCGGCGCTGCCCGGCGAGGCCGAGCGGGTCGCCGCCGTCCGCGAGGCCGGCCACGTCGCGACCTACGCCGAGCTCAACCCGGGCGCCTACGCCGTCGCCGCCCCGTTGCCCGGCTGGCCGGTCCGCGCGGCCGTCAACGTCGTCACCTCGCGCGAGGAGCTCGTCGCCGCGGCCGTCGAGCCGGTGCTGCGCGCCGTCCGCGAGATCGGCGCCGCGCTCGGGTGAGCGCAGCGCACCGCCCCCGCCGGGTCGACCGGCGGGGGCGGTGCTGTGCTGCCGTGGTGCTGCCGTGGTGCTGCTCAGACCGTCTCGGTGACGGCGGCCGGGGTGCCCTTGGCCGGCTTGACGAAGGCCAGCAGGATGATCGCCACGAACATGCAGATGGCCGGGAAGATCATGCTGAAGATGACGTCGTCCGCCGCGGCGGTCTTGCCGATGACGAACGGCCCGAAGAAGCCACCGGCGGCCGCGATCGCGTTGATGGTCGCCAGCCCGACCGCGGTCTGCGACCGGGTCAGGGCCTCCGAGGCCAGCGCCCAGAACGGGCCGAGGTAGGAGAAGACGCCGATCGCCAGCAGGCAGAGGCCGATCATGCCGAGCGCCGGGGTCTCCTTGAAGACCATCGTGACGACGAGCCCGACGACGGCGACCGCCAGCGTGCACATCACGATCGGCTTCCGGTTGCCGAGCAGGTCGGAGTAGCGCGCGACCAGGAGCATCGCGATCGCGCCGCACACGTACGGGATCGCCCCGACGAGCCCGATGTTGGTCGAGGAGTAGCCCGGGTTGAGCTGGGCGACGATCTGCGGCAGGAAGAACGTCATGCCGTACAGGCCCACGGCGTAGAGCAGGTTGATGAAGGCCAGGTAGAGGATCTTGGGGTTCTTGACCGCGTCGAGGGAGATCTCCATGTGCTCGTCGTCGGCGACGTCGTACTCCTTGCTGATCTCGCCCTCGAGCCAGTCCGACTCGTCCTGCGAGAGCCAGCGCGCCTTGCTCGGACGGTCGGCGAGGTAGAACAGCACCCAGACGCCGAGGATCACCGGCGGGGCGCCCTGCAGGATGAACACCCACTGCCAGCCGTTCAGGCCGAACCAGTCCGCGTGGTCGAGGATGTAGCCGGCGCTGACGCTGCCGATGAGCAGCGCCACCGGCTGGGCGAGGGAGAACCCGGCGATGCCGCGGCTGCGGTCCTGGGTGCGGAACCAGTAGGTCATGTAGAGCAGCAGCCCGGGGAAGAGGCCGGCCTCGGCGACGCCAAGGGCGATCCGGGCGATGTAGAGCTGCGTGGTGTTCTGCACGAACCCGGTCAGCATCGTGATGATGCCCCACGTGATCGCGATCCGGGCCAGCCAGAGGCGGGCGCCGACCTTCTTCATGACGATGTTGCTCGGGACCTCCAGCACCGTGTAGGCGACGAAGAAGATCGCCGCGACGGTGCCATAGGTGGCCAGGCTGATGCCGAGGTCCGACGACATCTGGAGCTGGGCGTAGCCGATCGCCGCCCGGTCCATGTAGTTGAACATGTAGAGCAGGAAGGCGGCCGGCAGGACGTAGCGCTGGACCTTGCGCAGGACGGCGGGCCCGGAGACGGACGCGCCCGGGCGCGCTGAGGGGGTGCTGGTGGACATGGGAGCTCCAGTTTTCCGGTGACGGGACGGCGGGTGGCGAGGGGGGTCCCTCAGGCGGTGGCGGCGGCGTTCTGGCCGGCGAGCCGGCCCAGGGTGAGGGCGTTGGCGACGGCGTTCCCACCGCCGACGTAGCGGTTGCCGAGGACGCCGCCACCGGCCTCCCCGGCGGCGTACAGGCCCGGGATCGGCCGGGCCCGCTGGTCGAGGACGGCGGCGTTCGCGTCGATCTCGAGCCCGGCGTGGGTGCACACCAGCTCGGTCGGCAGCACGCGGGTGGCGTGGAACGGCGGCGTGGCGATCGGCGCGGGGGGCGTGGTGACGCCCTTCGCGGCCAGCGTCTGGTCACGCTGGAAGTCGACGTCGCTGCCGTACGGGAGCTGGTCGTTCCAGCGCTCGACAGTGGCGAGCAGGTGGTCGGCGGGCACGCCGATGCGCTCCGCGAGGCCGCTCAGGTCCTCGGCCGCGACGACGGCGCCGGTGCCGACGTGCTCGGTGACGCGCGACGGCGTCCAGTCGGCGTAGCCCTCGGGCAGCGCCCGGCGGGCGGCGTCGTCGAAGACCATCCAGGCCGGTCCGCCCTGGGCGTCGATGAGGCCGCCGGAGACGGCGTAGGAGGCGTCCTCGTCCATGAACCGCCGGCCCTGCGGGTTGACGTGCACCCGCGACACGGGCGGGAACCCGGCCTGCCAGTGGTGGTGGCGGACGAACTGGGCGGTCGGGAGCATCAGCCCCCAGCCGTCGCCGGCGACCGAGGCGCCGACCTGCTCGCCGAGGACGAGGTGGTCACCGCGCGAGCCGGGCGCGGCCACGACGAAGAGGGAGTCGCCGGCCCGGAGCGCGTCGGGGAACCAGCGCTCGACGAGCGCCGGGTCCTGCGCGAGCCCGCCCGAGGCGACCACGACGGCCCCCGAGCGCAGCTCGACGCCGTCGGCGACGACGCCGCGCACCCGTCCGTCCTCGACCAGCAACCGCTCGACGCGGGTGTGCAGGACGGCCTCGACGCCGGCGGCCTTGCGGGCCCGGTCGAGCACCTGCACGAGGCCGTAGCCCTGGTCCTTCGGGACGTGCGCGCGCCACACGTCCTCGACGCCGGCCCGGGTCAGCCCCGGGGTGTGGGCGTCGGACGACACCTGGGCCGGCACCTCGACGCCGAGGTCGAGCAGCCACTCCAGGGTCGGTCCCGCGAGCTCGCAGAAGCGCCGCACCAGGCCCGGCTTGAGGAGCCACTGGTTGAGGTCCATGTAGTGCTGGAAGTACCGGTCGACGGTGTCGTCGACGCCCAGCGCCTTCTGCACGCTGGTGGCGGCGGCGGTGAACATGCCGGCCGACAGCTGCGTCGACCCGCCGAGCTCCCCCTCGGACTCGAAGAGGATCACGCTCCGTCCGCGCTCGGCGGCGGACGCGGCCGCCGCGAGGCCCGCGCCGCCGCCGCCGATCACGATGACGTCGTAGTCGTTCTCAGGGGTGCTCATCAGAGCTCTCCGTCCATCTCGGTGAGGATGCGGTGGTAGGTCCCGTTGGAGACCAGGGCGCCGTCGACGGTCAGCTCGGCGCCGGACATGTAGGAGGAGCCGTCGCCGAGCAGGAAGGCGACGACGTCGGTGATCTCGCCGGGCCGGCCCATCCGGCCGAACGGGATGCTGGCCACGGCGCTCTCGACGAAGCCGTCGGCCCCGGCCAGCAGTGGCGTCTCGACCAGCCCCGGGTGCACGGAGTTGACCCGGATGCCCCAGGCGGCGAGCTCGCCGGCGGCCGACTTGGTCAGCCCGCGCAGCGCCCACTTCGACGCGGAGTAGGACGGCGAGAAGTAGCCGATCTGCCCGGCGATCGAGGAGATGTTGACGATCGAGCCCCCGCCGGAGTCGCGCATCAGCGGCGCACACGCCTGGGTGCCGAGGAACGGCCCGTCGAGGTTGATCGCCAGCACCCGGCGCCACACGTCGTGCGGGGTGTCCATGAAGCGAAGCCGCCGCGAGATCCCCGCGTTGTTGACCAGCCCGTACAGCGCGCCGTGCGTGGTCGCGACGTCGGCGACGAGCGCCTCCCACTGTGCGGGGTCGGTCACGTCGAGCGGGTGCCCGCTGGCGGTGCCGCCGGCGGAGCGGATCTCCTCGACCACCGGCGCGCAGTCGGCGACGTCGGCCAGGACGACCCGCCAGCCGTCGGCGGCCAGCGCCCGTGCGTGGCCGGCGCCCATGCCGCCGGCGGCGCCGGTGACCAGGACGACGCGGTCGGCACCGGCGCGGACGCCGTCAGACATGCCGGGAGCCGCCGTCGACCGCCAGGATGTGCCCGGTGACGTAGCGGGCGCTGTCGGAGAGCAGGAACAGCATCGGGCCGACGACCTCCTCGGGCGAGCCGATGCGGTGCAGCGGGATGCTGTCGAGGGCCTTCGCGAGCGCCGGCGGGTCGTCCTGCACCCAGCGGGTCATCTCGGTGTCGACGAAGCCGGGCGCGATCGCGTTGACGCGGATGCCCAGGTCGCCGTACTCGACGGCGAGGCACTCGGTCAGGTGGGCCACGGCCGCCTTCGAGGAGCAGTAGGCCGCCCGGCCGCGCCGGACGCGGACCGCCGCGACGGAGGCCATGTTCACGATCGAGCCGCCGGGGGCCATCGCGGACGCGGCGGCCTGAGCGCCGTAGAGCACGCCCTCGACGTTGATCGCGAGCGTGGCCTGGATCTGGCTGACGGGGATGTCGGCGGCCGGGGCCTCGGGGAAGATGCCGGCGTTGTTGATCCACAGGTCGAGGCGGCCGAACCGCTCGACGGCGAGGTCGGCCACCCGCTGCTGGGCGTCGCGGTCGCGGACGTCGACGCCCGTGCCGACGACCTCGCCGGCCCCCGCGAGGCCGTCGTGCTCGAGCGCGATCGCCGCGGCGGCCTCGCCCATCAGCGACTCGTCGAGGTCGGCGCCGAGGACCCGCACGCCGCGACGGGCGAGGGCGGCGGCGAAGCGGGCCCCCATGCCGCGGCCGGCGCCGGTGATGACGGCCACCTTGTCGCGCAGGTCGGGGTGGTCGACGGCCATCCGGGCGCCCTCGACGCGGCCGGGGTGCTCGTGGGTGGTGGGGTCGAGCAGGGTCATGCGGGTGCTCCTCGGTCGTCGGGGGTGGTGGTGACGGGCTCCGGCGCGACGTCGTCGCGCCGGACGAGCCGGTGGGCGACCAGCCACGCGTCGCCGTGGCGGACGAGCCGGTCGGTGAGGGTGGTCAGGCGCACCAGGCGGCTGTCCTGGCCCTCGGGGGTGGCCACGATCTGCAGGTAGGCGTGCGCGACGACCTCGCCGTCGCGCCCGGAGGCCTCGACGTCGACGTTGGTGACGACGTGGCGCAGGTGGGTGCGGCTGGCGACGCAGGAGTCGTGGAACGCGCGGGCGAAGGCCGTGAGGGCCGCTCCGCCGCGCGCCGGCTCGGGGTACGACGGCGAGTCGAAGACGCCGTCGGCGGTGAACGTCGCCGCCCAGCCCTCGGCGTCGCCCTCGTCGATGAGGCGCGACTGCCGGGCGTGGAGCCGGAGCGCGGCCAGGGCCACGGTCTCGGGGACCTCGCTCATGGAGCCCTCCTAATTCAGTGTGCGATATTCGCACGCGGCGTGCTATAACTGCACTGGAGGTTAGGCCGGTCACATCTACGTGGTCAAGCCCACTCCGTGACCCGCGACACGCACCAGGGCTGGGGAGCGCCAGGATGAGACGCATGAACGAGGGGACCGACGTCGTCGTCGACGCCGGCATGTCCAAGACGCTGCACTCGGGTCTGCGCGTGCTGGCGGTGCTCAGCGCCCGCGGCGAGGGCATGACGATCACCGAGGTCGCCGAGGCCGTCGGCGTGCACCGCACCGTCGCGCACCGCTTCCTGCGCACCCTCGAGGCGCACCGCCTCGTGCGGCGCGACCGGGCCAAGCGCTTCCACCCCGGCGCGGGACTGGTGCCGCTGGCCGACCCCGTCGAGCGCGACCTCCGCGCGGCCGCGCTCCCGCTGCTCGAGGAGCTCGCCGACGCCGTCGGGGCCACGGCACACCTGGTCGTCCAGGAGGATCCCGAGCACGTGCGCGCCCTCATGGTCGTCGAGCCCCGCAGCGCCTCGATGCACGTCGCCTTCCGGCCCGGCCAGCTCGACCTCGTCGACCGGGGCTCGGCCGGCCTGGCCATCCTCGCCGCCCAGCCGGCCCGTCCCGGTGAGCGGCCGGAGGTCCGGGTCGCGCGCGAGCAGGGCTACGCCGTGACCTACTCCGAGGTGATCCCGTCGGTGCACGGCATCTCGGCGCCCGTGCCGCTGCGCCGCGACGGCGCGCCGCTCAGCGTCGGCGTCTCGGTCTTCGACCTGGCCGAGCAGGACCGGGTGGCCGCCGCCGTCCTGTCGACCGCGGCCCAGCTGGCGCGCGTCGCGGGCTGAGCGTTCCCTCGCCCCGCCGGCCCTCGTCGCCCTCGTGCCCGCGTTGCCCGGGCCGGGGACCGGCCCTACGGTGACCAGGGTGTCCACCCACCCGTTCTGGTCCGCCCTCGTCGACGACGCCGCGACCCTCCCGCCCGGTGGGGCGTCCCTCCCCGAGGCCCTCGCGGCCCACGCCGCACGCACGGCCGACGACGGCGCCGGGCTCGCCGGCACCGTCGTGCTGCGCGACACCGACCTGCCCCTGGCCCGCGGCTCGGACGCGCCGCTCACGGTCGCCGTCACCGGCGGCGCCGGCCAGCTGGCCGGTCCGGCCGGCCTGGCCGCCCGCCTCGGGCTGCGCCTGGTCGCCCTCGAGATGGCGCTGCGCGACCACGACGACCTGGCCGGCAACGCCCGGCGGGTGGTCGCGGCCCTCGACGCGGCGCGGGCCGACGGCGTGCTCGACGACGACGTCGCCGTCCGCGTCGAGCTGCCGGCCACGCCCGCCGACCACGCCTGGCGCAGCGCGGCGGAGGTGGTCGCGGCGGCCGAGCTCCGGCTGGGGCTGCCCACCGGCGGGGTCGGGCCGGGGCCCGCGTCCGACGTCCTGCTCGGGTGGATCGACGCCGCCCTCGACCTCGAGACGCCCTTCAGCTGCACCGGGGGCCTGGACCGCGCCGTGGGCCACGACGCGCCGGACGGCGACGCCCGGCACGGCTTCCTCAACGTGCTCCTCGCCACCCGCGCGCTCTACGACGGCACCACGACCGACCAGGCCCGGGTGCTGCTCGAGGAGCGCGACCCCGGCGCGGTCGTCGAGGCGGTGCGCTCGGCCGACCTGGGCGGCGTGCGGCGGTGGTTCACCTCGTTCCGCTCCGGCTCGGTCGCCGCACCGTGGGACGACCTGCGCGCGCTGGGCCTGGCGGGCTGACGCCGTCGCCCGCCCGGGTCGGCCCCCGGGTCAGCGGCCGGCCGGGACCCGGTCGCCGGCGCCGTGGAGGTCGACCGGCAGCGCCTCGACGCCGTAGACGGCCGAGAGCTTGCGGAAGTCGAGCGTGTCGCGCGGGGCGGTGACGGCCAGGTCCGGGAACCGGGTGGCCAGGGCGCGCAGCGCGATCCGCAGCTCCATCCGGGCCAGCTCGGCGCCGACGCAGCGGTGCATGCCGTGTCCGAAGGCGAGGTGCCGCGTCGGGGGGCGGTGCGGGTCGAAGGTGTCGGGGTCGGCGCCGGCGACCGCGGGGTCGCGGTTCGCGCCGAGCAGCGAGATGCCGACCGCGTCGCCGGCACTGATCTGCTTCCCGCCGAGCTCGAGGTCGACCTTGGCGAAGCGCAGGAAGGCCAGCTGGACGACGGTGAGGTGGCGCAGCAGCTCCTCGACGATCCGGTCGACGTGCTCGCGGCCGGCGGAGTCGTCGCGCAGCATCGCCATGGCGTCGGGGTTCTCGGCGAGCAGGTAGGCACCGAGCGAGAGCATCGAGGCCGACGTCTCGTAGCCGCCGAGGAAGACGCCGTCGGCGATGCCGCCGAGGGTGAGGTCGTCGAGCTCGTCGCCGTGCTCCTTGAGCAGGCCCCCGATGAGGCCGTCACCGGGCTCGGCGCGCTGGGCGGCGACCGCCTTGATGAGGAAGTCGCGGGTGTGGGCCGCCGCACCGAACGCGCCGACCCCGCCCTGGGACAGGTCGAAGCGGGCGACGCCGAGCTCGAAGAACCGCTCCCGGTCCTCGACCGGGAGGCCGAGCAGCTCGCAGATCACCTGGAAGGGCACCGGGAAGGCGAACTCCTTGACCAGGTCGACGTGCGGGCCGGCCGCCTCCATCGCGTCCAGCCGCTCGTGCACGACGCGCTCGATCTCGGGCTCGAGCCGGGCCAGCCGGCGCATCGTGAACTCCGGGGTCAGGTAGCGGCGCAGCGCGGTGTGCAGCGGCGGGTCGGTCATCCCGAGCCCGCCGATCTGGTCCTCGTCGCTGCGGCCCTCCTGCGACACGAACTGCCCGATGTCGTTGGAGTACGACGTGCCGTCGGCCAGTGCGGCCCGGGCCTCGTCGTAGCCGCTGACCAGCCAGATGTTCTTGCCGAACAGCGTGGCCAGCTTCGTGACCGGCTCGGTGGCGCGGATCGCGGCCATCTCGGGCAGCGGGTCGAGGCCGTCGCGCTTGAGCGGCATCGTCACCGACGACGGCAGGAACCGCATCTTGCGCAGGTCGATCCCGTCGCGCATGGTGCGCTCGAGCAGGAACTTGCCCGCGCGCTGCTTGACCGCCTCGACGAACCTCATGGGTGTATTGGATCAGACGGCGCGCGGTGTAGGCCCCGGGACGTGCCCGGAGGTGACCCTTGCCTCACCCTGACGCACCCCGGCCGGCACCGATCGGCACCTCGTCGACCCGGTCGGCACCCGGTGCGGGTCAGGGGGCGATGTTCTCCGGGACGCTCGCGCCGGCGGTGCGGTTCTCGGCGTCGACCATCCAGGCGAGCTGCTCGATGCGCTCGATGATCGTGTGCAGGAGGTCGGCGGTGGTGGGGTCCTCGGCGTCGACCTCGTCGTGGATCCGGCGCGCGGTCGCGGAGACGCCGTACAGCGCGCCGACGACCAGGTCGACGGTCACGGCGGTGTCGACCTCGCCGGCCGGGAACGCCGGCAGGCTCGACTGGTGGCCGACCGTGGCGGCGCGGGCGTCCGGCGTCACGTAGACGGCGCGCATCCGCTCCGCGACGTCGTCGCCGAACGCGCGGGCGGCGTCGACGATCTCGTCGAGCTGGAGGTGGAGGTCGCGGAAGTTCTTGCCGACGACGTTCCAGTGCGCCTGCTTGCCCTGGAGGTGCAGGTCGGTGATGTCGACGAGGAGCTGCTGCAGGTGGGTGGCGAGCTGGGCGGAGGCCCGGAAGGCGGGGTGGGAGGAGTGCACGGTCTTGTGGCGGTCGGTCATCTGCGTCATGGCTCAGACTCTGCCACGCTTTTTGGAATCATTCCAGGAAAGGAAGGCTTGCCTCAGTGGTGCCGCGGCCCGGGCCGCCGGCCGGGCTACAGCGGCTGCAGCTGGGCGAGCTCGAGCGGGACCGACGAGCGGGCGCCGAGCTCGGGGACCGACGGCCGCGCGCCGTCGCGCACCAGCAGGTCGCCGATGGCCGCGATCATCGCGCCGTTGTCGGTGCACAGGCGCATGGGCGGCACCCGCAGCTCGATGCCGGCCTCCGCGCAGCGCTGCTCGGCGAGCGAGCGGACCCGCGAGTTGGCGGCGACGCCGCCGACGATGACGAGGGTGTCGACGCCCTCCTGGCGGCAGGCGCGGATCGCCTTGGTGACGACGGTGTCGGCCACGCACTCCTGGAACGAGGCCGCGATGTCGGCCACCGAGACGCCCGGGTCGCGCGGCGCCGCGACGTAGCGGGCCACGGCCGACTTGAGGCCGGAGAACGAGAACCCGAGCGCGGGGTCGCGCTGACCCATGAGCGGGCGGGTGAACCGGATCGCGGTCGGGTCGCCGTCGGCGGAGACCCGGTCGATCGACGGGCCGCCCGGGTAGGGCAGGCCGAGCAGCCGCGCGACCTTGTCGAACGCCTCGCCGGCGGCGTCGTCGAGGGTGTCGGACAGGTGCACGATCGGCGTCCGCACCAGGTCGTCGACGGCGAGCAGGCTGGTGTGCCCGCCGCTGACGATGAGCACGATGCTGCGCTCGGGCAGCGGGCCGTGCACGAGGGTGTCGGCGGCGGCGTGCCCGGCGAGGTGGTGGACGCCGTACAGCGGGACGCCGAGGGCCAGCGCGGTCGCCTTCGCCGCCGCCACCCCCACGTGCAGGGCGGTGGCCAGGCCCGGCCCGGCGGTCACCGCGACCGCCCCGACCTGGTGCCACTCGAGGCCGGCGTCCTCCAGCGCGGTGCGCATCGTCGGCACCATCGCCTGGACGTGCGCCCGGGCCGCGATCTCGGGGACGACGCCGCCGAAGAGCACGTGCTCGTCGATGCTCGACGCGAGGGCGTCGCCGAGCAGCACGCCGTCGCGCACGAACCCCACGCCGGTCTCGTCGCACGAGGTCTCGATGCCCATCACGATCGTCACGTCCGTGATTCTCGCAGCCGCCGCACCGGCACCGGGGAATCCCCGGCCCGGGCCCGGCTCACCCGAGCGCCTCGGCGAGCACCTCCAGCACGTGCCGGTAGGGCCGGCCGGTCGCGCGCGACAGGCCGATCTCGCAGGTCCGGTTGCCGCTGACCCAGGCGTCGAACCCGACGCCGTCCGCCTCCAGCGCCGCGACCTCGGCGGCCTCCGGTGCGGTCGCGGCGGCCGTCAGCTCGGGGTGCAGCAGGCCGCGGTCGCCGGCGAAGCCGCAGCAGCCCCACGCGGTCGGGACGACGACGTCGTCGGCCACCGCGGCGGCGATCCGCAGCAGCGCGTCGGTGGAGCCGAGGACGGTGCCGGAGCAGGTGGGGTGGACCGCGACGCGGCCCAGCCGCCGGGACGCCGGCACCGGGGGCAGGTGGGGCAGCACCCGGTCGGCGACGAAGTCGAGGGCGTCGACGACGTCGTGGCCGGCACCGCCCACCAGGATCTGGAGGCCCTCGGTGCACGAGCTCGCCTCGACGACGACCGGCAGGCCCCGGTCGGGCTCCAGCGCGGCGGCCACCCGCTCGCCCATCCGGCGGTGGCCCTCCAGGTGACCCTTGGACTTCCACGGCGTCCCGCAGCACAGGCCGGCCATCGCGCCGGGCCCGGACGGCGTCCGCAACCGGACCCCGGCGCGCTCGCACAGCGCCTGGAACGCCGTCCCCGCGCCGCCGCCGAACATGGTGCCGACGCAGGAGGCGAACCAGACCGCGTCGGCGTCGGGCGCGACGAGGTCGACCCGCCTCGCGCCACCGGGACCCAGGCCCGGGCCGTACTCGGGCAGCGTCTCGTGGTCGACCACCCGCCGGGCGGCCCGGGACGTCGCCGCGGCCGCGGCCGGCGCCCGCGCGGCGAGGGTGAGTCCGGCCGAGGCGGCGCGCGTCGTCGCCGACCAGTGGTCGGCGGCGAAGGCCCAGCCGCGCTGCTCGGCGCGCGAGCCGTCCTCGGCCCGCAGGCGGCGCACGAGCGCGCCGGTGTCGATGAGCACCGGGCACGCGGTGGCGCACATGCCGTCGGCGGCGCAGGTGTCGATGCCGTCGTACTCGTAGTCCTCGCGCAGGCTCGCGACCAGGTCGTGGTCGCCGCGCCGCTGCGCCGCGGCCAGCTCGCGCCGCGCGACGATCCGCTGCCGCGGGGTGAGGGTGATCGAGCGGGACGGGCAGACCGGCTCGCAGAAGCCGCACTCGACGCAGCGGTCCACCTCGGCCTCCACCGGCTCGGCGGTCTTGAGGTCGCGCAGCCAGGCGCCGTCGTCGTCGGTGACCACCGAGCCCGGGTTGAGCAGGCCGCGGGGGTCGAGGAGCCGCTTGACGGCGTGCATCACCGCCGCGAGCTCGGCGCCGTACTGCCGCTCGACGAACGGCGCCATGATCCGGCCGGTGCCGTGCTCGGCCTTGAGGGTGCCGTCGAGGCCGAGCACCAGGTCGACCATGTCGGTGGTGAACGCCTCGTAGCGGGCCATGTCGGCGGCGGAGTCGAAGCGCTCGTTGAGCAGGAAGTGCAGGTTGCCGTCGCGGGCGTGGCCGAAGATCACCGAGCCCTCGTAGCCGTGCGCGGCGAACAGGCCGACCAATCCGGTGCTCAGCTCGCCGAGCCGGGCCACGGGGACCGCGACGTCCTCGAGCAGTGCGTTGGTGCCCGCGGGCCGGGCGCCGGCGACGGCGCTGAAGAGCCCCTTGCGCGTGCGCCACAGGCGACCGCGCTCGACCGGGTCGCCGGTCAGCTCGAGCGGGACCGAGAGGGGGAGCCCGGCCAGCGGGCCCTCGGCGTCGGCCCGCAGCGACGCGAGCTCCTCGGTCGTCGCGGCCTGGAGCTCGACCAGCAGCGCCGCGTGCTCGCCCACGCCGGCCGCGTCGAGCCGGCCGATCGCCTCGGGCCGCTGCGGGTCCAGCGCGGCGACCCGCAGGGAGGCGGCGTCCAGCAGCTCGGCGGTCGCGACGCCGGTCGCCAGGATCTCCGGCACCAGCGCCGAGGCGGTCGCGAGGTCGGGGAGCACGAGCAGCCCGGTCGCCGCGTGCGGCAGCACCTCGACGGTGCGCAGGACGGCCGAGGCGACGAAGCCGAGGGTCCCCTCGCTGCCGACCATCAGCTTGACCAGCACGTCGACCGGGTCGTCGGCGTCGAGGAAGGCGTTGAGGCCGTAGCCCATCGTGTTCTTGATCGCGAAGAGCCGGCGCAGGGTCGCGACCGACGCGGCGTCGCCGCGGACGCGGTCGCGCAGCCGCAGCAGCCCCTCGTGCAGGTCCGGCTCGGCCGACCGCAGCGCCCGGTCGGCGTCCGGTGCCGCGGTGTCGACCACGGTGCCCGACGGCAGCACGACGACCATCGACTCGACGGTGGCGTAGGAGCTCAGCTCGGTGCCGCACTGCATGCCGGAGGAGTTGTTGGCGATGACGCCGCCGAGGGTGCAGGCGATCTCGGAGGCCGGGTCCGGCCCGATCTTGCGACGGTACGGCGCCAGGCGGGCGTTGACGGCCCGGACCGTCACGCCCGGCTGCACGCGGACCCGGGCGCCGCCGTCCAGCACCTCGACGGCACCGGCGCCCGCGAAGGCGTGCCGGACGTCGACCAGCACGCTGTCGCTGAGCGCCTGGCCCGACAGCGACGTGCCGCCGCTGCGGAAGGTCAGCGGCACCCCGAGCGCGGCACACGCCCGCATCACCTCGGCGACCTCGCCGGCGTCGCCGGGCGTGGCCACCGCCTGCGGGTGCAGGAGGTAGTGCGAGGCGTCGTGGGCGCGCACCGCCAGGTCGAGCGGGCGCCCGGAGACCCCGCAACCGGAGTCCCCGAGCGCCGCGACCAGCCGGTCGGCCAGGGAGGGCTCGGCCGAGGTGCTCAGAGCTCACCCTTCCCGAGACGGTCGGCGATGTGCTCGGCCTGCCGGATCGCCAGCGCGACGATCGTCAGGGTCGGGTTCGCCGCCGCGCCGGTGGTCATCACCGAGCCGTCGCTGACGAAGAGCCCCGGGACGTCGTGCGCCTCGCCGAAGGCCCCGATCACGCCGTCCTCGGGCCGCGCGCTCATCCGCAGGGTGCCCAGGTTGTGGGTCGCGGGGTAGGGCGGGGTGTGGTGCGTCCCGTTCGCCCCGACGGCCTCGTAGAGCAGGTCGGCGCGCCCGTAGCCGTGCTCACGCATCGCGACGTCGTTCGGGTGGTCGTCGAAGTGGACGTCGGGCACCGGCAGGCCCCACTGGTCCTTCGCGCCGGTGTTGAGGGTGATCCGGTTGCTCTCCTGCGGCAGGTCCTCACCGACGATCCAGAGCCCGGCGGTGGAGGCGTAGGCGTCCATCACCTCGGTGAACTCCCGGCCCCAGGTGCCCGGGTCGACGAACGCCGCGAGGAACGGGACGCCGAGCGACAGGGTCTCCAGGTAGTAGCCGCCGGCGAAGCCGCGCGAGGTGTCGAGGCGGGCCTCGTCGGCGATGATCCCGGCCATCGTCTCGCCGCGGTACATCCGCACCGGCTGGTCGAAGCGGGCGTAGACCGAGCCGGTCGTGTGGCGCATGTAGTTGCGCCCGACCTGGCCCGAGGAGTTCGCCAGGCCGTCGGGGTGCAGGGAGCTGGCGCTCATCAGCAGCAGCCGCGGCGACTCGATCGAGTTGCCGGCGACGCAGACGACCTTGGCCGCCTGCCGGTGCAGGTTGCCGTCCTTGTCGAGGTACAGGACGCCGTTGGCCCGGCCCTGCGCGTCGTGGGTGACCTGCACGGCCTGGCACTGCGTGCGCAGGTCGCACCGCCCGCTCGCGACGGCCCGCGGGACCTCCCGGACCGCGGTGCTCCACTTGGCCGTCGACTTGTCACCCTGGAAGTTGAAGCCGTCCTGGACGCTGGCCGGGCGGCCGTCGTACGGCTCGGCGTTCGTGCCGTAGGGACCGGTCGCGTAGAACTTGTAGCCGACCTTCTCGGCACCGCCGGCGAAGACCTTGTAGTTGTTGTTGGCCGGCAGGGCCGGGCGCCCGTGGCGGTGGGTCGACCCGATCGCGATCTCGGCCTTGTCGTAGTACGGCGCCAGGTCGGCCAGCTCGATCGGCCAGTCGAGCAGGTTGGCGCCCTCGATGTCGCCGTAGTGGGTGCGGCCCTTGAACTCGTACTCCCGGAACCGGGGCGTCGCGCCGGACCAGTGGGTGGTGGAGCCGCCGACGGCCTTGACGATCCAGGCCGGCAGGTTGGGGAAGTCCCGGGTGATCCGGTAGCCGCCGGAGGTGGTGCGGTTGTCGAGCCAGGCCATCTGGTTGAAGGCGGCCCACTCGTCGTTCTCGTAGTCCTCGGGCTTGAGCCAGGCGCCGGCCTCGAGCACCACGCACGGGATCCCGCGCTGGGTGAGCTCGTGGGCGACGGTGCCGCCTCCCGCGCCGGAGCCGATGATGACGACGGCCTCGGTGTTCTTGTCGATCGGCGTGCCGAACTGGTCGCTCATGCCTGGACCTCCTGCGTCTGCTGGGGCTGCTCGGGCTGATCGTGGTCGGCCACCTCGACGAGCTGCTCGGGGCCGTCGTACTCCTCGATGCGCGGGTCGGGCAGCCAGTCGAGGTCGTCGAAGCCGCGGTGCAGGTAGCCACCGTGCTCGAACGACGAGCCCTCGTAGCCCAGCAGCTCCCACACCTCGGGGTCGTTGTAGAGCGTGGTGACCGTGACCCCGCGGATGAACCGGAAGAACTCGGCGTCCTCGATCTCGCGCAGCAGCTTCTCGTCGACCTCCGAGCCGCTCGCGGCGGCGCGCAGCTCGAGGGTGGCCAGTCCGCGCTCGAGCGCGAGACGGTGCCAGAGGTCGGCGTCGAGCTGGTCCAGGATCGCCTGGGCGGTGCGCTCGTAGGGCCCGTCGGGGAACGACGGGTGGGGGTACGCCGCGCGGAGCAGGCGGACCAGGGCCGGCGCGAGGTCGGCGGCGGGCTCGGGGGTGGATGCGGACGCGGGATCTGACACGGAGGCCTCCGGGACGGGACGGTGTGACTGTCGTCACCGTAGGAGCGGGCGCGGTGTTGCACGAGGACCGTTCTCGCCGGCCGAGAACGCCGGGCCCGTGCGCCTCAGGCGGAGCGGTAGAAGCGGCCGATCCGGGAGGCGCAGGCCCGCAGGACCTGCTCGACGTCGGCGCGGCCGTGGGCCAGGACGGGGTCGGGCGCCGAGATGGCGACCGAGCCGACGAGGGCCCCGGCGACGCCCCTGACCGCGGCCGCGGCGCAGGTCGAGCCGGCCTGGAACTCGCCGAACTCCCAGGCGATGCCGCGCTCGGCGACCGTGTCGAGCTGGGCGTGCAGCTCGGCGTGCGTGGTGATGGTGCCGGGGCCGAACCGGGGCATCGGCTCCGGGTCGAGCAGCGCGGCGCGCTCCTCGTCGTCCATCCGGGCGAGCAGGATCTTGCCGAACGCCGTCGCGTGGGCCGCCTCGTGGAACCCGAAGTCGATGGGGGGCAGCCGCGGGTGGGCCGGGCTGTCGACGGTGAGGACGACCACGATCTGCGAGCCGCGGTGCACGGCGAGGTAGGCGGCGGTGCCGAGCTGCTGGTGCAGGGCGGTGACCTCGGCGCGCACCTGGCGCGAGACCCCGATCTGCTCGTGCAGCGAGACGCCGAGCGCGTGCAGCTTGTAGCCGAGCTCGAAGCGCTTCTCCTCGCGGATGTGCACGAGGTAGTCGCCGTCGAGCAGCTCGCGGACCAGCCGGTAGACCGTCGGCAGCGGGAGACCGGTGACGTCGGCGATCTCCTTGGCCGAGGCGCCGCCGCGGGCGGCCACGGCCTCGAGGATGTCGAAGGTGCGCGCGACCGAACCCGGACGCTGCTCCCCCGCCGTCGCCGACATGACGCTCATGTAACCACGCAGGTCACGGTGGCGTTCTCACCCGGTGAGAGACACCTCTGGCGGCGCCGACCCGGCCGCTGGCACAGTCGGGCGCATGATCCTGATCTGTGTGAAGTGGAAGATCAAGCCGGAGCACGCCGACAGCTGGCCCGAGCTGGCCCGCGAGTTCACCGAGGCGACCCGGGCCGAGCCCGGCAACCGCTTCTTCGACTGGTCGCGCAGTGTCGAGGACCCCACCGAGTACGTCCTGCTGGAGGCCTTCGACGACGACGCCGCCGGGCCGCACGTGCAGTCCGACCACTTCAAGAAGGCGCAGGCCGACCTCCCGCAGTACGTCGTGGAGACCCCCCAGATCCGCAACTGGCAGAACGAGCCCGACGAGTGGCACCGCCTCGGCGAGTTCGAGGTCTCCTGAGCCGCGGCCTCGCGGTGCCGCTCGCCGACGTCAGTCGAGCGGCACCCCGAACGGCCACTCCCAGCGCAGCGGCGTCACGACGACCGGCCACCGCGGGTCGCCGTCCCAGTCCACGTCGAGCCCGGCCTCGGTGAGCGCCTCGGCGAGGATCCGGCCGACCCGCTCCGCCGCGGCGTCGTCGGAGCGGTCGGCCCCGCCGTAGGTGAGCGTGACCTCGTCGGTCAGGATCGCGCGCGCCTCCTCCCGCGCCGTCGTCGCGACGTGGCCCAGCGGGCTCGACGCTGGCGTCCAGGTGTGGCCGGCGAGGAAGACCGCCACCCCGCGCCCGGGCAGGGTGGTGAGCGCGCGCAGCAGGGCCTGCGCACCCGGTGAGGCGCGGGGGACGAGCCGGCGGTGCTCGGCCACGACCTCCTCGACCAGGGCGACCGCCTCACCCTGGGTCGGCCGGCGCTCGCCGGGGAACCGGCGTCCGAAGTCGTCGGCGGTGACCAGGTCGAGGGCGACCCCGACCAGCCCGGCGTGGTCGTGGCGACCGGTGGCGGCCAGCACCAGGAGGTGCCGCGCCAGCCCCGAGCCCGGCGGGAGGCGCGCGTCGAGCACGGCGTGGCGCGCCGCGAGCGGCTCCTCGGCGCCGTCCGGGCCCACGACGACGGCCGTGGCCGGCGCCGTCGCCAGGACCGCCCCGACCCGCAGCCGCACCGGGACCGGCGTCCCGTCGAGCACCAGGTCGAGCTCGGCCCCGGGCTCGGCGAGGACGGCGCCCACCGCGGCGGCGCCGTCGTCGGTCACCTCCGCGTCGTCGCGCTCCTCGAAGCTGCGCAGCCAGCTCGTCCCGGTGAAGCGGCGGACGCCGTCGACGTGGCAGTAGACGTGGCGGCGCGCCACCGGGCGTCGCAGGGCGAACGACACGACGCGGTGCAGGTCGCCGAGGCTCGTCGCCGCGCCGACGCGGAGCCGGACGACGTCCACGCCGCCCAGCGCAGCGGTCAGCTCGACCCCCGCACCCTCCGGCAGCGTCGAGGGCAGGTCGACCGGCGCCCAGACCACCGCGGTGTCGTCGGTGCCGACGACGCCGAGGTGGTCCGACAGCGTCCGGATCACCCGGTGCCGCAGCGCCTCCGGGACCAGCAGCACGTGGCTGCCGCGCTCGAGCACCACGTCGTCGAGCAGGCCCAGCGACGCGAGCGCGTCGAGGGTGCGCATCACCTCGGCGGTCACCGGCGCGAGCCCGGCCGCGTCGTCGCCGAGCATGGCCTCCGCCATCTGGGTGACGACCGAGGCGGTCGACTCCTCCTCGTCGTCCTCGTCCTCGGCGAGCAGGTAGGACTCGTCGCAGCCGGCGACCAGGGCCACCGCGAGCGCCGCGGCGGCCGCGAGGGGGCGACGCTGGTCGTCGCTGCGCAGGGCCGCGTCGAACGCCGAGTCGACGGCCGCCCGCACCAGGCCCATCACGACCAGGTCGACCAGGTCGGCGGACGGCGGCGGGCACCCCCCGGCGTCACGGACCTCGCCGCGGGCCTCGAGGACCTGCCCGCCGCCGTCGACCCGGACCAGGCCGGTCTCGTGGAGGGCGTCGACCCAGAGGCGGAGGGCGACCGTGCCGTCCGCGAGGCCGACGAGCCGGGCGGCGGCGGACCGCGGGAGCGACGGCCCGGTCCCGAGGACGTCGAGCGTGGCGCGCAGGAAGCCCAGGAACGGGCGGGCCGCACCCGCACCCAGGACGTCGTGGGCGGACGGCACCGCCGCGAGCCCCGTCGCGAACGACTCGTCGACGGTGGGGCCCAGGGACCCGAGGCCGAGCGGTGGCTGGGTGCCCCACGTGGTGACGTCCCAGCAGTCCTGGACGGCGCGCTCGCTGCGCCGCCAGCGCTCGGTCCGGCGCAGGAAGAGCAGGTAGCGGACCAGCGTCATCAGGACCAGGTCGTAGTCGTCACCGGGGTCGATGCCGTCGCGGACCACGTCGCGCAGCAGCCAGCGCAGCAGCTCGGCCGTCGGGTCGTGCAGGTCGCCGCCGCCACGCTGGGCCCGGGCGAACAGCTCCCCCAGCACGCGGCCGGCGACCCGCGGCGGGGGTCCCTCGGGAAGGTCGGCGCCGGCGTACCAGCCCTCGAAGCGCGCGACGGTGAGGCCGGGGACCTGCGGGAGTGAGCGGGGCACCTCCCCGGCGTGCCCGGCCCGGCGGGGCACGACACCCGCGATTTCCGCGGAGTCGGTGCCCGCCGCCGCTACGGGACGACGGGCGCGACCGGGACCGGGCGGGCCCGCGCCAGCGGGGGCAGCGGCGTGGACCGGCCGGTCGTCTCCGCCGTGCAGCGACCCGTGCGCAGCTGCACCTCGTCGAGCGGGAAGACGTTGAGCAGCTCGGTGTCGGCGTCGAGGGCCGGGCACGGGACCCGCCGCTCGGCGCCCCTGCCGGTGCTCGTGCCGGAGGCGACGGCCAGCGGGTCGCCGTCCTGGTCGAAGAGCTGCACGTCCTGGAGCGGCAACCCCTGGGCGTCGTAGGCGAAGACGTTGGTCACCGCCTCGTCGTCGAGCTGGAGCCCCGGTCGCCGCTCGGACCGGGCGCCGTCGTTGAACCCGGGGCGGTAGCCGTCGTAGGGCTGCGCCTCGACGGCGTTGCCGGCCAGGTAGCCGGGCCACGGGACGCCGAAGGAGAGCATCGTGACGACGAGCCCGACGTTGACGGCGAGCGTGACGAGCCGGGTCGCCGGGTGCCGATGCCCGCCCGGTCCCGGCCCGGGCCGCCCGAGGCCGACCAGCACGCTGACCACGACCGCGGCGGCGAGCAGGACGGCACCCGTCGCCGGGTGCCCGAGGGAGGGCACCAGCGACAGCGGTTCGTGGTCCCCGGCGACCAGGTCCAGGAGGGTGACCGCGATCCAGGCGCGGGCGACCCACCAGACCGGGCGGAGCTCGCGGACGACGTCCCAGGTCGCGCGGCTCCACGCCCGCTCCTCGACCACGCGGTCGAACCGGGCGCGGCTCTGGTCGAGGAGGTCCTCGACGCCGGGCGGGCGTGGGACCCGCAGCCGGGCGCGACGACCCGCGTGCTCCGGCAGCCCGGCCGCGAGCCGGAGCTCGGCGGCGTAGGCCGCCGGGTCGCCGAGGTCGGTGCGGTTCGTCGGGTCGGCGAGGTGGTCGACGAGGTCGGCCTCGAGCCCACCCACCAGCTCCTCGCGCTCCTCCTCGCTCAGGTCGGACAGGTGGGCGCGCACCTGGGAGACGAACGAGGCGATGTCGGGCGTCGTGCGGTGCGGGGCGCGGGTGGTCACGGGTGGTCTCCCTCGGGTCGGGCCGGGTGGGGGTCGAGGCGGGGTTCGGAGCGGGGTCCGGGGCGGCGGTCGGGGTGCAGGAGCTCGGTCACGGTCTCGCTGAAGGTCGCCCAGTCCTTTGACTGGCGTTCGAGCTGGTCGCGGCCGGCGGGCGTCATCCCGTAGTACTTGCGGTGCGGCCCCTCGTCGGAGGGCACGACGTACGACGTGAGCGCGCCGGCGGCGTAGAGGCGACGCAGGGTGCCGTAGACCGAGGCGTCGCCGACCTCGGACAGCCCGCTCGCCCGCAACCGCCGGAGCACGTCGTAGCCGTACCCGTCCTCCTCCTCGACCACCGCCAGCACCGCGAGGTCGAGGACCCCCTTCAGCAGCTGCGTGGTGTCCATGCGAGCCACACTAGTGCGCGTTCCGCACTAGTGCGCGGAGGAAAGGTGCGCGTGTCGCGGACGACGCGGATCCCGTTCGCGACGACGCGGATCCCGGTCGCGTCGTCAGACGAGCGCGCGCAGCAGCGCCGTCACCAACACCGCGGCCGCCGCCGCGGCGAGCAGGGGCGCCCGGCAGAGCAGGAGGACGGTGGCGACGGCGACCCCAACGGCCTCGGCCCCGACGGCGAGCCGGCGACCGTCGGCGAGCAGTGCGGTGGCCACGAGGGCGGCGAGCAGGGCCGGCGCGAGCGCGGCGATCACCCCGGCACTCCACCCCGGGAGCGGCCGGTCGCCCACGACGGCGGGGCCGATCCCCTTGGTCACCACCGCGACGCCGACCAGCCCGGCGATCAGCAACCAGACCTGGGCCTCGGACAGGTTCATCCGTCCCCCCGTGCCGCGTCGTCGCCGGCGCCGTCGACGGGACCCGGTCGCGCCGCACCGAGCCCGAGCAGGGCCGCGGCGCCCGCCGCGAGGACCGGGACGCCGGGCGGGGCGAGGGGCACCAGCGCGATCGCGATACCCGCGCCGAGCGCGGCGACGACCCGGGCCCGGGGCTGGCGCAGCTCGGCGAGCAGGATCGCGACGAAGAAGGTCGGGAAGAGGGCGTCGAGCCCGAGCCGCTCGGTGTCGGCGAGGACGTCGCCGGAGAACGCCCCCACGACGGCACCGGTCGTCCAGGCGACGTACTGGGGCAGCGTGGTGCCGAACAGCAGCCCGCGGTCGAAGGTGCCGTCGCCCCGGTTGGCGAGCGCCCACGACGAGTCGACGACCGCCTGTCCCTCGACCGCGCGCCGCAGTCGTCCGCCGGTGAGGGACGGCGCGAGGGCGACCCCCATCGCGAGGAACCGCGAGTGCATGAGCGCCGCCGCGGACAGCGCGGCCGGGATGCTGCCGCCGCCGGCCACGATCGTGAGCGCGGTGAACTGGGCGGAGCCGGCGAAGACGAGCGCCGAGGTGACGACGGCCTGGAGCGGGGTGAAGCCGGCGTTGACGGCCAGCACGCTGAAGGAGAGCGCGAGCACCAGCGCGACCGCGCCGTACGGCATCCCGAGGCGGACGCCGCGGCGGAAGGAGTCGGCGTCCACCCGCCCACCGTAGGAGCGAGGCCGGCCGGTCGAGCGGCGGGGTCAGCCGAGCAGCACGCCGGCCAGCGCCTGCTCGGCCGCGCCGAGCGCGGCGGCGCCGAGCCCGAGCGTGCTCAGCCGGAGCTCGGGGCGGCGACGGGTGGGCGGGTCGAGGCGGGCGTCGAGCGCGGCGCGGGCGTGGTCGAGGACGAGGTCGCCCAGCGGCACGAAGTAGCCGCCGAGGACGACCACCTCGGGGTCCAGGACGCTGGTCAGCGTGGCCAGCCCCAGCCCGAGGTCGCGACCCACCCGGGCCAGGACCTCCTGCGCTGCGGCGTCGTGGGCGGCCCGCGCCGCGACCGCCTCCCCGGTGGCGGTGGGGGTGCCCAGCTCCTCCATCCCCAGGGACCGCAGCACGGCGTGCAGGCCCACCGAGGCCTCCCAGCAGCCGCGGCGTCCGCACCCGCACAGCGCCGTCGGGTCGCCGACCGCCACGTGCCCGGCCTCGCCGGCGAAACCCGTCGCCCCCTGCACGAGCACGCCGCCGGCGACGATCCCGACGCCGATGCCGACGGTGCCGGTCACGTAGAGGGCGTGGTCGACGCCGCGAGCGACGCCGTGGTGGACCTCGGCGTAGGCCGCACAGTTGGCGTCGTTGACGACCCGGACGTCGGAGTCCGGGAGCACCCCGGCCAGCGCGTCGGCCAGCTCGGGACCCGACAGCGTCAGGTTCGGCGCCCACGCGACGGTGCGGTCGTCGCCGTGCACCAGGGCCGGCACGGCGGCGGTGACCCCGACGAACCGGTCCGCGCCGTACCGGTCCCGCAGCTCGCGCGTCGTTGCGAGGAGCGCCTCGACCCGGTCGGTCGCGACCGGGCGCGACTCGCTGAGGACGACCTCCCCGGCGAGGTCGAGGACGACCGCGGTCACGTAGTCGACGTTGAGGTCGAGGCCGAGGCCGAGGTGGCGGCCCGGGCGCAGCGCCACCGGTCGGCCGGGACGCCCGCGGACCGGCACCCGGTCCTCGCCGGTCCGGCCGTCACCGGTCGGGTCGAGCCCGACCGTCCCGTCGGCCTCGAGGCCGGCGACGATCACCCCGATCGTCGGCTTCGACAGCCCGGTCGCCACGGCCAGCTCCGCCCGGGAGGTGGGACCGAGGCGGCGCAGGGTGCGCACCACCAGCGCGGTGTGCCGGCGGCGGAGCTGCTCGGTCCCGGTCGTCATCGGCCGCTCACCGCCGGGCTCCCCGGGTCGACCGCGGCCGGCAGGGTCCCATCACTCAGCCCGGGCGCCGCGCGGTCGCGCGGGTCACGTCCAGGAGGCGGTGCGCTCACGCAGGTCGGCGTAGGTCGCGCGCACCTGCGGGTCGGGCTCGGCCTCGAGCACCTCGGCCTCCGGCCCGGCCCAGGTCGGCGGGGCGTCGCTGCCGGCCAGCGCCCAGGCGGCCTGCCGGGCGGCGCCGAGGGCGACGTACTCCCCCGGCGGCACGACGGTCACGGGCCGGCCGAGCACGGCCGGCGCGAGCGCCCGCACGGCGCGGCTGCGGGCCGCCCCGCCCACCAGGAGCACCCGGCGCGGCTCGACGCCGGTCGCGGCGACGACCTGGTCGACGGCGTCCGCGAGCGAGCAGAGCAGGGCGGTGTAGGCGGCGCGCGCGAGGTCGGCGCGGGTCGTGCGCGGGGTCAGGCCGGTCCAGGTGCCGGTCGCGGTGGGGCGGTAGGGGCTGCGCTCGCCGCCGTAGTAGGGCGACAGGACCACGCCGCCGGCGTCCGGCGTCGACTCGAGGGCGAGGTCGGCGAGGCCGTCGTGGTCGACGCCCAGCCACTGCGCCTGCAGGTCGAGGATCCCGGCGGCGTTCATCGTGGTGACCATCGGCAGGAAGCCGCCCGCGGCGTCGGCGAAGCCGGTGACGACGCCGGTGCCGTCGGCGACGGGGCGGGCGCTGACGGCCGAGGCGACCCCGGAGGTGCCGAGCGAGACCAGGACGTCGTCCGGCCCGAGGGCCATGCCGAGCGCGGCGGCCATGTTGTCGCCGGTGCCGGCGGAGACGACCGCCCCGTCGGGGGTGTGGGCCGCGACGCCGCCAGGGGCCACCAGGCGGGGCAGGTCGGGCTCGTGGCCGAGCGCGGCGGCGGCGAGGTCGGGGCGCCAACGGCCCTCGGCGGTGGCGAAGTAGCCGGTGCCGGACGCGTCGCCGCGGTCGGTGAAGGGGTCGGTGCCGGGGGCGCTGAGGTGCCGGGCGACCAGGTCGTGGGGGAGCAGCACCCGGGCGACGCGCGCGGCCCGCTCGGGCTCGTGGTCGCGCAGCCAGCGCAGCTTGGTCACCGTGAACGAGGCGACCAGGACGCTGCCGATCGCGTCGGCGCAGGCCTGCGGTCCGCCCATCTCGGCGACCAGGTCGGCGGCGGCCCCGGCCGAGCGGGTGTCGTTCCAGAGCAGCGCGTCGCGCACCGGCCGGTCCTCGGCGTCGAGCGCGACCATGCCGTGCTGCTGGCCGCCCACGCCGACGGCGGCGACGTCGCGCAGCTGCGCGGGCGGCAGCGCGGCGAGGACCTCGTCGACGGCCGCGAGCCAGGCCTGCGGGTCGACCTCGGTGCCGGCCGGGTGCCGGACGGCGCGCTGGGCCACGACCGTGCCGTCGTCGGCGTCGACGAGCAGCGCCTTCACCGACTGGGTGGACGTGTCGATACCGAGGGCGAGCGTCATGCCTGCATTAAGTACGACTGTCGTACTAATGTCAATGGCCAACGACCGATCGTGCCACCGCCCGGCGTCCGACCGCCCGACTTTTGGCTGAATGCGGACAGAACTCGGGGTGTTCAGGGGGCGAAAGTTCTACCCCGAAGGGGACTTGCCATGATTTACTGGCCCCATGTCCACGAGCCCCCACACCAGCGGGGTTCAGGCACTCCCGACCACTCCAGCACCCGCCCCCCTCGGGGGCGGTGAGCTGCTCGGACTGATGCTCGACGGCCGGCCCCGCACCCGCGCCGACCTGATCGAGCTGACCGGTCTGGCCCGCTCCACGGTGGCCGGCCGGATCGAGGGGCTGCTCTCGGTCGGCCTCCTGCTGCCCTCGGGCCAGAGCCGGTCGACCGGCGGCCGACCGCCCACCCGCTTCGCCTTCAACCCCGCCGCCCGGCTGGTGCTCGCCGCCGACTTCGGGGTCACGCACGGACGGGCCGCGCTGACCGACCTCACCGCCACCGTGATCGCCGAGGAGGTCAGCGACCTCGACATCGCCGACGGTCCCGAGACCACGCTCGGCTGGCTCGTCGAGGCGACCGACCGGCTCCTCGAGCGCACCGGCCGCACGCGCGCCGACCTCGCGGGCGTCGGCATCGGGCTCCCCGGGCCGGTCGAGCACCACACCGGACGGCCGGTCAAGCCGCCGATCATGCCCGGCTGGGACGGCTTCGAGGTCGCCACCTGGGTCGGCGACCGGCTCGGCGCGCCCGTCCTGGTCGACAACGACGTGAACATGATGGCCCTCGGCGAGCACTCCGTGGTCTACCCGCACGTCGAGCACCTCGTCTTCGTCAAGGTCGCCACCGGGATCGGGGCCGGCATCATCAGCGGCCGCCGCCTGCACCGCGGGGCCCAGGGCTCCGCGGGCGACCTCGGCCACGTCCAGAGCCCGCAGGGCGGCGACGCGCTGTGCCGCTGCGGCAACCACGGGTGCCTCGAGGCCATCGCCAGCGCCCGGGCCATCGCCCAGGCGCTGGACGCCGACCACTCCCCCGTCGTCGACGCCAGCCGCGCCGTCCTCGACCGCCTCGCCCTCGGCGACCGGGAGGCGCTGGCCGCCATCCGCCGCGCCGGCCGCGACATCGGGGAGGTCCTCGCGTCGTGCGTCAGCCTGCTCAACCCCTCGGTGATCGTGCTCGGCGGCGCCCTCGCCGGCGGCGCGCCCAGCCTGCTGGCCGGCGTCCGCGAGGTCATCTACGCCCGGTCGCTGCCCCTCGCCACGGGCGAGCTCAGCGTCGTGCCGGCCCAGACCGGCGAGCACGCCGGCGTCATCGGCGCGGCCACGATGGCGGTGCAGCAGTTCCTCGCACCGCAGTCGGTCGACGCGATGCTCGCCAACCCGGTCAGCCAGGCCATCTGACCCGGCGGTCCGAGCTGGCGTGGGCCGGTCGGACCATCGGTGGTCGAGCGGGCGGCACGGCTGAACGGAGCCGCGACCCACGTGTGAGATCGCAGGCCCGCCGGGGCTGAGCCGACCCGGCCGGCTGGCGATCGAGGACCGGGGTTTCGTCGGCGCTCGCTGGCGCTCGCTTGCTCAACCTCCGGGGACCGGGACGACCGAGGGACCGGGGCGTCCGGGGGCCGGGACGCAGGAACCCCGGGGGTTTCGTCGGCGCTCGCTGGCGCTCGCTTGCTCAACCTCCGGGGGGCGGGACGCACGAATGGTTTCGTCGGCGCTCGCTTGCTCAACCTCCGGGGGCGGGACGCACGAACGCCGGCCACCCCCCGAGCAGGTCGGGTGGTGGCCGGCGTCCGTCAGGGGCCGGGAGGGTCCGTCAGCGGCGGACGGTGAACCTCCAGGTCGTGGCCGTCTGGTTGCCGGCGGTGTCGACGGCGACCACGCGGACGGTGTGGCGGCCGAACCCGAGCGCCCGCTTCGGCGTGGCCGTCAGTCGACCGGTCGCCTTCACGTAGCGGACCGGGGAGACCCGCTTGCCGTCGATGAACACCTTCAGGCTGCCGGCGCGGACGCCGGAGGTGCCGTCGGTGACCTTGGCCTTGATGGTCGGCGTCCGGTCGCGGGTCGTGCCCTTCGGGCTCGTCCCGACGACCTTCGGGCCGGTCGCGTCGACCGTCCAGGTCGCCGTCGCCGGGGAGGCGTCGACGCCGCCGGCGCTCACGGAGCGGACCCGCACGGTGTGCCGGCCGTCCTTGAGGTTGCCGAAGGTCTTCGGCGAGGTGCAGGCCGCGTACGCCGAGCCGTCGATCGAGCACTCGAACGTCGCCTGTCCGGCAGCGGGACCGGTGGCCGTGAACCGCAGGGTCGCGGTCCGGGACCGGGTGGTACCGCTCGGCGCCGACGTGATGCGGGTGTCGGTGACCCCGGCCGGCGCCGCGGTCACGGTGATCGTGACGGTGCCGGTGTCGGTGTCGGTGCCGTCGGAGACGACGTAGTCGAACGTGTCGCTCCCCGTGTAGCCGGCGGCCGGCGTGTAGGTGACGCTGCCGTCACCGGCGATGGTCGCGGTGCCGTGCGCCGGCGTCGTCACCGACTCCACGGTGAGGGTTGCTCCCGTGTCGGCGTCGGTGTCGTTGGCCAGCACGTCGACCGAGACCGCGGTGTCCTGGACGGTGGTGGCGTTGTCGTCGGCCGCCACCGGGGCGGCGTTGAGCGGGTCCTCGCCGTCGACGGTGAAGTAGTCGAACGACACGACGTCGCCGCTGTCCTGCACCCCGGCCGCGAACACGCCGAAGCTGGGCTTCGTCATCTCGTTGCTGACGGTGCTGGCCAGGGCGGTCCAGGTGGTGCCGCCGTCGACCGAGAACTCGCCGGAGTACGTCGAGCCGGCCTTGGTCAGCCGGAGCCGCAGGTCGGCGCCCTGGCCGGCGGCCAGCGTCGTCTCCGGCAGGTTGCCGACGATGACGTCACCCACCTCGGAGCGCATCTCGACCTTGATGGCCGAGCCGGCGTTCTCCCCGGTCAGGAAGTCGAGCTTCACGTAGTTGGCGTCGTCGCCGTAGACCATGATCCCGGCCTGGCTGTAGCCACCGGTCAGGGCCGAGGCGTCGAGCCCGGTCTCGAGGACGAAGTCGTCGCCGGCGTGCGAGGCCGACTGCAGGATGTAGTTCGACTTCGCCGTCCCGGCCAGGTAGATCTCGCCGGGCGTCGTGGTGAGCCGCAGCTCACCATCGACCACCGTGTACTTCGTGGTGTCCTCGGCCTGGATGGCGTCCCAGCGGCACTTGTCGAGCGCGGTGCCCTCGAAGGTGTCGTCGGAGGACGTCGGGCCGCACGGCTCGGTCACCGTGACCGTCACCGTGGCGGTGTCGGTCAGCTCTCCGTCGGAGACGGTGTAGCCGAAGGTGTCGGTGCCGGTGAACCCGGCGCCCGGCGTGTAGCGCACGGTGCCGTCGGCGTTGATCGCCGTGGTCCCGTTCGCCGGGTCGGTGACCGCGGTGACGGTGAGGTCGTCACCGTCGGGGTCGGTGTCCCCGACCAGCACCGGCACGTCCAGGGCGATGCCCTGCTCCGTGGTGGCGGTGTCGTCGTCGGCGACGGGTGCCCGGTTCTCGGTGCCCGCGCCGGTGACCTCGAAGTAGTCGAAGGTCCCCGACTGGCCGCTCTGCTGGACGCCCAGGGAGAAGACCCCGAAGTCCATGTCGGCCGTCGGGTTCGACACGGTGCCGACCGTGACCCAGCCGCCACCGAAGTCGACCTCGCCCAGGTAGGACGTGCCCGTCTTGGTGATGCGCAGCTTGAACGTCGAGACGTTCGGCGGCACGACGACCTCGGGCTGCGGGTTGAGGATCGCCGCGTTGGACTCCGACCGGAGCTCGATGCGGTTGAAGCTCTCGGTGGGGCGGTCGACGTCGGCCACCGGGTCGAGCTTGACGTAGTTGTCGTCGTCGCCGTAGATGAGCAGACCCGCCTGGCCGTAGCCGTCGGTGTAGGTCGCCGACAGCTGCGTCTCGATCGAGTAGTCCTCCGTGGTGTTGGCGTCGGACTGCAGGATCAGGTTGGTCGCCTGGTCCTGGTTCGCCGAGGCCGTGTAGAGGTCGGCGGGCGCACCCTGGATGGTCAGGGCGCCACCGGCGACCTCGTAGGCGTCCGGGTCCTCACGCACGATGGCGTTCCAGCGGCACTCGTCGAGCGAGGTGCCGTCGAAGTCGTCGCGCGGCCCGGCGGCGCCGCTCGTCCCGTCGGGGTCGAAGCGGATCCAGTCGAAGGCCACCGTCGGGGTGCCGACAGCGCCTCCGGAGACCGCGGTCGGTCCCACCTTGGGCGAGGGCATGGTGCCCATCGGGGCCGGACGGCCGACCGGGGCGAAGGTCTCGCCGTCGGTCGAGTACGACGCCCGCAGGTCGGTGCCGTCGGAGGTCAGACGCACGTAGTACGTCGTCGGGAAGCCGGCCGGGACGCCGCCGAGCTTGTCCTCGGCGTTGTTGCGCGCGCTGCCCTGCGTCTCGTAGATGAACTCGACGTCGCGGGCCCCACCGGCCGAGATGAGGTGGACCGAGGCCCAGTTCTCGTCGTCGGAGTAGAGCCGCAGACCGGCCTGCTGGTAGTTCTCGGACACGTCGGCGGTGACCTTGGCGGTCACCTCCCACGCTCCGTCGGGCGCGGCCTGGACGACGACGTCCTTGGCGTTGCCGCCGGGCCCGTACAGGCTCCCGGTGTCGATCGGCATCGTGAGGCTGCCGCCGGTCACGGCGATGTTGCCGCTGGGACGGATCACCTGCCACTTGCCGTCGAGCGAGGTGCCGTCGAACTCGTCGGACTGCTGGGTGCCGCAGGTGCTCAGCACCCGGATCGGCACCGTGGACGACGCGGTGGCGCCCTGGGCGTCGGTCACCGTGAGTCGCGCGGTGTAGCTGCCCGGCTCGGTGTAGGTCCACTGCGCGTTCAGCGTGGTGGCGGTGTCGGCGTCACCGGGGACGCCGAAGTCCCAGGCGTAGGTGAGCGCGTCGCCGTCGAAGTCGGTCGCCGAGCCCGTGAAGTCGACGGTGAGCGGCGAGGAGCCCTGGGTGGGCGTGCCCGTCGCGCCGACCTGCGGCTTCGAGTTGATCGAGACACCCTTGCCGGCGGCGTCGAAGAAGTTCAGGTTGAACAGCCCCGTCGCGGCCGGGTTGTCGTTGGTGAAGACCAGGAACAGCTCGTGCGTGCCCTCCTGGGCCGACGCGGCGACGTCCATCGCCACGGTCTGCCAGGACTGCCAGCCACCGGTCACCGGGACGTCGACCGAGCCGGCCAGCGGACCGGTCGGGCTGTCGAGGTGGGCCTCGATGGTGCCACCCGCGCCGCCCGAGGCCACGCGGAAGCGCAGCTGCGGGACCTGGAACAGGCTGATCGGGCCGTAGGAGACGTGGTCGCCCGCGTCGATGTTGGACACGTTGCGCGCCCCACCCTGCGGGTCGGTCGTCGCCTCGGTGGCCACGCCCTGCTGGGTGTCGAAGTGCTCGGCCTGCTTGCGCTTGGGCTGCAGCACGACCTCGTCCTCACCGCTGAGCGTGCGGATGGTGCCCGCGCCCTCGTCGGTGTAGCTGGCGTTGATGACGCCGAAGATGTCGGCCGAGGCGTCGTGGCCCTCGTCCTTGACCGTCTGCAGGACGACGTCGCAACCGGTCGCCGAGCTGAGCGGGTGACCGTGCGAGTCGTGACCGAGGATGTAGTCGATCTCGACCTTCGAGCAGTCGATCACGCCGTCCTCGGGGTCGGTCACGTTGACCTTGACCCGCACCGCGTCACCGAACTCGAAAAACCCGCCGTTCGGGGGCAGCTCGAGCTCGACGGTGGGCCGGGTGTTGCCGACCGTGACGACCGCGGTGGCGACACCGGTGCGTCCGGTGGTGTCGGTGACGACCAGGCGGGCGTCGTAGACACCGTTGGTGGTGTAGGTGAACGTCGGGTTCGCCTCGGTGGAGTCGACGGTCCCGTCGTTCTGGAAGTCCCAGGCGTAGGACGCGATCGAGTCACCCTCGTCGGGGTCGCTCGAACCCTCGCTTGAGAACTGGACCGGCAGCGGCGCGACACCCGAGTCGGGGGTGGCCCGGGCCGACGCCGAGGGCGAGCGGGCGCCCTCGTTGATCGCGTTGATCTTGTAGACCGCGGAGTTCTCGTTGCCGGTGAAGTACCCACCGTTGCCGTAGTCGAGGACGTACAGCGAGCCGTCCGGCCCGAACTCCATGTCCATCGCGGCGTAGAGCGTCGAGGAGTCGAAGAACGGGTCGATGCTCGACACGTCGCCCTCGGCGTCCAGGGCGATGTCGCGGATCCAGCCTCGGGTCCACTCACCGGCGAAGAAGTGGTTGTCGAAGTACTCGGGGAACTTGACGTCGGAGTCGAGGTCGGGGTCGTAGTTGTAGACCGGACCGGCCATCGGGCCCTCGCCGCCACTGCCGAACTCGTCGGTGGTGACGCCGTTGTAGGTGACGCTGCCGCCGTCGTACTTGATCCAGGCCGGCTGGGCCGGCGGCAGGTTGGTCAGGCCCGTGTTGTGCGGGCTGTTGTTGACCGGGGCCGCGCAGTTGAACTTGGGGCCGGTGGCGTTGGTGGCGAAGTTCCACCTGTTGTAGGTCTCGGCCGCGGTGTTGAGGCCGGTGCAGTAGGGCCAGCCGAAGTTGCCGGCCGAGCGGATCTGGTTGAACTCCACGATGCCGCCGGGGCCCCGGTTGGGGTTGGCGCTGCCGGCGTCGGGCCCGTACTCACCGAGGTAGACGTAGCCGGTCTCCTTGTCGACGGTCATCCGGAACGGGTTCCGGAAGCCCATCGCGTAGATCTCCGGGCGCGTCTTGTCGCCGGTGTCGGCCGCCTCCGGGAAGAGGTTGCCGCCGGGCACCGTGTAGGTCGCGGCGGTCGCGTCGGGCTTGATCCGCAGCACCTTGCCGCGCAGGTCGTTGGTGTTGGCCGAGCTGCGCTGGGCGTCGTAGGACGGGTTGCGGGTCAGCCGCTCGTCGAGCGGCGCGTAGCCGTCGGAGGCGAACGGGTTGGAGTCGTCGCCGGTGGAGAGGTAGAGGTTGCCGTCGGCGTCGAAGTCGATGGCGCCGCCGGCGTGGCAGCAGATGCCGCGGTCGGCCTCGACCTGGAGCAGCTCCTGCTCGGTCGAGGGGACCAGGTCGTCGTCGACCATCTTCATCCGGGTCAGGACGTTGTGTCCCTTCCACGCCTGGAAGGTGGCCTCGGTGCCGTCGTTGGGCGCGTCACCGGCCGGGGTGTCCAGCGGCGGGGCGTAGTAGAGGTAGACCCAGCCGTCCTCCTCGAAGTTCGGGCTGACCGTGAGGCTCTGCAGCCCGTCCTCGTCGTGGGAGTAGATCGGCACGTCGTAGAGGAGCGTGGTGTTGCCCTCGAGGTCGGTCAGGAAGATCCGGCCGTCGCGGGCGTTGTGCAGCACCCGGCCGTCGGGCAGCACCGAGATGCTCATCGGCTCGCCGACCTTGTCGACGCCCTTGGCCAGGGTGACCTGCTCGAAGGAGGCGTCGGTGGGCGGCAGCTCGGTGCACGCGGTGGGCGCCTGGTCGGCAGCGTACTGGATGCCGCCGAGCAGGTGCAGCTCGAAGAGCGGCTCGCTGAAGGAGGCGTCGGTGTGGCCACCGCCGGTGTAGAAGCTGCGGCCGCCGTCGTACTCCTGGTACCAGGCGATCGGGTGGTCGTCGTCGGTGGTGTTGCCGTCGACCTCGTCGTAGGTCGACTCGTCGACCGTGGCGAGCACGTTGATGTTGGAGTTGCTGCGCGGGGAGTAGTCCGGCACCGTCGCGGGGCCGTTGCCGCCCGGGAACGGGAGGGGTCCACCGGCGAAGGTGCCCTCGGTCGGCTGGAAGTTGTACCACTCGTCGGTGCGGCTCACGCTGTCCGGCATGGCGCAGGTCGAGGGGGTCGTCTTGTCCTCGAAGCGCACCGTCGCGGTCGGGGTGCCGTTGGGGTGGTTGCGGAAGTAGGCACCGACCAGCTTGCCGTACCAGGGCCAGCTGTACTCGGTGTCGGACGCCGCGTGCACGCCGACGTAGCCGCCGCCGGCCTGGATGTAGTCCTCGAACGCCGCCTGCTGGGTGGCGTTGAGGACGTCGCTGGTGGTGGAGAGCCAGACGACGGCCTCGTACTGCGCCAGGTTGGCCGTGGTGAACGTCGTGGCGTCCTCGGTGGCCGTCACGGTGAAGCCGTACTGGGCACCGAGCCGCTGGATCGAGCGGATGCCCGCGCCGATCGAGCCGTGCCGGAAGCCCGCGGTCTTGCTGAAGACCAGGACGTCGTACTCCGGCTCGGCCGCGGCGGCTGCCGCTGCGGCCGGGGCCGCAGCGGCGGCCGGGGCCGCCGAAGCGGCCGGCGCGGCCGCTCCGGACGTCGTCGGCGCGGCCTGCGCCGACGACAGGCTGCTCGACGAGATCGCCGGCGCGGCGGCGGCCGGGGCCGCCGATGCTGGGGCGGCGGCCATGACGCCGCCGGTGACCGCGAGGGCTGCCACCCCGGCGATCACCCCGCGTACGCGGGCCGCGGGTGTTCGGAACCTGATCATGCTGTCCTGCCTTCTGCGAGTGGTGTGGTGCGGAGAGAGTGGTGCCGGGACCTGGTCATCGGCGGACGGTGAAGCGCCAGGTCTTGGTGGTGCGGTTGCCGACGGCGTCGACGACGACCAGGCGCACGGTGTGGCGTCCGATCGACATCGCGCGTCCCGAGGTCCAGGTCATCCGGTCGGTGCGCGCGTCGTAGCGCACGCCGACCTTCTTCCCGTCGATGCGCAGGGTGAGGTGGCGGCGAGCCAGCTCCGAGCCCTGGTCGCGGACGACGGCGCGCACGGTCGGGGTGCGGTCCCGGGTGGTGCCCCGAGGCCCGAGGTTCTTGACCACGGGGCCCTGGGTGTCGACCTTCCAGGTGCGCACGACCGGCGTGGCGTCCTCGTTGCCGGCCGCGTCGACCGCACGGACCTCGAGGCGCTGCGCACCCTGGCGCAGGTTGGTGAAGGTCGCGGGCGACGCACAGGGGCGCCACGCGCCGCCGTTGAGGCGGCACTCGAAGGTGCCGGACTCGTCGGAGGCCAGCCGGAACGTCGCCGTCGTGCTGCGGACGGTGCCGGTCGGCCCGGCGGTGACGGTGGTCTGGGGCGCCGTGGTGTCCGGCGTCTCCCCGTCCTCGACCACGATCTCGACCTCGGCCGTGGTGGTGGCGTCGTGGCCGGGCATGTGGCCGGCGTGGACGCTGCCGACCGTGACCGTGGCCGTGTAGGTACCCGGCTCGGCGTAGGTGTGGTCGGGGTCGGCACCGGTGCCCGTGGTGCCGTCGCCGAAGTCCCAGTCGTAGGTCAGGTCGGCGGTGCTGGGCGCCAGGTCGACGCAGCCGATCCGCTTCGCGCCGTTGTCGGGGTCGTGGATGACGATCGAGACGGCCTTGGCGCCGGCCCGGATCGGCATCGTGTCCTCGACCAGGGTGCTGGCACCGGTGGCGTCGGCCGTGAACGGCAGCCAGATCTCGTTGGCCTCGGCGAACGGCTGGGTCTCGTCGAAGCGGAAGTGCGCGCCGCCGTTGTTGGAGGCGCACGTCTCCTCGTGCACGTGGACCATGTGGTTGGCGTTCGGCTTCACGCCGGTGACGTCGAGGGTCGTGTAGGTCTCCCCGCGGCTGCGGACCATCTGGGCCGACCCGGTGAGGTCCGGGTAGGCGGTGGTCCCGTCGGCGAAGGCCTCGAACGTGCCCTCGGTCGTCACCTCGGTGGAGAGCTCGACGTCGAGCGGCGCGGTCCCCGTCGACGGCGTGGCCGTCGCGGCGATCTCCGGCAGCACGACCTCACCGGCTCCCTCACCGACCACGACCTGGACGCTGGCGGTCCCGGTGTTGCCCTCGGGGTCGGTGGCGGTCAGCACGGCCGTGTAGGTGCCGGCCTCCATGTAGGTGTAGGTGGTGCGGGCGAAGGGCGACGTGTCGTCGTCGGTCCCCGGCACCCCGAAGTCCCACCCGTAGGTGATCTGGCCGCCCTGCTCGTCGGTGGCACCGCCCTGGAACAGCACGTTGAGCGGTGCGGTCCCGGTGGTCGGGGCGCCGCTGGCGGTGACGATCGGCTTGACCCCACCGGTGACGGTGATCGGCCAGCTGCGCTTGAACTGCCCGCCCTTGCCGTCGCTGACCGTCAGGCTCGCCGTGAAGCGGCCCGGGGTCGCGTAGTTGTGGTGCGCGTGCGACGACGTGGAGGTGTCGGCCGGCAGGTTCGACTCGCCGAAGTCCCAGAGGTAGGTCAGCGGGTCGCCGTCCGGGTCGGTGGCGCGTGCCTCGAAGTGGGTGTACAGCGGGGCGGCACCGGCGGTCGGCTCCACCAGCGGCGTGGCCGTGGGCGCCCGGTTGCCTGCGGCGGCCTCGACCACCACGGTGCCGCGCATCGTGGCGCCGTGGATCGTGCACCAGTAGTGGTAGGTGCCCGGCGTGGTGAAGGTGCGCCGGATCGGCGTCCCGTTCGGGTCGCGGTACTCCTGCAGGGGCGGGTTCCAGGTGGCGCCGGTGTTCTGCGAGGTCAGGTCGTGGGCCATGGTGGCCCGGTCGAACTGCCACTCGACGGTGTCGCCCACCTTGATCGTCACCTCGGAGGTGCCGTTGTCGGCCGAGACCCACTGGTTGTTGGTCGCGCTGTCGACGGCGTCGACGACCCAGGTGCGGTTCTGCGACGCGCCCTCGACCGTGATCTCGACGGTGTCGGTGGCGGTGGCCCCGGCGGTGTCGGTCGCGGTGACCGTGGCGGTGTAGGTGCCGGCCGCGGTGTAGGTGAAGGTCGCGTCCGCGCCGGTCGCGGTGTCGGCGTCGCCGGCCACCCCGAAGTCCCAGGCGTAGGTGAGCTCGTCGTCGTCGGCGTCGGTGCCGACGGCGCTGAGGTCGACCTCGAGCGGGGCGGTGCCGGATATCGGCGTGGCCGACGCGGTCACCTCGGGTGCGGTGTTGTCGCCGCACTCGCGCTCGGGGGCGGCGCCGAACCAGGCGAACTTCGCCGTGGCGACGGCGGTGCCGGCGGGTCCGCGCAGGGCGTAGGGGCCGACGAAGGAGTCGGCACCGAACCCGGCCCGGTCGTCACCGGCGGACTGCCAGGTCTCGCCGTCGACGGAGTACTCGCCACGGAAGGTGACGCCGTCGACCGAGGAGAGGCGCAGGTGGACGGTCTCGGGGAAGTCGGCCGGCAGGAACGGGCCACCGAAGTCGCCGCCCGGGCCGGAGTGCCAGTTGCCCGAGAAGTCGTTCTGACCACCGGAGTTGCGGAGGAACTCGACCCAGCGGTTCCCGCTGCCCTTGTTGACGAAGGCCAGCTTGAGGTAGCCGCCGCCGGTCGGGTCGTGCAGGACGAGGCCGGCCTGCTGACCCTGGGCGGTGCTCGGGAACGTCAGCTTGGTGACGGCCGTGTAGGCGCCGTCCGGCAGGTCCTGGAGGATCAGGTTGGGCGAACCCTCCGTCAGCTCGCCGGGGCCGGTCTGCAGCTCCAGGTTGCCGCCGGTGACCTCCCAGAGGTCGGGGTTCTCGCGCAGGATGCCGTTCCAGCGATCGGTGCTGAGGGCGGCGGCGAAGTCGTCGCCGCGCGAGCAGCTGGTCGTGGTGGGCTCGGCGATCGGGACCACCGGGTACTCGAGGACCGGCTCGCCGTCGAAGCGGACGTACTCGTAGTCGGCGGCGGGAGCCGTCGCGGCGGCGCCGCGCAGGGCCATCACGCCGACCCGCGGGGAGGTGATCCCCTCGAGGGCCCGCGGGATGCCGACCTGGGTGAAGGTCTCCCCGTCGGTGGAGTAGGCACCGGTCAGGTTGGTGCCGTCCGAGCTCATCCGCAGCCAGAACGTCGTCGGGAAGTCGGTCGGCAGGAACGGGCCGCCGAAGTCACTCCCACCGGTGTGCCAGTCGCCGTTGAAGTCGAAGGTGTTGTTCGGGTCGCTGCTCTTGAGGAACTCGATCCACTCGTTGCCGCCGGTGCTCTTGCGCACGAACATCAGCTTCGCGAAGCCGGACCCACCGGCGCCGGCGACCACGAGTCCGGCCTGCTGGCCCTCCTCGGTCGGGTCGAAGGAGAGCTTGGTCGTGACCGCCCACTCCCCCTCGGGCGTGGCCTGGGTGATGACGTTGGGTGCCGTGGAGTACTCGCCGGGCCCGGCCTGCAGGCTCAGCACGCCGTCGCCGACCTCGTAGAGCGAGGCGTCCTCGCGCCGGATGTTCCAGCGGCAGCTGTCGAGCAGCTCGTCGTCGTCGAACTCGTCGGAGCGGCGCTGGTCGCACGGCGGCTCCTCACCGGGCAGCACGCCCGAGATCGCGAACACGTGCAGCTTCGGGTCGTTGGGCAGGGTGATGCTGACCAGGTCCTTGTCCTGGACGGCGACCTGCTGGGCCCACAGGAACACCCGCGGGCCGGTGTCACCGCCGGCGTCGTGGCGGTGCGGCATGTCGGCGGCGACGGTCTCGCCGAACTTGGGCGAGACCGCCCAGTCGGTGAAGCGCAGCTGCACCGTGGAGGTGGTGCCGTCGCCGTAGGTGATCGTGGCCGGCTGCTGGACGTCGCCGTTGTGGGCCGAGGCGATGATGCTCAGGCCGGAGAAGCGACCGGTCGGCAGCGGGATGGTCTGGCCGGCGGCCTCGACGTTGTTGTTGACGCCGTCGACCGGGCTCGGGAACTCGTGGTCGACGCCGTCGACGACGAGCGGGCCGCCGTTGGCGCGGACGCCCTCGGGGAGGGTCTCGCTGGCGTAGGCCCAGCCACCGCCGTCGAAGTTGCCGTTGCCCGGGTTGGCGTGGGTCGAGATGCCGTCGTTGTTGAAGAACGACGTCAGGTCGGCCACGGCCCGGCACACGCCGGACTCGAGGGCACGCACCGCGACGGTCGTGGTGCCGGTGTTGCCGTCGGGGTCGGTCACGGTGAGGGTCGCGGTGTAGCGACCGGCCGCGGCGTAGGTGTAGGTGGGGTTCTGCTCGGTGGAGGTGTCCTCGGTCGTGCCGTCGACGCCGAAGTCCCAGGCGTAGGTGACGGCCTGGTCCTGCGGGTCGGTGGCGCCGCCGGTGAAGGACACCTCGACGGGCGCGATCCCGCAGCTGGGGGCCGCGGCGGCCGTCGGGACCGGGTCGGTCAGCACGGTCACGCTGCGGGCGGTGAAGGTGGCGCCACGGGTGCCGTCGGCGTCGACGGGGGTGACCTCGGCGGTGAAGGAGCCCTCCTCGGTGTAGGTGTGCTGCACCTCGGCGGCAGCACCGGTCACGACGGCGGAGCCGTCACCGAAGTCCCAGTCGTAGGTGAGCGCGTCGTCCTGGCGGTCGACGCCCTCGGCGGTGAAGGTCACCTCGAGCGGGGCGCCACCGCGGACGGGGTCGACCGCGACGGTGTTGACGAAGGGCTCGTCGACGTCGAGCTCGCGGATCTGCACGTTGCGGAAGGAGACGACGTCGGCGTTGCCGTGGTTCTGCAGGCCGACGTAGCCGCTGGTGCCGCGCGAGCCGTCGGAGGTGTAGCGGTTGACCTCGACCCCGTTCAGGGTCATCACGTAGGTCTGGCCGACGACGCGGATCTCGTAGTCGTTCCACTCACCGATCGGCCGGGCGTTGCGCGCGTCCTCGCGGTCGAAGTTGTAGACCGAGCCCGTCTTCTGCGGCTCGTCGTTCGGCTGACCCTCCTTGATCTGGATCTCGTGGCCGTTGTCGACGGCGACGAACGGGTCGTTGCCCGGGTCGGGGAAGCGGGTGAAGACGCCGGAGTTGTCGCCCTCGTCGCTGAGCTTGAACTGCAGCTTCATCGAGTAGTCCGCGAACTCCTGGGTGTCGTTCCACAGCAGGCCGAGGCCGCCGAAGGACGTCATGGCGCAGTCCTCGACGGTGAAGCCGCCCGGTCCGGACTGCTTCCAGCCGTCGAGGTTGCGGCCGTTGAAGAGCAGCTCGTAGCCGGCGTCCGCGGTCGGCAGGCTGGCGCAGGCGCGGCGCACGACGACCGCGACAGTGCGGGTGCTGGCCTTGCCGGTGGTGTCGGTCGCGGTGACGGTAGCGGTGTAGCTGCCGGCGGTCGCGTAGGTGTAGGAGACCGTCTGGCCGGTGGCCTTGTCGGCGTCCGTGCCGGCGACGCCGAAGTCCCAGGCGTAGGTGATCGCGTCGCCGTCGTTGTCGGTGGCCTGGGCGGTGAAGGAGACGTCGAGCGGGGCCGAGCCCTCGGCCGGCGTGGCGCTCGCCGCGGTGATGAACGGCGCGACGTTGGAGGCGATGCCGTCGCCGGTGAAGCGGACCTCGTCGAAGTTGATCTCGCCGTTGCCGGTGTAGACGAAGAACAGCCCGCGGCCGCCCTGGTCGGCCTCCCGGCTGGTGATCGCGCCGGTGACGGTCTTGTAGAAGTACAGGCCCTGCGTCGAGCCGTCGAGGGCGATCCGGGAGACCACGGGGCCGTTGGCCGCGCCCGCGCGCACCTCGATGGCGGCACCGTCGGCCGGGGAGCCGGAGTAGGTGACCGAGATCGACTGCATCCCGGCGAGGCTCATCGGGCTGTAGGACACGTGGTTGCCGTTGCCCATGCCGGTGATGATGCCGCCGGCCCCGGGCCGCGTGCCGGACTTGTCGTCGTAGCCGGTCTCGCTGACCCCGGAGCGGCCGTTGGCGTGCTCGGCCTGCTTGCGCTTGGGCTGCAGGGTGATCAGGTCGCGGCCCACGAGCGGGTCGTTGGCGCCCGCGCTGCCGCCGCCGTCGGCGTAGGTCGCCGCGAGCTGGCCGTAGATGTTGGCGTCCTCGCCGTGGTCGGTCGAGTCGGACATCGTCATGGTGCCGGTGCAGCCGAGCTGGCTCTGCAACGGGTGCGCGTGGACGTCGTGGCCCAGGCCCTCGGAGACCTCGACCCGGGCGCAGTCGACGGTCTCCTCGCGGTCGGTCACGTCGACGTCGTAGTCGACGTCGTCACCCGGGGCGAAGAAGCCGCCGTCGATCGGGGCGTTGAAGTCCAGGACGGGCCGGGTGTTGCCGACGTTGACGATGACCTGGCCGGTGGCGATCTTGCCGGTGGCGTCGGTGACCTTCAGCGTGGCCTGGTAGTCGCCGGCCGCGGTGTAGCGGTGGGTGGCGTTGGCCGTCGTGGCGTCGGTGCTGCCGTTGCCGTCGAAGTCCCAGGCGTAGGTGAGCGCGTCGCCGTCGGGGTCGGAGGTGCCGGCGCTCGAGAACGCGACGTCGAGCGGGACGCCGCCCTCGGCCGGGGTCGCGGTGACCTTGACCTGCGGGGCGGAGCCGTTGACGGCGTAGTCGACGCGGACGAGCTTGGTGTCGGGCGAGCCGGAGAAGAAGCCGGAGCCGTACTCGAGGACGTAGAGCGAGCCGTCGGGGCCGAACTCCATGTCACCGGGGGCGAAGAAGCCGCTCATGAAGTCGTTGATGGAGGCGATGGAGCCGTCCGGGTTCGTGCGGACCTCCTTGATCCACCCCCGGCTCATCTCGGAGATGAAGACCGAGCCCTCGTAGTCGGCCGGGAAGGCGGTGTCCTTGGCGGTGGTGTTGCGCGACTGGCGGTAGACCTGCGCGCCGGTCGGGGTCGAGCCCTCGACCTGCGGGTACTTGAACGGCGCCGAGGTGGAGTAGGGGATCCAGGCGTCGGTCATCGGGGGCAGGTCGGTCAGGCCGGTGTTGTTGGGCGAGTCGTTGACGCCCCGCATGCCCTCGGGGTCGTTGCACGGGAAGCGCTTGAGGCTGCCGTCGGGGTTGGTCCGCGCGCGGTTGGCGGTGAAGTCCCAGTCGACGTAGGCACCGCCGAAGCCCTGGTCGGTCAGGTCGTCGCCGACCTCACCACCGCAGTAGGGCCAGCCGCCGTTCATGGCCTCCGTGGTGCGGTTGAACTCCTCCTGGTGGCGCGGGCCGCGGCCCGGGTCGTTGCTGCGCGAGTCGGGGCCGACCTCGCCCCAGTAGACGGCGTCGGACTCGGGGTCGGTGCCGAGGCGGTAGGGGTTGCGCAGGCCCATCACGTAGATCTCGGGCCGGGTCTTGGCCGCGTCGGCGGCGGGGTACTTCGCGGTGGGGTACCTGTTGCCCTCGCCGAAGAGGTTGCCGTCGGGGATGTCGTAGGACATGCCGGGGCTGCTCTCGGGCGGGTTCTCGTCGCCGAGGTCGTCGGCGCGGGGGATGATCCGCAGCATCTTGCCGCGCAGGTCGTTGGTGTTGCCGGCGGAGTCCTGGGCGTCGTAGTCGTTGCGACCCGCGCGCTCGTCGTGCGGGGAGAACCCGCCGTTGTCGGAGGAGGAGGTGTTGTCGCCGGTGGTGAGGTGGAGCACGCCGTCGCCGTCGAACTGCAGCGAGCCGGCCGAGTGGCAGCAGATGTTGCGCTGGGTGCCGACCTGGAGGATGACCTTCTCGGAGGACTTCTCGATCGAGACCTCGCCGGTCTGCGCGTCCTCGACGAGCGTCAGCCGCGAGAGCCGGTTGGCGTTGAGGGCCTTCGGCTGCGGGGCGTAGTAGACGTAGAGGTGGTTGTTGGTGGCGAAGTCGGGGTCGAGGGTGATCCCGAGGCCGCCGTCCTCCAGACCGCTCCACACGTTCAGCTGAGCGGCGAGCATGATGATCTCGATGGACCCGTCGGTCGGGTCGTACATCTGGATGTCGCCGGCGCGGGTGATGAAGAAGACCCGCCCGTCGGGCGCGACGGTGAGCTCCATGACCTCGCCCAGGGTGCTCCCCTGACCCAGGACGACCTTCTGGAACTTGCTGAGGTCGGGCGCGGCCGCGGCGGCCGCGGCGGGGGCCGCGGCGGCGACGTCGGGCAGCGCGGCGGCACCGGGACGGCGGGGGCAGCCTCGGCGCGGGCGGGCAGCATGCCGAACAGGCCGGCGGCCAGGGCCAGCACCAGACCGACCGCGAACCCGCGGCGCGGGGACGGGTCGGCGCCGGGGGCGGCCGTCGAGGGGGAACGGCGAGGGCGGGTGCCCCCGGGGAGTGCCGAATCATGTGCCATGCGCGCAGAGAGCCCTTTCGCGAAGACCGGTGGCCCGAGGAGCCGCCCGTGACGGTCGTCACACTAGGGAGAGGGTTTTGCCGACGTCAATACATAAGTGCCCCGGACCTCGTCTTATTTTGGCAAGTCGTTGGCACAGAAGGGTCGGGAACGCCGACGACCCGGCGCGCCTGGGGCGGGCCGGGTCGTTCGGGTCGGGTGTCTCAGCGCGGGAGGGGGTCCCTCACGCGGGGACCTGCTGCCACTGCCGGGTGTCGGAGCTGACCTCGACGGCGCCCAGGACGCGCTGGACCTGGAGGCCCTCGGCGAACCCGGGGGTGGGGTCGGTGCCCTCGGCGATCGCCGTCACCAGGTCGACGGCCTGGTGGGTGAAGCCGTGCTCGTAGCCGAGGCCGTGGCCCGGGGGCCACCACGCCGCGACGTAGGGGTGGGTGGGCTCGGTGACCAGGATCCGGCGGAAGCCGGCGGTCTCGTCGGGCTCCTCGGCGTCGAAGTACTCCAGGACGTTCATGTCCTCGAAGTCGAAGGCGAGGCTGCCCCTCGAGCCGTTGAGCTCGAGACGGATCGCGTTCTTGCGGCCGGTGGCGAAGCGGGTGGCCTCGAAGATGCCGGCGGCGCCGCCGCGGAACCGGGCCAGGAACAGGGCCGCGTCGTCGACGGTCACCTGGCCGCGCTCGGCCGAGGCGGTGCCGGAGAGCCCGGCGTGCTCGGCGGCGAGCGGGCGCTCCTTGACGAAGGTCTCGAGCTGGCCGGAGACCTCGGCGATGTGGTCACCGGTGATGTGCTGGGCCAGGTCGATGATGTGCGCGCCGATGTCGCCGAGAGCACCGGAGCCGGCCTTGTCGCGCTCCAGGCGCCACGACAGCGGCGCCTCGGGGTCGGCGATCCAGTCCTGGAGGTACTGGGCGCGGACGTGGCGGATGTCGCCCAGCCGGCCCTCGGCCACCATCCGGCGCGCCAGCGCGATGGCGGGGACGCGGCGGTAGGTGAAGCCGACCATGGCGCGCACGCCGTGGGCGGCGGCCGCCTCGGCCGCGCGGACCATCTCCTCGGCCTCGGCGACCGAGTTGGCCAGCGGCTTCTCGCACAGCACGTGCTTGCCGGCCTCGAGCGCCGCGATGGCGATCTCGGCGTGGGTGTCGCCCGGCGTGCAGATGTCGACCAGGTCGACGTCGTCGCGCTCGACCAGCCGGCGCCAGTCGGTCTCGCAGTCGAGCCAGCCCAGCTTCTCGGCCGCGGCCGCGGTGCGGGCCATGTCGCGCCCGCCGAGGACCTGCATCACGGGGTTGAGGGGCAGGTCGAAGAAGCGTCCGGCTGAACGCCAGGCCTGTGAGTGGGCGGCGCCCATGAAGGCATGGCCGACCATGCCGACGTTGAGGCGACGAGGTTCGGGACCGCCGTCGGTGCCGAGGTTGAACGGGCTGGTCATGGTGGGGCTCCAAACGTCGGACGTCCGGCCGTCCCGGACCGCCGGGGGGCGGCGGTCCGGGACGACCGGGTGTTCAGTGGGTCAGGACTTGAACGCGGTGGGGAGGTACTCGTCGACGTTGTCGGCGGTCACGACGGGGGCGAAGAGCTGCACGGTGCGGGGGACCTCGACCTCGACGAGGTCGGAGACGTTCTTGTCCTGGGCCAGCAGGCGGGCCAGCTTGAGGCCGTCGGCGCCCTGGGTGGAGGGGTAGATGACGGTGGCCTTCAAGACGCTGTTGCCGGCCTTGATGGACTCCATCGCCTGCTGGGAGCCGGCACCACCGATCATGGTGAACTCATCGCGGCCCGCGGCCTCGATCGCAGCGATGACGCCGACACCCTGGTCGTCGTCGTGGTTCCACAGGTAGTCCATCTTCGGCAGCGCCTGCAGCAGACCCTCAGCGGCCTCCTGGCCGGTGTCGGCAGAGAACGCGGCCTCGACCTGGTTCTCGACCTCCAGGCCACACTCGGCCAGCGCGTCGGCGAAGCCCTGGCTGCGGTCCTGGGTCAGCGGCAGCGAGGCGATGCCCTGGATCTCACCGATCACGGCGTCCTCGTTGCCCGCGGCGTCCTCACACACGAACTCCCCGGCCGAGACACCCATGCCGTAGTTGTCACCCAGCACCGTGACCCGCGCGGCGTTGGGGTCGCTGAACTCGCGGTCGACGTTGACCACCGGGATCCCGGCCTCCATCGCCTCGAGCGCGACCGGGGTCAGCGCGGCACCGTCGAAGGGCAGCAGCACGATCGCGTCGACCCCGTCGCTGATGAAGGTCTTGATCTGCTCGATCTGCACGTTGGGGTCGTTGGTGCCCTCCGAGACCACCAGCTCGACGTCGTCGTACTGCTCGGCCACCGCACGGGTGGACTCGGTGATCGAGGCCATCCAGCCGTGGTCGGCTGCGGGGGCGGAGAAACCGATGGTGATCTTGTCACCGGCCTCGTCGTTGGAGCCCTCCTCGGCACCGGAGTTACCACCGGACAGGTTCGGGTTGCCCTCCTCCTCGGAGGAGTCGTTGCTGGTGCAGGCACTGAGACCCAGCACAGCGACCACCGCGAGGGTCGCGGTGAACTTCGCCGACTTGTACGCACCGGCGCGCGGGGCGGAGAGGAACTTCAAAGACATGTCGTGCTCCCTTTGGGTTTGTCGCATTGAAAACCTGAGTTGGACCTGAGTTGAGCTGGTGGGCAGAACTGCCCGGATGTGGTTGGGCCCCGAGGCGCCCGGATGGTGGGGCTAGGTGGTGCTCTTCCGAGACGCCAACCACTGCTGGAGCAGGACGGCGGCGACGATGATGGCGCCCTTGAGCACGTCCTGCTCAGAGGGCGGGCGGTTGTTGAGGGTGAACACGTTGGTCAGGGTGTTGAAGATCAACACCCCCAGCACGGTCCCGGTGATCGTGCCGCGACCACCGGCCAGCAGGGTCCCGCCGATGACCACCGCCGCGATCGCGTCGAGCTCGAGGAGCTCGGCGTGGTTGGCCGACCCGGTGGTGGTCTTGGCGATCAGGATCAACGCCGCCAGACCCGCGCACACCCCGACCAGCACGTAGAGCAGCACGGTGTGGCGACGCACGTTGATCCCAGCCAGGCGAGCAGCCTCCGGGTTGCCCCCGACCGCGAAGGTCCGCCGCCCGAAGGTGGTGCGGTTCAACAACACACCCACCCCCACCGCGACCACCGCGAACAACCAGATCTGCATGTCGATGCCCAGCGGCTTGGCGTTGAAGAAGTCGTAGAAGCCCGGCAGGTCACTGCTGCTGACGATCTGGGTCCGCTTCTCGGAGATGATCTCAGCCAACCCCCGCGCCGCGACCAACATCGCCAACGTCGCGATGAACGCCACGATCTTGCCGTAGGCGATCAAGATCCCGTTCACCAGACCCGCACCCGCACCCACCGCGATCGCGGCCAGCACCAACAACAACCAGTGCGTGTCAGCCGCCATCTCCTGGGTGGCCAACGTCGTGGCCCACACCGAGGACAACGCCACCACCGCACCCACCGACAAGTCGATGCCACCACCGGTGATGACGAACGTCATCCCGATCGCCACGATCCCCACCACCGTGCCCTGACGCAGGATCGACTGGAAGTTGTCCGCAGCCAGGAACCGGTCACCCGCAGTGATGGTCCCCACCACCGCGATCAACAACAACACCACGACCAGACCGATGATCCGGAAGAACCCCATGTCGGCCAACCGCGCCATCGTGGAACCACCCGCAGCACCACCACCACCACCAGCACCGCCGGGACCCGAGGCCGTCATCGTCTGCGAGGACTCAGTCGACTCGATCACCGGCAACGCCTCCACCGGATCACCAGCGTGCGCACCACCAGAACCGGCAGAACCGGTGTTGTGCTTGTCGTGCTTGTCGAGGGCCGAGGGCCGCTCGGTGGAGTTGCTCATGCGGGGGTTCCTTCCATCACCAGGTCCAGGACCCGGGACTCATCGATTTCAGCGGCAGCAGCTTCGTGCACCACACGTCCTTCACGCACCACCAGCACCCGATCAGCCAGACCGAGCACCTCCTCGACCTCGCTCGAGACCACGACCACCGCCACCCCCGAGTCAGCCAGGTCACGCACCAACCGGTAGATCTCGGCACGCGCGCCCACATCGACACCACGAGTCGGCTCATCGAGCAACAACACCCGACACCCCGCAGCAGCCACCGCGCCAGGACCACCTTCTGCTGGTTGCCCCCCGACATCGTGCGCACGTGACGGGCGATGTTGCGCGGACGCACGTCGAGGGAATCGACCAGCTCACGGGCCTTCGCCTTCTCCTTGGCCCGCTGGATGAACCCGAACCGGTGGAACAACCTCATCGAGGACACGCTGATGTTGGCAAAGACCGGCTGGTCCAACAACAGACCCTGACTCTTGCGCTCCTCCGGAGCCAGACCCACCCCCGCACGCACCGCAGCATCAACCGCACCACGACGCAACCGCGTGCCATCCACACTCACCGTGCCCGAGGAAGCCCGACGCGCACCGTAGATCGTCTCCAAGATCTCCGTGCGCCCCGAACCCACCAGACCCGCCAGACCCACGATCTCCCCGGCCCGCACCGCCAGGTCCACCCCAGCGAAATGACCAGCCAGGCAGAGGTCCTCGACCTGCAGCACCACCTCGCGCTCAGCCACCGCCACCACACCAGCGGCACGCTCGGGGAACACGTACTCGATCGCACGACCGGTCATCAACTTGATCAGATCCGCCGTCGGGGTCGACTTCGCCGGCAAACCCGTCGCGACCGTCACCCCGTCCTTCAACACCGTGATCCGATCCCCGATCTGGCGGATCTCCTCCAACCGGTGCGAGATGTAGACCACCGCCACCCCCTGGGCGGTCAGGCTCTTCACCACCCGGAACAGGTTCTCCACCTCACCGTGGTCCAACACCGCCGACGGCTCATCCAAGATCAACAAATCCACCTCGTGCGACAACGCACGAGCCATCGAGACCACCTGCTGCCCAGCCGGGGACAAATCACCCACCAACCGCGACGGACTGATCTCACTGTGACCCAGACGAGCCAGGATCTCCCGGGCCCGCGCATTCGCCGCACCCCGACGAGAGAACCCGCCAGTGGAAACCTCATGACCCAAAAAGATGTTCTCCGCCACCGTCAACCCATCCACCAGATCAAGCTCCTGGTAGATCGTGGCCACACCAGCATCAATCGCGGCCTGCGGATTCGCGAACCTCGCCGGCACACCCTTCCACGTCATCGACCCCTCATCAGGGATGTAGGACGCCGACAAGATCTTGATCATCGTCGACTTACCCGCACCATTCTGACCCAACAAACAGTGCACCTCACCGCGACGAACATCCAGATCAACACCACCCAACGCCCGCACCGACGAAAACACCTTCACGATGCCACTCATCTGCAACAGCACATCACCGTCGACGTCGGGGGTGGCCGGCGTCGATGACGCGTCCTCCCGCTTGCCGAGATCAGGCATGTCGTCCCCTCGTCCTGGTTGTGACTGCGCTCACAGGGCGCGTGCGCACGCCCAAGGTAGAGCGTCTTCTGTCATCAGGGCAAGTAGTTCTGACTAGCAATCGTGCAAATGTCGCGAAATGGCACCCGCAGGGGGGGTGGTGAGGGGCTCAGGAGCTGGTCGAGAATGCGGCGTCGAACGCGGCCGAGGGCGGGTCGAAGGCCAACCGACGCACGAACTCCAACGCCTCCGGAGCCCCCACCAACCGGTCCATCCCCGCGTCCTCCCACTCCACCGAGATCGGACCCTGGTACCCGATCGTGTTCAACATCCGGAAACACGCCTCCCACGGCACATCCCCGTGCCCGGTCGAGACGAAGTCCCACCCCCGCCGGGGATCGGCCCACGGCAGGTGCGACCCCAACCGACCATTACGACCATTGCCCACCTGACGCTTCGCGTCCTTGCAGTCCACGTGGTAGATCCGATCCCGGAAGTCCCACAAGAACCCCACCGGATCCAGGTCCTGCCACACGAAGTGACTCGGATCCCAGTTCAACCCGAACGCCGGACGATGACCGATCGCCTCCAACGTCGCCACCGTCGTCCAGTAGTCATAAGCAATCTCCGAGGGATGCACCTCGTGGGCGAACCGCACCCCACACTCGTCGAAGACATCCAGGATCGGGTTCCACCGATCCGCGAAGTCGCGATACCCAGCCGCCACCATCTCCTCGGTCGCCGGCGGGAACATCGCCACGTACTTCCAGATCGCCGAACCCGTGAACCCCACCACCGTGTCCACACCCAGGCGCTGCGCGGTACGCGCGGTCAGCTTCATCTCCTCCGCCGCGCGCTGGCGCACCCCCTCGGGGTCACCATCACCCCACACCCGGCTCGACAAGATCGCCTCGTGACGCCCGTCGATCGGGTCATCACAGACCGCCTGACCCTTCAGGTGGTTCGAGATCGCGTGCACCTTCAGCCCGTACTTCTCCAGCAGGTCGAGCTTGCCCTGCACGTAGGCGTCGTCCTCAGCCGCCTGCCACGGATCGAGGTGGTCGCCCCAACACGCGATCTCCAGGCCGTCGTAGCCCCACCCCGACGCCAGCCGAGCCACCTCCTCGAACGGCAGATCAGCCCACTGGCCGGTGAACAACGTGATCGGACGAGGCATGAGAGTTCCTCTCGCAGAACAGAACAGGACAGACGAACGAACAGATGGGTCGAGCGGGTGGAGCGGGGTCAGGTCCGGGTCACGGCCGGGAGCCGGTGGCCAGCCTCGCCAGCAGGTCGCGGACGTCGGTGGCCTCGATCCGCTCGGCCTTGACGCTCGGGTCGGAGCAGAGCAGGACGGGACCGTCCTCGGGGCGGCTGGGCAGCCGCCCGTGGCTGCCGCTGACCGGCGCCGGGTCGAGCGGGACGACGCTCATGGAGTAGCGCAGCCCGACCTTCTTGCGCACCAGGGTCAGCCCGGCGCGCGCCTTCACGAGCCGGTCCTCCGGGTCGAGGAAGAGCTCGGCGGGGTCGTAGCCGGGTTTCTTGTGGATCTCCACGGCCTTGGCGAAGTCGGGCGCGAGCGCGTCGTCGAGCCAGTAGTAGTAGGTGAACCAGGCATCGGGCTCGGCGACGAGCACCAGCTCGCCGGCCCGCTCGTGGTCGAGCCCGAGCTCGGCCTGGCCCTCGCGGTCGAGCACCTGGTCGACGCCGTCGAGCCCCTCGCACAGCGCGCGCACCCGGGGCAGGTCGGCGGGGTCCTTGACGTAGACGTGCGCGACCTGGTGGTCGGCGACGGCGAAGGCGCGCGAGGTCCAGGGGTCGAGCAGCTCGCCGGTGGCGTTGTGGTGCACGTGGAGCAGGCCCTCGCGGCGCAGCAGCCGGTTGACGTCGACCGGGCGGGAGGCCTTGGTGATGCCGTACTCGCTCAGCAGGACGACGGTCGTGCCGGTGCGCTCGGCGTCGTCGAGCAGCGGCGTGAGCACCTCGTCGACGTCGCGGGCCGCCTGGACGGCCTGCTCGCTGTCGGGGCCGAAGCGCTGGAGGTCGTAGTCGAGGTGGGGCACGTAGACCAGGGTGAGGTCGTGCTCCGGCATCAGCTCGCGGGCCGCCTCGACGATCCAGCGCGAGCTCGGGATGGCCGCGGTCGGTCCCCAGTAGGTGAAGAGCGGGAACGGGCCGAGCTTGTCGGTCAGCCGGTCGTGGAGCTCCGGCGGCCAGGTCCAGCAGTCGGGGCTCTTGCGGCCGTCGGCGTGGTAGACCGGCCGCGGCGTGACGGTGCTGTCGACGTCGGCGCCCATGGCGTACCACCAGCAGACGTTGGCGACCTTGTAGCCGGGTCGCTCGCGCCGGATGACGTCCCACAGCTTCTCGCCCTGCACGAGCGCGTTGTGCTGGCGCCAGAGCAGGACCTCGCCGAGGTCGCGGAAGTACCACCCGTTGCCGACGATGCCGTGGTCGCGCGGGAGCAGGCCGGTCAGGAAGGTCGACTGCACCGAGCAGGTGACGGCGGGCAGCACGGTTCCGAGCTCGGCCGCGAACCCGGCCGTGGCCACCCGCTGGGCGCGGGGCATGTGGCGCAGCAGGTCGGGGGTGAGGCCGACGACGTCGACGACGAGCAGGCGGGGCGGGGTCGGTGCGGGGGTCTGGCTCACGAGGGGGCTCCTTGCAGTCCGGGGACGGGGTCGAGGCCGAGCGCGACGAGTCGGTCGCGAGCCCAGGCGAGCTCGGCGGCGATGCCGGCGACCAGGCCGGCGTCGTCGCGCGGGCGCAGCTCGGGCGGCAGCACGCCCCACGTGTAGGTCTCGACCTCGACGTGGTCGACGACCGGGTGGTCGCCGCCGAGGAGGGCGGTGAGGCCGGCCTCGAGGTGCGGACGGGTGCTGCGCAGCGGCGGCTCCGGGTCGGCGTGCACCGGGACGTGCACGTGCACCCGCCACGGACGACGCGCCGGCAGCGGCTCGCCGCCGGCGCCGTCGAGGCCCAGCGCCTCGTCGAGGTCGTCGCGCCCGCTGACCTCGGCGCCGACCGGCTCGCGGGTCTGGTGCAGGAAGCGACCCTCGGCCCAGCCCGCGAGGGCGGCGCGGGTCTCGTCGTCGCCGGGGCGGGCGGCGTGCAGGGCCGCGGAGGCCTGCACCTTGACCACCGGCAGCCCGGCGGACTCGAGGTCGTCGAGCGCGTCGGCCACCTCCTCGAAGCCGACGGCGAGGTGGCAGGTGTCGACGCACACCCCGACGAGCCCGGGACCGAGGTCGGCGAGCCAGGCGAGCCGCTCGACGGCGTCCGCGGCGGTCTCGACCAGGCAGCCCGGCTCGGGCTCGAGCCCGACGCGCACGGGGCGACCGACGTCGTCGGCCAGCGCGGCGAGGCCGTCGGAGAGGCGGTGGAGCACGTCGGTCGCGGCGCGGTCGTGGTCGTCGTCCCAGGGAGTGCGCCAGCCCAGCGGCAGGGTGGAGACGCTGCCGCGGACGGCCTCGTCGGGCAGCAGGTCGGCCAGCACCCGCGCGCAGTCGAGGGTGAAGTCCAGCCGGGCGTCGTCGGTCCAGTCGGGGAGGTAGACGGCCTTCTTGACGACGTCGTCGTGGAAGCCGCGGTAGGGGAAGGCGTTGACGGTGACGACCTCGAGCCGCTCGGCGCGCAGCACCTGGCGGACCCGGTCGCGCGCGCCGGCGTCCCGGGCGAGCTCGTGGGCCACCGCCGCCGGCAGCCACAGCCCCACCCCGAGGACGTCGGCGTCGAGGGCCGAGCGGACGCCGGCCGCGTAGGTGCGCAGCTGGGCCACGATCCCGTCGACGGTCTCGGCAGGGTGGACGTTGCTGCCGTAGGAGAGGTGGACCAGGCTGCCGTCGCGGTGGCGGAACCTCACGACGCCCGCTCGCCGCGGAGCACCGAGGAGCCCTCGAAGGTGTCGGTGGCCTCGACCTGCGGGGCCTCCAGCAGCAGCCGGCCGCTCTGGCCGTAGAACTCGACGGGGTTGCGCCACAGCACCCGGTCGACGTCGTCGTCGGAGAAGCCGGCGGCGAGCATCGCGTCGCCGGTCTGGCGCGTGGTCAGCGGGTCGCTTCGCCCCCAGTCGGCCGCGCTGTTGACCAGGACCCGGTCGAGCCCGCGGCGCTCCAGGATGGCCACCATCCGGTGCGGGTCCATCTTGGTGTCGGGGTAGATCGAGAAGCCCATCCAGGCGCCGGCGTCGTCGACGACGTCGACGGTGACCTCGTTGAGGTGGTCGACCAGCACGTGCCCGGCCGGCAGCCCCACGGCGGCGACGAGCTCGAGGGTGCGGTGGGTGCCGGCCAGCTTGTCGCGGTGCGGGGTGTGCACCATCGCCGGCAGGCCGTGCTCACCGGCCAGCTCGAGCTGCCGGGTGAACGCCGTCTCCTCGGCCTCGGTCATCGAGTCGAAGCCGACCTCGCCGACCGCGACGACGCCGTCCTTGGCGAGGTAGCGCGGCAGGAGGTCGATGACCGGCGTGCACCGCGGGTCGTTGGCCTCCTTCGGGTTCAGCGCGATCGTGCAGTGGTGGGCGATGCCGAACTGGGCGGCGCGGAAGCGCTCCCAGCCGAGCAGCGCGTCGAAGTAGTCGATGAACGAGTCGACGCCGGTGCGCGGCTGGCCGAGCCAGAACGCCGGCTCCACGACGGCGCGGACGCCGGCGGCGTGCATCGCCTCGTAGTCGTCGGTCGTGCGCGAGGTCATGTGGATGTGCGGGTCGAAGATGCGCATCAGGACTCCTGGGTCGGGGCGTCGGGCCCGGCGGGGTCCAACAAGGTCAGGGCGTCGTCGGGCACGGCCCGGCCGGCGGCGCGCCGTTCGTCGGCGTACGAGGCGACCATCGTGCGCAGGGTGGCGTCGGCGCGCTCGTCGAGCCCGGCGACCAGGTCGAGCGGGACGCCGACGAAGAGGCACTTGAGCACCGCCTGGCGGAACGCGTCAGCGTCCAGCAGTGCGGCACCGGCCGGGCCGAGGGCGGCGGCGACGAGCCGGACGTCGTTGGTGCGCAGCGCGTCGTGGACCAGCAGCGCGGCCCGCTCGGGCCGCCCGGCGGAGACCAGCGTGGCGAGCCCCAGCAGCACCGCGCGCCGCTCGGCGGCGTCGCCGAACCGGTAGAGGTCGGCGACCTCCTGGGCCAGGGCGTCGGGGTCGGCGGCCAGGGCCTCCCCGAGCGCGCCCAGCAGGCGCACGCGGACGACGTCCTCGACGCGGACCTCGCCGGGTGCCGCGCCCGGCGCGGTGGGCGTGCGGCCGATGTCGCGGCCGGCGGCGGGGAAGAGGGAGCGGACGCGGGCCGGGTCGGCGCGCACGGCGTCCTCGGCGGCGGCCAGGCGCTGCTCGGTCTGCTCGTCGAGGGTCGTCATCGTCGCTCCGCCGTCTCGGGGACCCGGACGTCGTCCGCGTCGGTGGCCTGCGCCTCGGCGGCGCGCAGCAGTCGCAGGGACCGCTCGGCCACGGCCGGGGCGGCGTGCGCCTGGCGCGGCAGCTCGAGGGCCGCCAGGCCGGTGTACCCGACGCCGCGCAGGGCGCCGAGCGCCTCGACGAAGTCGACCTCGCCGGTGCCGATCTCGAGGTGCTCGTGGACGCCGTGGACCATGTCGTCGACCTGGACGTTGGCGATCAGGTCGCCGGCGCGGTGGATGGTCTCGGCCATCCCCCGCGGCTCGTTGCACACGACGTGGCCGAGGTCGAGGGTGACGCGCAGGCCGTCGGGGTCGCCGAGACGGCGGCGCAGCTCGAGGACGCCGTCGAGGGTGTCGACCGCCATGCCGGGCTCGGGCTCGAAGGCGCAGACGACGCCGCGTCGCTCGGCGAGCGTGAGCACCTCGCGCACGCCGGCGACGAGGCGGTCCCAGCCGGTGGCGGCGTCGACGCCGGCGGGCAGGATGCCCGACCAGAACGACACCGCCTCGGCGCCCAGGTCGGCGGCGACCTCGACGGCGCGGTGCAGGTAGTCGACGCGGCGGTCGCGGCCGTCGTCGGAGACGAAGGTGGGCTCGTGCTTGCGCCGCGGGTCGAGCAGGTAGCGCGCGCCGGTCTCGATGACGACGGCCATCCCGCGGCGCTCGAGGTGCCGGGCCACGGCGGCCGTGCGGGCGGGCAGCTCGGGCGCGAAGGGGTCGAGGTGGAGGTGGTCGAGGGTGAGGGCGACGCCGTCGTAGCCCAGGTCGGCGAGCAGGTCGATGGCGTCGTCGAGGCGGTGGCTGGTCAGGCCGTTGGTGCCGTAGCCGTAGCGGAGCGGGCCGCTCATGTCGGCGAGACCACCTTCGAGGCCCACGCCGCGGCCGGGGCGGCGGCGAGCAGCGCCACGGCCGTGCGGGGGGCCGCGGAGCCGGCGAGCAGGCCGGCCTGGAGCGGCACCAGGCCCCGGATGCCGGCGCCGGTGGCGGTGCGGACCGTCGGTGCGCTCGGGTCGCTGACGGCGCGCGCCTGGGCCCGGCCGACGGCGGCGGCGTACGTCGCGGCGAGCACGGCGGGCAGCACGGCGCCGCGGCCGCGGCCGCGGGCGCGCCAGGCGGTGAGCCCGGCGACCAGCCCGGTGACGGCGGTGACGGAGGCGGCGGTGGCCGGGCGGGTGCCGTGCACCTCGCCGCGACTCAGCGCGGTGACGCCGGCGGTGTGCGCCGCGACGAGCAGGGCGGGCGCCGCGGCGGCGCCCGGGGTGCGCCCGGCGCCGAGCAGGACGTCGAGGCCGCGCGCGGCGGCCATCGCCGCGGGGCCGACGGGGCTGTTCTTCAGCACGAGGTCGTAGGACCAGACGGCCGCGGTGAGCAGCACCGCCGTCCGGGCGGCGGGGCGACCGCCGGCGAGCGCCGCGGTGGTGACGCCGGCGACGGTGAGGCCGGCGGCGATGCCCAGGGCCGTGCCCGCGCCGACCCGACCCGAGGGGATCGGCCGCTCGGGCCGCTCGACGGCGTCGAGCTCCCGGTCGGCGTAGTCGTTGAGGGCCATGCCGGACCAGTACAGGCAGATCGAGGCGAGCGGCATCAGGGCCGAGGCCGGCGACAGCGCGCCGACGGCGGCCGCCCCGGCCAGCGTGTCACCGGGCACGCTGAGGGCCGCGGGGGCCCGCACGAGCTCGGCCAGGTCGGCCAGACCGACCAGCAGGGGTCGCTCAGCCACGGGCGAGTCCGGAGCACCACGCGACCAGGGCGTCCCACTGGGCGCCGAGGCGGTGCTCGTCGCTGTCGACCGGGTCCTTGAAGAAGAATCCCAGCGCCGACTGCGGGCCGGTGCGGCCGGCCTCGTGCGCGCGGGCGGTGAGCCGCGCGAGGTCGAGCACGAGCGGCGCCGCCAGGGCGGAGTCGCAGCCGGACCAGGTGAACTGCAGGCTCATCCGGACCCCGAGGAAGCCCTCGAAGGACACGTGGTCCATCGCGGTCTTCCAGTCGCCGAGGTCGGGGACGTTGTCGATGTGCATCGGGCCGTCGACCTCGTGACCGAGCATCGCCTCCAGACCGTTGCGCTTCGAGTCGATCTTGCTGGCAGCGGCGGCGGGGTCGGCCAGCGTGGCACCGTCCCCGCCGCCGAGCATGTTGTACGACGCCCACGAGCGCACCTTGAGGGCGCGGGTGGCGAACATCGGCGCCAGTGCCGACTTCACGAGCGTCTCGCCGGTCTTGCCGTCGCTGCCGGCCCACGGGACGCCGGCCCGCTCGGCCGCCTGGGCCAGGGCGGGCAGCCGCGAACCGGGGCTGGGGGTGAAGGAGACGTAGGAGCAGCCGGCGCGGTAGGCGGCCAGCGCGTAGACCGACGACAGCGGCAGCGGGCTCTCGCCGGCGTCGAGCGCGGACTCGAGGACCGCGAGGTCGCCCAGCGGTCCGTCGGCTGCGACCGCACCGGCCGGCGGCTCGGTGCTGGCGACGTCGACCACGACCACGCGGTCGAGGCCCTCGGCGGCACGGAAGGCGACCAGGTCGTCGCGGAGCCGGTCGACCGCGACGCCCTGCGGCTCACCGGTGGCGGGGTCGAGGCCGTGGCGGACCCGGCGGTCGACGGCCTCCAGCTCCTCGGCCAGCAGCGGCATCAGGCGCGCCGGCAGGACGCCGCCCTGGACCAGCTGCTCGGCCCGCTTGGTGAGCGGCTGCGTGGCGACGTCGTGGCCGCCGAAGACCAGCCCGGAGACCTCGGGCAGCCCGGAGACGGCCACCTCGGGGAACTGCGAGACCAGGCCGACGCTGTCGGTCAGCCCGGCGCGCAGCGCGAGGGCACCGACCACGGTCGTGGTCGCCACCGAGCCTCGCGCGCCGACCAGCCAGATCCCGGTCCGGGTCGGCGTGGTGGTGGCGGCGTCGTCGATGGTCATGGTGCTCGTCTCCCGAGTCGCGGTGGGGTCGTGCGGGCTCGTCCGGACAGGCCCGGACGAGCGCTCCGCCAGTGATGGCAGTCACAGCCGAAGTTACGAGTCTTTCGTGTCTGGGTCAAGCAAAAGTGGCCGCGTTGCGAAGCAAATCTGAGGGCGCTCCACACCGTCGCCACCGGGGGCCCGCCGGCGCTCGTTCCGGCGCTCGTCCCGGCGCTCACTCCGGCGCCCCGGCGGGGCCGGTCGTCGGCGGCCGCCACTCGCGCCGCAGCAGGCCGAAGACCCACGAGTCGGACACGTCGCCGTCCACGACGCAGTCCTCGCGCAGCGTGCCCTCGCGCCGGAAGCCGAGCTTCTCCAGGACGCGGGCCGAGGCCAGGTTGCGGGTGTCGGTCTCGGCCTGGACCCGGTTCAGGTCGAGGGTCTCGAAGGCCCAGCCGAGCACGGCACCCGCCGCCTCGGTCGCGTAGCCGTGGCCCCAGGCGGCGGCGCCGAGGCAGTAGCCCAGCGAGGCGCTGCGGTGCTGGGGGTCGAAGCGGGTCAGGCCGCACCAGCCGAGGAAGGCACCGTCGGTGGTCCGCTCCAGGGCCAGACGCGCACCCGTGCCCTCGGCGGCCAGCTCCCGGCAGGCCGCGACGAACCGCTGGGCGCGGGCGCCGTCGGTCCAGGGCGGGGAGTCCCAGTAGCGCAGCACGTGGGCGTCGCCGTGCAGCGCGAGGAGGACGCCGGCGTCCGCGTCGGTGATCGGCCGCAGTCGCAGCCGCGCGGTGAGGAGGGTGGGCGTGGGGAGCGGCACCGCGGGCTCACCCACCCTCGGCCGGTGCGACCTCGGTCCACGCCCACCACGGGTAGTGGTACTCGCCCTGCTCGACCTGGAACCGGGTGCCGCAGTCGCGGCACTCGCAGATCCGGTCGGGCACCCACTGACGACCCGTGTCGACCGTCCCCACGACCGTGACGTGTCCGCGGTCCACCTCCTTGGCCGGGTCGTAGAACTGGTGGTCGGGGTAGGCGCCGCACAGGCACTCGCCCGCCGCGAAACGCCTGAGCCGGCCGAGGGCGTGGGCGAGGTGCCACCGGTTCGACGCGAGCGCCCCGCCGAGCTCGACGTCCGTGGTCGCCGCCTCGATCGCGGCCGATGCGCGGGCCGGCGGCGCCAGGACCTCGGGGTCGCGGGTCCTCACGATCGCCCACACCGCCGGCAGGATGCGGTCCCGGTCCCCGGAGAGGAGGTCGGCGACCAGCGGCGAGCCGCCGGTGGGCTGGTCGTCGGGGCGGCTCATGGCGCACCAGTGTGCCTCACCCGTCCCCGGCCGGGCCGGGTGCCCAACCTCACGCCGCCCGGGCCTTGGATCGATCCAATCGCGGCGCCACACTGGAGGGAAGGCACCAACCCGACGTCCCCAGGAACCCGCCATGACGCACCAGACCCGCCTGATCGACGAGCTCAACACCCTCCACGCCGGCTACGTCGAGGCCATCAACGCCGCCGTCGCGGCCGACGACCTCTCCCGCGCCGCCGACCTCGCCGCCGAGTACGACCGCGACGCCATCATGCTCATGGCCGAGCGCGAGGGCCGCCAGGACCTGCTCGCCCACTTCGGCCTCGACCAGGACGGCCGCCGCCTCATCGCGCACGCCACGCCCCTGCGCAACCTGGTCAAGCGCGTGGCCGCGCTCCGCGCTGCCTGACCCCGGCGGCCGACCGCCCGGTCGGCCCCGACGGCGGTCGCGTCCGGTCCGGCGCCCGTGTCGGGCCGGGTCGTCCTCAGCCGCCCAGGGCGGTGAGGATCTGCTCGTACCGCACCCTCGGGTCGTCCGCGAGCCCCGCCTTGACGAACCTCGCCCAGTCGTCGGCGAGCACCTCCTGCGAACCGGACTCGACGGCGTCGAGCCCGGCGCGCGCCAGGTCCGACGGCGCGATCTTCGGCGCCTCCACGGTCCTGGCCATGTCGGTGTCGACCAGCCCCATGTGCACCGCGACCACGTGCGTGCCCTGGGCGGCCAGCTCGAGCCGCGTGCTGTCGGTCAGCGCCGCGGCCGCGGCCTTCGAGGCGGCGTAGGCGCCGGCGCCCGGGAGGGTGAACCACGACAGCGCCGAGATGACGTTGAGGATCGCGCCGCCGCCGTTGCGGCCCAGGACGGGGGCGAACGCGCGCGTCACCAGCAGCGGCCCGAAGAAGTTCGTCTCCATCTCGCGACGGATCAGCGCCTCGTCCCCGGTCACGAGCGAGGTGCCGGTGGAGATGCCGGCGTTGTTGATGACCACCTCCGCGTCGCCGGCGGCGGCCGCGGCCGCCTCGACCTGGGCAGGGTCGGTGATGTCAAGCTCGAGCGGGTGGACGCCGGCCGCGACGATCGTGCTCGCGTCGCGCGCACCGGCGTAGATCTTGGTCGCGCCGCGCTGCTTCAGCAGCTCGACGAACTCGGCCCCGATGCCCCGGTTGGCGCCGGTGACGAGCACCACCGCTCCGTTGATGTCCATGACGATCCCATTCTGTAGTGACTGCTACTGATTACGTGCCGGACGCTAGCACATTCCGTAGCGATCGATACGTTATGGTGGGGTCATGGCTGGCCGACCTCGGAGCTTCGATCGCGACGCCGCGCTCGCGGTGGCCGTCGAGCAGTTCTGGCGCGCGGGCTACGAGGAGACCTCCGTGGCGACCCTGACCGCGGCGATGGGCCTCACGCCTCCCAGCCTCTACGCGGCTTTCGGCGACAAGCGTCGCCTGTTCGAGGAGGCCGCGGCGCTCTACTTCCGGCGCACGTGCGAGGCGGTCGACCACGCCACGGCGCTCCCGACCGCGCGCGAGGCCGTGGCCCGGGTGCTGGCCGACACCGCACGCGCCCACACCGACCCGGCGACGCCGGCGGGGTGCCTCATGCTCACCGAACCGCGGCTCGAGGCGCAGCGCGACGTGCTCCGCCGGCGTCTCCAGGACCGGCTCGACCAAGGGGTGCGGGACCACGACCTGCCCCCCACCACGAACACCGACCACCTCGCCCGGTTCCTCGTGGCCGTGCTGCGCGGGATGTCGGGCTCCGCCCGCGACGGCGGCACGATCGAGGACCTCCAGGGCATCGCCGACGCCGCGATGGCGGCCGTGCCGGCGCCGCCGGACGACCGGGTGGCGGACCGCTCCTGAGACCAGCCCGTCCCGACGGCGGCCCGGGGACCTCAGGGCCCGGTCCGGCGCCCCGGCCTCACGGCGTCGAGAAGACCGTCGGCGTGACGTGCCGCAGGATCGCACGCAGCCCCGGACCGTCCGAGGCACCACCGCTCACGGTGACGAGGTAGGACGCCGGCCGCACCGGCCCGCGTCCCACGTCGTAGCCCACCACCCGCATGAGCGTGAGCCGGCCGGCGGCACGGACGAGCACACCTCGCACCGGGTGCAGACCGCCCAGGCTGTCCATCCGCAGGGTGCGTGCGCCGGTCGGGTCGGTGAAGACCCCGGCGCTCGAGGTCGGCCGGGTCAGCCGCCAGCCTCGTGGAGCGTCGATCGCGTACGACGGCGCCTCCGGATGCGCCCACCGGGGCCCGGGCCGCAGCCGGCCAGGACGACGGCAGCGGCCAGCGCTGGGAGGAGGGACTTCACGAGCCTTCGACGCCTCCTCGGCCCGGTTGGTTGTCCGCACACCGGTGGGGCCTGCGTCGGGTGCGTCGGCGGAGGTATCACCGCCCGGCCTGCCGGGTCCTTGGAGGGAGGACGGCTTCCCGTGCGGGTGGCCGGCGAACCGAGGGAGCCACCGATGACGGTCGTGCCGCTGCCCGAGGTCCGTCGGTGAACCGCCCAGGCTTCCGGTCGGCACTGGCGAGCACGGCGTTCCGCCGGCTCTGCCTCGCCCACGGGCTCGCCACCGTCGGCCAGCTCGTCGTCACCCTCGCGGTGGGGGTCCACGTCCTCGCGGAGACCCGGTCCGGCGTCTGGGTCTCGGTGACCGTCGCGTCGGCGTTCGCGCCGTACGCCCTGTGCTCGGCGCTCGCCGGTGTGCTCGCCGACCGCCGGTCGCGCAGCGCCGTGCTGGCCGGTGCCGCGTGGGTGCGGACGGCGCTCGCGCTCGTGCTCGTCGCCGGGACGGCGGCCGGCTGGCCGGTCGCCGTCCTGGCCGGTGTCACCGCCCTCGTCGCGGTGGCCGCGACGCCGTCGTTCCCCTCGCTCGCCGCTGCCACGCCGCAGTGCGTGCCGGACCGCGACCTGCCGCCGGCGAACGCGCTCGTCACCTGCGTCGAGAACGTGACCTGGATCGGTGGGCCCGGGGTGTTCGGGCTGCTCGTCCTGGCCGGCGCCGGGACGGAGGTGACGGTGCTCGTCGCCGCGGTCCTCTTCGCCGTCGCCGGCACCGTCGCGGCGTCCGTGCGACTCCGCCGACCGGCACGGGACCGGGCGACCGGCTGGTGGGCCGACCTGGTCGCCGGGGTCGCCGCCGTGGCCCGTCGGCCCGAGGTCCGCCGGCCCATGGGGCTCGCCGTCGTCGACAACCTCCTGTACGGCTACCTGGTGGTGGCGATCGTGCTTCTCGCCGACGCGGCGCCGGGGGACGACGACCCGCTCGGCCTGCTCAACGCCGCCCTGACCGTGGGCGCCCTGGCGTCGATGCTGGTCGTGAACCGGTGCACCCGCGGCGACCGGACCTCCGCGGTCCTGGTCGTGACCCTCGTCGGCTTCTGCCTCACCCTCGCCGCCCTCGGGGCGGTCGGCGCCACCGCGCTGGGCGTCGCGCTCCTCGTGGTCGCCGGCGGCACGACCATGGTGGCGGAGGTGGCGGCGGTGACGCTGCTCCAGCGCTCGACCGACACCGGCACGCTGGCCCGGGTCTTCGGGATCTACGACCAGCTCAACGTGGGCGCCATCGCGCTGGGCTCGTTGGCGGCCGGTCCGCTCTCGGCGGTGGCCGGACCACACGCCGGGCTGGTCGCCGTCGCCGGGCTCGGCATCGTGCTCACGCTGCCGGCGCTCCTCGGGCAGCTCGGTCCCGCCCGTGCCGGCGCGGGAGCGACTCGCCGGCGGGGTCGCTTGGCATCCGGATCCGTCAGGCGTAGCCTGACAACGCGTCAGGACGTGCCTGACACTGCGGAAGGAACGCCATGACCCCCACGAACCCGGACGACCACCACTGCTCGTTCTGCGGCACGCTCGGGACCGAGGCCGAGAGGTTCATCGCCGGCCCGGGTGTGTACATCTGCAACGAGTGCGTCGAGGTCTGCGTGGACATCCTGGCGGGCAAGCCCACGCCGTCGTTCCCTCCGCTCGACGACAAGAGCGACGACGACCTGCTCCGCGACATGGCGCAGATCGCGGCGTCCCGCGACCAGGTGGAGGAGGCCGTCGTGGACCGTGCCCAGCGGCTGCGGGCTCGGGGCGTCACCTGGGCCCGGATCGGTGAGGGCCTGGGGATGACCCGTCAGTCGGCGTGGGAGCGCTTCTCGACCGACTTGGACTGACGCGGACCGATCACTTCCGCCCGGCGCACCGGTCTGGATCCTCGTGACCCACGAGTGCATCAGCGCGACCGCCCGCGTGGAGGCGTCGGCCGCCTCCGTCTTCGCGGTCCTGGCCGATCCCTCCCAGCACCGCGCCATCGACGGCACCGGCCGCGTGCGCGATCCCGTCGAGCCTGTCCCGATCACCGCCGCGGGACAGATCTTCCGGGTCGGGATGTTCCACGAGCGCCATCCCGACGGCACCTACGAGATGGCCAACCTGGTCCTCGACCTCGTGCCGCCGCACGTCATCTCCTGGAAGCCCGGCCATCGCTCGGCAGGGACCGGCGACCTCGAGTTCGGCGGCTGGACCTGGCGGTACGACCTGAGCGCGCTCGGTCCCTCCCTCACCGAGGTGACGCTCACCTACGACTGGTCGGCGACCACGCGCGAGGCCCGCCGCGTGCAGGGCTTCCCGCCGTTCCCGCCGACCCACCTGGCCGACTCCCTCACCCACCTCGCGGCGCTGGTGACCCCTTGAGGTCGAGGCCGACGGGGGCGCGCGACGGCAGGTCCCGTTCGCAGGAGGTCAGCGACCGGGAGGGCTGACGGTGAGTCGCATCGCCTCGTCGTTGGTCGTGCAGCAGGTGCCGTCGACCGCGGCTCCGGGCTCCTCGGCGTGCCCCTCGAGGTCGGGCCGGGCATCGGACTTCACGGTGTAGACCTCCCAGGGCTCCCGGCCGGGGCCGGTGACCCACACCTTGTCCTGGACGGCGTAGCAGCAGGTGGTGTTGTCCTCGGGCCGGGTGAGGACCCCGGCCTCGGCGAGCCGGTGGTGGGCGTCGGTGACGAGGTCGGTGGTCTCGACCTCGACCCCGAGGTGGTCCATGCGGGTGTCCTCACCGGCCCGGCCCTCCAGGAGCACCAGCTTCAGCGGGGGTTCGGCGATGGCGAAGTTCGCGTAGCCGGGCCGGCGCTTGGCAGGGGTGGTGTCGAAGAGCGTGGAGTAGAACGCGATGGACGCCTCCAGGTCGGCGACGCGGAGGGCCAGCTGCACTCGGGACATGGAGGCTGCTCTCACTCGGACGTATCGATCAAGGTCGATGTCATCTTGCGCTCCACATCGACGCCCGTCAACATAGACGCATGTCGAACTCTGCTCGGCCGGTGCCGGTCCCCCCAGACGCCCTGGCGTGCTGCACCCCGCTGGCGCGGGAGCCGATGGGCGAGGACCAGGCCGCCACGGTCGCTCCGCTCCTCAAGGCCCTCGCCGACCCGGTCCGGCTGCGGCTGATGTCGCTGGTGCTCTCGCACGAGGGGCGCGAGGCGTGCGTGTGCGACCTGCTCCCGGCCTTCGACCTGTCCCAGCCGACCATCAGCCACCACCTCAAGGTGCTCCACGAGGCCGGGCTGCTGGATCGTGAGAAGCGCGGCGTCTGGGTCTACTACCAAGCGCGCCCCGAGGCGATGGAGGCCATGGTCAACCTCTTCGCGGCCGTCGTCCCGGCCGGGACGAGCGTGTGAGCGACGTCGTCGGCGAGCGGGCCGGCACCTCCTCCGAGGACGCCGTCGCGACGCGGCTCTCTACCCTCGACCGGTTCCTGCCGGTGTGGATCGTCGCGGCCATGGCCCTCGGGCTCCTCCTCGGACGCAGCATCCCCGGCCTCGACGACGCCCTCGCGAGCGTGGAGATCGGGTCGGTCTCCCTGCCCATCGCCGTCGGCCTGCTGGTCATGATGTACCCGGTCCTGGCCAAGGTCCGCTACGACGAGCTCGGCCGCGTCGCCGCCGACCGGCGCCTCCTCGCGGCGTCCATCCTGCTGAACTGGATCGTGGGCCCGGCGCTCATGTTCGCCCTGGCCTGGCTGATGCTGCCCGACCTCCCGGAGTACCGCACCGGCCTGATCATCGTCGGCCTCGCCCGCTGCATCGCCATGGTCCTGATCTGGAACGACCTGGCGTGCGGCGACCGGGAGGCCGCCGCGATCCTCGTCGCGATCAACTCGGTCTTCCAGGTCGTCGCCTTCGCCGGGCTCGGCTACCTCTACCTCGAGCTGCTCCCCGGCTGGCTCGGCCTCGCCGACACCGGCGGGGGCGGCGGGGGCGGGCTCCACGTGTCGGTCTGGGACATCGCGACGTCGGTCCTGGTCTTCCTCGGCGTGCCGCTCCTGGCCGGGTTCCTCACCCGGACCCTCGGCGAGCGGGCGAGGGGCCGCGACTGGTACGAGACGACGTTCCTGCCCCGCATCGGCCCGACCGCCCTCCACGGGCTGCTGTTCACGATCGTCGTCCTGTTCGCCCTGCAGGGCGACACCATCACCCACCGGCCCCTCGACGTGGCCCGCATCGCGCTGCCACTCCTGGCCTACTTCGCCCTCATGTGGGCGGGCTCGTTCGCCCTCGGCGTCGCGCTCGGGATGACCTACGAGCGCACCACCACGCTGGCGTTCACCGCGGCAGGCAACAACTTCGAGCTGGCCATCGCCGTGGCGATCGGCGTCTTTGGGGTCACCTCCGGACAGGCCCTCGCCGGAGTCGTCGGCCCCCTCATCGAGGTCCCCGTGCTGGTCGGGCTCGTCCACGTCTCCCTGTGGGCCCGCCGCCGGTACTACCCCCGCGCCACCACCCGAACCCGTCACCGCCCGCCCGCGACCGGAAAGAGATCCACATGACGACCCCCGAGGTCCTCTTCGTCTGCGTCCACAACCAGGGTCGCTCCCAGATGGCAGCCGCGCTCCTCGCCCGGCACGCCGCCGGACGCGTCCGCGTCCGCTCCGCCGGCTCCGCACCCGCCGACAGCGTCAACCCCGCCGTCGTCGAGGTGATGGCCGAGATCGGCATCGACATCTCCCAGGAGCTCCCCAAGAAGCTCCTCACCCACGACGTGGCCGCCGCCGACGTCGTCGTCACCATGGGTTGCGGCGACGCCTGCCCCATCTACCCCGGCAAGCGCTACGAGGACTGGGTCCTCACCGACCCCTCCGGCAAGGGTCCCGACTCCGTGCGCGAGATCCGCGACGAGATCGACCAGCGCGTCCGCGCGCTGCTCGCCGAGCTCGTCCCGGACACCCCGACCGCCTGATCTCCCCACGCGCTCGGGGGACGGTGGGCCGGCCGGCCGACGACGGCTCGGGTCAGTGCGCCATGTCGACGAAGCGCGAGTAGTGGCCCTGGAAGGCGACGGTGATGTCGCGGGTGGCGCCGTTGCGGTGCTTGACCACCAGGAGGTCGGCCTCGCCCGGGCGCGTCGACTCCTTCTCGTAGACGTCGTCGCGGTGCAGGAGGATGACCATGTCGGCGTCCTGCTCGATCGAGCCGGACTCACGCAGGTCGCTCATCATCGGGCGCTTGTCGCCGCGCTGCTCGGGGCCACGGTTCAGCTGGGAGAGCGCGATGATCGGCACGCCGAGCTCCTTGGCGAGCAGCTTGATCTGGCGGGAGAACTCCGAGACCTCGAGCTGACGGGACTCGACCTTCTTGCCCGACGACATCAGCTGCAGGTAGTCGATGACGATCAGCCGCAGGTCGTGGCGCTGCTTGAGTCGGCGGGCCTTCGAGCGGATCTCCATCATCGTCATGTTGGGGCTGTCGTCGATGAACATCGGGGCCGCGGACACCTTGGCCATGTGGCGGGCCAGCTTGTCCCAGTCACCGTCCTGCATGTTGCCGTTGCGGATGTGGTTGAGCGGGACCTTCGCCTCGGCCGACAGCAGGCGCATCGTGATCTCCGAGCGCGTCATCTCGAGGCTGAAGAAGACGCTGGCCAGGTTGTTGTTGATCGAGGCCGAGCGGCACAGGTCGAGGGCCAGCGTCGACTTCCCCATCGCGGGTCGGGCCGCGACGATGATCATCTGCCCGGCGTGCAGGCCGTTGGTCAGGTCGTCGAGGTCGGCGAAGCCGGTCGGGACGCCGTACAGGCCGTTCTCGCGGTTGCTGATCGCCTCGATCTCGTCGAGGACGCCCTCCATGATGTCGCTCAGCGGGGCGTAGTCCTCGGTGCTCCGCTTGTCGGCGATCTGGTAGATCTCGGCCTGCGCCCGGTCGACGATGTCGTCGACCTGGCCCTCGCCGGCGTAGCCGAACTGCGCGATCCGGGTGCCGGCGTCGACGAGGCGGCGCAGCACCGACTTCTCGTGCACGATCTGGGCGTAGAACTCGGCGTTGGCCGCGATCGGGACGTTCGCCGCCAGCGTGTGCAGGTAGGGGGCGCCGCCGATCTTGGCCAGCTCGCCGGCACGCTGCAGCTCGGCGGCCACGGTGATCATGTCGACCGGCTCGCCGCGACCGAAGAGGTCGATGATCGCGTCGTGGATGATCTCGTGGGAGGGGCGGTAGTAGTCGTTGCCCCGCAGGACCTCCGAGACCTCGGCGATCGCGTCCTTGGAGATGAGCATCGAGCCGAGCACCGACTGCTCGGCCGCCATGTCCTGCGGGGGCGTGCGCCCACCCGGCGAGCTCGGTGCGTTGCCGGGCTCGTAGGCCGCCGGACCGTCACCCCAGTCGTCGTACGGGGGCTCGGGGAACCCACGGCTGTCGGACTCGGTGAGGCTCACGGGATGTCTCTCCACGACGGTGGGTGCAGGGCGGTCCGGGACGGTCGGTGGAGCATGCCGTCGACGGTAGGGGGCAGCACCCCCCGAGACCGTTCCCGACGTCGCGGAGCGAGTCCCGAGCCGCGAACCTACGGGTCGGACGGGCCGAGCGACACCTGGTTGTCCACAGGGCCTGGGGATAACTGCCACCGACCCGTGGACGACACGCGGAACGCTGTGCACAGCTTGGGGAGCAACCTGTGGACGACACGCCCGGCATCCCGGCCATCACGCCTCTGACCTGCACAAACAGGCTTCTGTCGGTGTGGAACCAAATCTGGTGGAGAAATTTCCGTTCACCGACCGTCCACCGAGACGACGCCCGCCGCCCTGGCGTCAGCCGCGGCTGCCGCAACCCTCATCCACAGGGTGACCCTAGTTATCCACCGGCCCCGTCCCATGTATTTTCGCCCACGCCGGATCACTAGTGTGGTAGCGGTGCGCCGCCGCCCCGACCCCTCCGACACCCCCACCCGTACTCCCACCAGCGCAGACGGGCGGTCCCAGGACAGGGAGATCCTCCGGCTGGCCGTGCCCGCGTTCCTCGCCCTGGTCGCCGAGCCGATGTTCCTGCTCGCGGACGCCGCCGTCGTCGGCCACCTCGGCACTCCTGAGCTCGCGGGTCTGGGCATCGCGGCCGTCGTCCTGCAGACCGCCGTCGGGCTCTGCGTCTTCCTCGCCTACGGCACCACTGCGGGGGTCGCCCGACGGATGGGGGCCGGCGACCTGCGCGGCGCCCTGTCGCTCGGCCTCGACGGGGTCTGGCTGGCCACCGGCCTCGGTGCGGTCATCACCGTCGGCGGGGTCCTGCTCACCGACCCGCTCGTCGCCGCGTTCGGGGTCGGCGGGGAGGTCGCCGGGCACGCCACGACCTACCTCCGGATCGCGTTCCTCGGCACCACCCCGCTGCTGGTCATGCTGGCCGCGACCGGCGTGCTGCGCGGCTTGCAGGACACCCGGACGCCGCTGGTCGTGGCCGTCGTCGGCAACCTGCTCAACGTCGTCCTCAACGTCGCGCTCGTCTACGGGCTCGACCTCGGGATCGCCGGCTCCGCGATCGGCTCGGTGGTCGCCCAGGTCGCCTGCGCGGTCGCGCTCACCGCCGTCGTCGTCCGCGGCGCCCGGCGTCACGACGCCCCGCTGCGACCCGACCTCGCCGGCGTCCGGGCAGCGGCCCGGGCCGGTGTCGCCCTCGTGGTGCGCACCCTGACCCTGCGCGCGGCGCTCCTCGTCACCACGGTCGCCGTCACCCTCGACGCCCGCGGCGACGACGGCGCCGACCGGATCGCGACCCACCAGCTGGCGATGACCCTGTGGACCTTCCTCGCCTTCGTGCTCGACGCGATCGCGATCGCCGCGCAGGCGATCACCGGGCGGGCCCTCGGCGCCGGCGACGTCGACACCGCTCGGGCGCTGACCCGGCGGATGGTCCGGTGGGGCCTGTGGAGCGGCGTCGTCACCGGGATCGCGATCGCCGCGCTCAGCCCGGTGCTCGGGCCGCTGTTCACCGACGACCCCGCCGTGCCCGACCTCCTGGTGCCGGTCCTGCTCGTCGCCGCGATCGGTCAGCCGGCCGCGGGCGTGGTGTTCGTGCTGGACGGCGTCCTCATCGGCGCCGGCGACGGCCGCTACCTCGCGTGGGCGGGGCTCCTCGTGGCCGCGCTGTACGCGCCGGTCACCCTCGCCGCGGCCGTGTGGTGGGACGCCGGCCTGCTCGCCGTCTGGGTGCTCTTCTGCGGACTCTTCATGGGCGGGCGGCTCGTGACCCTCCTGCACCGCGCCCGCGGCGACGCCTGGCTGCGCACCGGCGCGACCGTCGACGCCTGAGGGCACCCCGGACGCCGGCCCCCCACGATGGGCCGGTGACGCCACTGCAGCCGATCGCCGCGGGGGTCGTGCTCGTGCTGGTGGTGGTGGACGTCCGGGCGAGGGAGTTTCACCGCCTCAGCGGTGAAACTCACGCTTCCTGCATGAAGCTTCACGACAGGAGCGGGAGTTTCACCGCCCCAGCGGTGAAACTCCCGCCACCGGGCTGACCCCCGAAGACGCGACCACGCACGCACGACGGCCGCCCACCGGAGAACCGGTGAGCGGCCGTCGTGAGCCGGACTGCGTGCGTCAGGCGGGGATGACGTTCAGCGACACGGTCGCCGAGACGTCGTCGGACAACTTGACGGCCACGGTGTGGGCGCCGAGCGTCTTGATCGGGTTGGTGACCACGATCGTGCGCTTGTCGACCGTCTCGCCGGCGGCCTCGCCGAGCGCGTCGGCCAGGTCGGCGACGGTGACGGTGCCGAACAGGCGGCCGGAGTCGCCGGCACGGACCTTGACGTCGACCGAGGAGGCCTCGAGCTTCGCCCGCAGCTCGTCGGCGTGGGCGGCGTCGCGGACCGAGCGGGTCGAGCGGGCTGCCTTGATCGAGTCGACCTGCTTCTGGCCGCCACGGGTCCATCGCACCGCGACGTTGCGCGGGATGAGGTAGTTACGGCCGTAGCCGTCCTTGACCTCGACGATGTCGCCGGGCGAACCGAGGCCGTCGACCTCCTGGGTGAGGATGAGCTTCATGAGTGTCCAGTCTCCTGTTCTCTGCGGTCAGCGACCGGTGGAGGTGTAGGGCAGGAGAGCCAGCTCGCGAGCGTTCTTGACCGCGATGGCCACGTCCCGCTGGTGCTGGACGCAGTTGCCGGTCACACGCCGCGCACGGATCTTGCCGCGGTCGGAGATGAACTTCCGGAGCAGGGTGGTGTCCTTGTAGTCGACACCGGTCGCCTTCTCCTTGCAAAACTGGCAAACCTTCTTCTTGGGCTTGCGCAGGACTGCCTTGGCCATTGTGGTGCTTCCCTTCTAGAAGCCCGGCTGACGCCGGAATGGTTCGGGTTGGATGTGTTGCTGGGTCAGAACGGGGGCTCGTCGGAGCCCACGCCCGGAGCACCCCAGGGATCGTTCGCCGGGGCACCGCCGCCACCGCCGCCGGCGGCCGGACGGCCACCGGACTGCGGGGCCGACGAGGCCCACGGGTCCTCGGCCTGCCCGCCGCCACCCCCACCGGAGTAGCCGCCACCGCCGCCGGCGCCACCGCCGGCACCGCCACCGCCGCCGGAGTAGCCGCCGCCACCGCCACCGGCGGTGGAGCGACCGGCACGGGCGACCTTGGCGGTCGCCCAGCGCAGCGAGGGGCCGATCTCGTCGACGTCGATCTCGAACGACGTGCGCTTCTCGCCCTCACGGGTCTCCCACGTGCGGGCGCGCATGCGGCCCTGGACGATGACGCGGGCGCCCTTCTGGAGCGACTCGGCGACGTTCTCCGCCGCCTGCCGCCAGATCGAGCACCGCAGGAACATGGCTTCGCCGTCCTCCCACTCGTTCGTCTGCTTGTTCAGCGTCCGAGGAGTGGAGGCGACGGTGAAGTTGGCCACCGCCGCGCCGGAGGGGGTGAAGCGCAGCTCCGGGTCGTCGGTCAGGTTGCCGACCACGGTGATGAGGGTCTCGCCGGCCATCAGGTCTCCCTAGGGTGCTCGTGTTGATCCAGGACGTCGGTGTCCGCACATCGTTGCGTGCGGCACCGACAAGGGAAAGTGCTCCTCCACAGTCGTGGCGACGGGGAGGACACCGATCCCTCGAGATGTCTCGAGGGGATCAGTGAGCGTCGGGACGCATGACCTTCGTGCGCAGGATCGACTCGTTGAGCCCGAGCTGACGGTCGAACTCCTTGACCGTCGCGGGCTCCGCCTGCAGGTTGATGACGGCGTAGATGCCTTCGGCATTCTTCGCGCCCTCGGCGTTCTTGATCGGGTAGGCCAGGCGACGCCGGCCCCAGACCTCGACCTTGTCGACCGTCCCGCCATCCTTGCGGATGACGTTGAGGTACTTGTCGAGCGACGGCTCGACCGTACGCTCTTCGAGACTCGGGTCGAGGATGACCATCACTTCATAGGCACGCACAGCGGTCTCCACCTCCTGTGGACTTCGCGGCCACGGTCTCTCCGTGGCAGGAGGGCTGTACAACTCCTTCGCGACGCACCCGTCGGTGGGCGCGCACGAAGACAGGTCAGGCTATCAGCGGCCGACGGTGGCGACGCAATCGCTGCCGGCCCCCTGGGGAACGGTCGGGTGGGTCAGCTGCCGGACAGGATCAGCGGGTTGACGGCGACCGGCTCGCTCTCCTGGCCGAGGGAGAGCACCGCGGTGATCTCGGGGAAGTCGGTCGAGAGCTCGAGCGGGGCCCAGATGCAGATCCCCTCGGGCCCGAGGTCCCAGGTGGTGGTCAGGGTGTCGATGCGGATGTCGTCCTGGTCGTAGAAGTCGATCGCCAGCGGCAGCCCGTCGGGGAGGCCCTCGACGTTGAACTCGGCCATCAGCGTCTCGCCCGTGCCGACCCCGCTCAGCTTCTGCGGCGCGTCGGGGCTGCTCGCCCCGGCGCACGAGCCCTCCTCGCCCTCGCGGACCCAGCCGGCGGCCTGGGCGGCCACGTCGGTGGGCACACCGGGGTCGGTCGGGAGCTCGTCGAGGTACGGCGACACGTACGACGGGTCGCCGCCGTCGCGCGCGATGTCGAGCACGGCCGTGGCGAGGTTGACCGGGACGATGAGCGCCGAGCCCTGGGTGATGGCGCCGGCGGCGTCGGACCCGGCCGTGACGACGCGGGTGTTGAGGCCGATGATCTCGCCCTCCTCGTTGATCGAGGGACCACCGGAGTTGCCGGAGCCCAGGCGGACGTCGCTGTCGATCGACCCGCGCGGGGTGCCCACGACCTCGTCGGCCTGGAAGGTGGACACGACGCCCTCGGTGACCGTGAGCGGCCGGTCGCCCTGCACGCTGAGGTTGCCGATCGCGGGGTACCCGAGCGCGATGATCCGGTCGCCGGTGCGCAGGTCGTCGCTGTCACCGATCGGGAGCGGCTCGGGCAGGTCGAGCTCGGTCTTCTCGACCGGGTTGCCCTCGGCGTCGGACTCGATCTGCAGCACCGCCACGTCGAGGTAGCCGTCGGAGACGATCGGGGCGGCCCGGAAGGCGGCGGAGGCCGGCTTGTCGTCCTCGCCGGAGGTGAGCGACACCGTCAGGTAGGCGGGGTCGGACTCGCCGGAGGTCTGGCCCGGCGCGTCCGGGTCGGCCACGTGGGCGTTGGTCAGGATCAGCCCGTCCTCGGTGATGATGCTGCCGGAGCCCGACCACAGCGGCTGGTCGCTCTCGTCGAAGGCGGTCAGCAGGACGGCGGCCGCCTTGGCGCGGGTGAGGGCCTCCTGGCGCTCCTCCGCGGGGTCGGTCGTGGTGCCCTGGCCGGCGGCCGGCGGGTCGTCGTCGCCGAGCAGGGCGACGCCGGTGATGCCGCCGCCCACCAGCACCATCGCGCCGACGACGCCGCCCACGAGCGCGAGCGTGCGGCGCCGCTTGCGGGCCTGGATGCGGGCGCTGGCCTGGCCGGCGGCGACCACCGGCACGACCTCGATCTCGTAGCCGGCCGTCGGGTGGCCGAGGCTGATCTCGACCGGCTCGTCGACGTGGTGCTGGGTGATCCGCTCGCCGTCGATGAACGAGCCGGACGTCGACCGGTCGACCCACCACCAGCCGTCGGGCCGCGGCTCGAGGACGGCGTGCAGCCGGGACACCGCCTGGTCGTCGGCGTGCACCTCGAGCACCGGGTCGCGGCCGACCCGGATCGGCATGCCGGCGGGGAAGCGCAGGTCCTTGCCGGTGCGGCGGCGCACGAGCAGGCCGGGGCCGGCCGGGCCGAACCCGGGGAACGGGCCCTGCCCGGTGACCACGGTCTGGTCCAGCGGCGGCGGGCCGTCGAACTGGGGGAGGCGCTCGACCGCGACCGGCGGCGGGAAGGCCTGGGGCGGCGCGGCGGCGGGGGCGCCCAGCGGCGCCGAGGGCGCGGGCTTGTCGAGGCGGGGCGCCGACGGCGGCGGGAAGGACTGCGGCGCGGCGGGCGTCACGGTCACGGTCACGGTGAGCGCCTGGCCGTCGCGGCCGAAGCCGACGACCGTCGTGCCGGTGAGGTCGGCGCGCTCGACCCGGCGTCCGCCGACGAAGGTGCCGACCGAGCTGCCCAGGTCGACGACCTCCCACCCCTGGCCCAGCGCGCGGATCTCGGCGTGCCGCCGCGACACGGTGGGGTCGAGGGAGGTGATGTCGGACGCGGCGTCGCGGCCGACGGTGAAGACGCGGGCGCCCTCGGTGCTGTCGGCCGTGAGCGTCTGACCGCTCGTCTGGATGCGGATGCTGGTCATGGCGGACTCCGTGGGCTCAAGGCGGGCGACGCGAACCGGACCCGCCGCACGAATGCTAGGACTTCCCTCCCTGGCGAGGGATACACCCGCGGCGATGTCGGTGGCTGTTCCTAGGGTGGGACGCATGACGATCGCGATCGGTGCCCACGTCGACCAGACCGACCCCCTCGCGGAGGCGCGGGCCCGCAAGGCGCCGCTCGTGCAGTTCTTCCTCGGCGACCCGCAGTCCTACGGCGGCCCCGAGTGGGCCTACGCCGGCGGGCCGGAGGCGCTCAGGGCCGACGCCGAGGCGGCCGGCGTCGACCTCTACGTGCACGCGCCCTACCTGGTCAACGTCGCCACGACCAACAACCGGATCCGGATCCCGAGCCGCAAGCTGCTCCAGCAGCACGTCGACGCGGCCGCCTCGATCGGCGCGAAGGGCCTGATCGTGCACGGTGGCCACGTCAACAAGGCCGACGACCCCGAGAAGGGGTTCGACAACTGGCGCAAGGCCATCGAGGCCACCGACCTCAAGCTGCCGCTGCTCATCGAGAACACCGCCGGCGGGGACAACGCCATGACCCGCTACCTCGAGCGGATCGGCCGGGTCTGGGAGGCGATCTCGGGCGCCGAGGGCTTCGACATGGTCGGGTTCTGCCTCGACACCTGCCACGCCCACGCCGGCGGCAACGACCTGGAGACCGTCGTCGACGACGTCCGCGCGATCACCGGCCGGATCGACCTCGTGCACTGCAACGACAGCCGCGACGAGTTCGACTCCGGTGCCGACCGGCACGCCAACTTCGGTGCCGGGCGGATCGACCCCGACCTGCTCGCCGCCGTCGTCCGCGACGCCGGCGCGCCGGTCGTCTGCGAGACGCCCGGCGGGGCGGCCGAGCACACGGCCGACTTCGCGTGGTTGTCCGCGCGGCTCTGAACCGACGGTCCGGCCGTTGGTTCTACGTGAAACAACGCCCCCGGCAGCCGGTGGAGGGCCGCCTGGGTCGGAGGCCCGGCGGCGGACTAGCCTCGGGACGGTGACCATCGACGTGCGCGTGACCTCCGAGGCCGACCACCTCGCGTTCGTGGCGTCGCGCCGGTCGGCGAGCTTCCTGCAGACCCCGGCGTGGGGCCGGGTCAAGGGCGAGTGGCGCCGCGAGTCGGTCGGCCTGTTCCGCGACGCCGGCCCCGACGCCGAGCAGGTCGGTGCCGCGCTGGTGCTCTACCGCCAGCTCCCCCGGCTGCGTCGCTACCTCGCCTACCTCCCCGAGGGCCCCGTGCTCGACTGGGCCAGCGACGACCTGGGCGCGCTGCTGGGCCCGCTCGCCGCCCACGTCCGCAAGCAGGGCGCGTTCGGCATCCGGATCGGGCCGCCCGCCGTGGTGCGCCGCTGGGACGCCGCCGCGGTGAAGGCCGGCCTGGCCGATCCCGCCGTCCGCCGCCTCGACGACGTCGCCCCGACCGAGCGCGACGCCACCGGCGCCCGCGTCGTGTCCCAGCTGCACGCCCTGGGCTGGCGGCCGCAGGCCGTCGAGGGTGGCTTCGCCGCCGGTCAGCCGCAGTACGTCTTCCAGGTCCCGCTGCGCCACCCGGCCGACGGCTCCGGTGCAGGTGACGGGGTCGGCGCGGCGAAGACCGAGGCCGACGTCCTCAAGGCGATGAACCAGCTCTGGCGCCGCAACATCAAGAAGGCGGCGAAGGAGGGCGTCGAGGTGACGACGCCGGACGCCGCCACCGGGGTCTCCGACGCCGACCTGGCGGCCTTCCACGCGCTCTACCGGCACACCGCCGAGCGCGACCACTTCACACCGCGCCCGCTCGGCTACTTCCGGACCATGGTCGACGCCCTCGCCGCGGAGGACCCCGACCGGATCCGGCTCTGGTTCGCCCACCACGAGGGTGACCTCGTGGCCGCCACCATCGCGATCCGGGTCGGCGCGCACGCCTGGTACTCCTACGGCGCCTCCTCGACCGAGAAGCGCGAGGTGCGGGGCTCGAACGCCGTGCAGTGGGCGATGATCCAGGACGCCCTGGCCGCCGGCGCCGACGTCTACGACCTGCGCGGCATCACCGACACCCTCGACGCCGACGACTCCCACGCCGGGTTGATCCAGTTCAAGGTGGGCACCGGTGGCGAGGCCGTCGAGTACGCCGGCGAGTGGGACCTCCCGCTCAACCGGGTGCTCTACGCGGCCTTCCAGCAGTACCTCAAGAGACGGAGGTAGCGCAGTGGCGCTCACCCTGACCGTCGACGGCGACCGCTGGCGCAGCCACCTGCGCGGCGTCGCCGACGCGAACCCCGGCCTGGTGCCGGTCGTCAAGGGCAACGGCTACGGCTTCACGCCGGGCCGGCTGGCCCGCAAGAGCGAGTGGCTCGGCGTCGACACGATCGCGGTCGGCACCTACGAGGAGCTGCCCGGCGTCGCGTCCCGCTTCGGCGGGTCGCTGCTCGTGCTGACGCCGTGGCGCCCGTTCGTCGCCGACCTGCCCCCCGAGCTCGCCGGGCGGGTGATCCACACCGTCGGCCGGGTCGAGGACGTCGACGCCCTGCTCACCCGCCAGCCCGGGGCCCGCCTCGTGCTGGAGCTCCTGACGTCGATGAAGCGGCACGGCTTCACCGCCCGCGGCCTGTGGGACGCGGCCGAGCACCTGCGCCGGCACCGCTCGGCCCGGCTGGAGGGTGTCGCGCTGCACCTGCCGCTGGCCCAGGGCTCGCACCTGGGCGAGGTGCGCCGGCTGATGAACGACGCCGTCGGCGCCGGTCTCCAGCACCTCGGGCAGCCCGGTCCGGACGGCCAGCCCGGCCGGGGCGGCCTCGACACCGTCTGGGTCAGCCACCTCACCGCCGGCGAGCAGGCCGCGCTGCGGACCTCGTACGCCGACTTCACCATCCGGCCCCGGATGGGCACCGACCTGTGGCTCGGCGACCGCGCGGCCCTGACCGTGACGGCCACCGTGCTCGACGTGCACGAGGTCGAGCGCGGCGACTCCTTCGGCTACCGCGGCCGGACCGTCCCGAAGGCCGGCCACCTGCTGGTCGTCAGCGGCGGCACGGCGCACGGGATCGGCCTCGAGGCCCCGACCGGTGACTCCTCGATCAAGGCCCGGGCGGCCACGCTGGCGCGCGGCGGCCTGGACGCCGTCGGGTTCGTGCGCTCGCCGTTCTCGATCGACGACAAGCAGCGGCTCTTCGCCGAGCCGCCGCACATGCAGGCCTCGATGCTGTTCCTGCCGAGCGGCGCGCGGGTGCCCACGGTGGGCGACGAGATCGACGTCCGGGTGCGCTACACCGCGACGACGTTCGACCGCATCGTGCTGTCCTGAGCCTCGTCCCCGGAGCGGCCGGACGGCGCCGTCTCGGGGTCCCCGACCGGGTCGGCCTCGGGCCACCACAGGTCGCGCACCACCACGGCGACCAGCCAGCCGGTACACACGAGCCGGACCACGATGGCGACCCAGTAGAAGCCGGCCGTCTCGCCGCTGCCGGGTGAGAGCAGCCCGCCCTGCCACCACGACGTCGCGGCGAGGAAGAACACCTCGCCGGCCTGCCAGACCAGCAGGTCGCGCCAGCGTGGGCGGGCCAGCGCGGCGAGCGGCAGCAGCCAGAGCGCCTGCCGGGGCTCGTAGGCGATGCCGAGCAGCGCGTAGCCGGCGACGAGGAGCAGCGCCACCTGGCTGACCCGGGCCCGGGCCGGCGCGAGCAGCACCAGCGCGACGACCAGGCCGGTCCACAGGGCGACCAGCAGCCACGAGACGACCAGCCCGACGTCGGTGGCGAGCCCGGCGGTGTCGGCGACGATGCGCCACACCGAGCCCTGGTCGGCACCGCGCTCGAACGTCGCCGACCAGGCCCGCTCCCACTGCGCGCGGCCGGTCAGGAACGCCGGGGCGTTGAGGACCGCCCAGGTGGCGACGGCCGTGACGGCGCTCGGCAGCACCCACGCCGCGCGGCGCTCGGTGGCGGCGACGAGGAGGAAGGCGGCCAGCACCAGCACCGGCCAGAAGCCGGCGGCGGCCCCGACGCCGACCAGCGCGCCGGCGAGCACGCCGCGTCCGCGCGACCAGGCCCACAGCGCGCCGGCGACCGCGGCCACCGCGAGCAGGTCGAAGGAGATCGCCCCGGCCAGCGCCAGCACCGGGGCGGCGGCGAACCCGGCGGCGTCCCACGGACGGCGCCGGTGGACGGCGGCCAGGGCGGCGGTGGCGAGCATCGCGACGCCGGCGAGCAGGACGGCGTTGACGGCCATGAAGAGCGAGCGCTCGCCGGCGGCGTCGTCGGACTGCGCGACCGCCGTGACCGGCTGCCGGTAGCGCTCGGAGACGTCGGGCGAGCCGCTGAGCAGGTACGTGACCCGGGCGGTGGCGTAGGTCCACAGCCCGACCAGCGCGGGCTGGTCGGTGACGGGGTACCGGTCGCGGGTCGCCTCCTCGCCGGACCACGGCCAGGCCAGCTCGACCAGGCCGGTGCCGGTGTACTCGTCGGCCACCTCGGAGCTGCAGGCGTGGGTGAAGCGGTCGGCCTCCTGCAGGGACCAGTCGTCCTGGGCGCAGGTGGTCTTGGTGAGCAGCCCCAGGGCGAAGGTCAGCGCGGTGATCGCCAGCAGGACGCCGAGGACGCTGAACGCCCCGCCGCGGGCGGCGCGCTCCCCGAGCGGTCCGCCGACCGCCCCGCTCATCCCCGCCACGACCGGGTCGTCGTGGGTCGGGTCGACGTGGGTCACCGGACGGCGGGGGCCCGACGGGTGCGGGACGGGCGACGCCGCGGGGAGCGGGAGCGCTCGCGCGGGTTGGGCGGACCCGCCGGGGGGGCCGGGGCCGGCGGCGACGTCGGCGGGGCCGAGGTCTGCGGCGGCTCGGGCGGGGTGGAGGTCTCCGGCGGCTCCGGCGGGCTCGTCGGCGGGGGCTCCTGGGTCGGCGGGGGCTCCTGCGTCGGCGAGGGGTCCTGGGTCGGCTCCGACGTCGGCGGGTTCGGGTCGATGCTCGGCGTCTTCGGGGGCTGGCGCGTCGTGGACGGCGCCGGCGGCGGGGTGTACGGCGCGTGGCCGTCCGAGGGCGCCTCGCCGTCGACGAAGGCCGGCTCCGGGAAGTCCTCGGGGTCGACCCCCTCGAGGTCGCGCTCCATGATCGCCTTCCACGTCTTGGCGGGGTAGTTGCCGCCGAAGTAGCCGTCGACCCCGTCCTCGGAGGAGGGCACCCAGTCGTCGAGCTGGCCGTTGCCGACGCCGCGGACCATCATCACCGCGGTGGACAGCTGCGGGGTGTAGCCGACGAACCAGGACGACGACACCGCGCCGCCGTCCTTGGTGGCGGTGCCGGTCTTGCCGGCGATCGGGCGGCCGTCGTCGAGGTTGGCACGGGTGCCGGACCCGGCCTCGGTGACCTGCTGCATCGCGTAGCTCACGTCGGAGGCGATGTCGGCGCTGATCGCCCGCTCGTCGGTGACCTTGTGCTCGTAGAGCACGTCCCCGGCCTTGTTGACGACCTTCGAGATCACGTGGACGTCGGCGGCGACGCCCTCGTTGGCGACCGTGGCGTAGCCGTTGGCCATGTTGATCGGGCTGACGGTCTGGGAGCCGAGGGCGACGCCAGTGACCGGCTCGAGGCCGGGCGAGGAGGTCGGGATGCCGTAGGCGCCGCGCCGCTTCGCCTTCGCCGGCGGGATCCCCATCGACTCGGCGGTCTCGATGATGCTCTCGGGGCCGTCGTCCATGGCGATGGTGAGGTCGATGAAGGCGGTGTTGATGGAGTTCTCGGTGGCGCTGGTGAGGGAGACCGCGCTGCCGTAGTCCTCGTCACCCTGGTTCTCGACCTCGTCGTCGGTGCCCTCGATCTCGTAGGGCGAGTTGCCGTCGAAGGTGTCCTTGAGCGCGAAGCCCTGCTTGAGCCCGGCGGCCACGGCGAAGGGCTTGAACGTGGACCCGGCCTGGCCGCCCGCGACGGCCCAGTTGAGCTGGGAGTCCAGGAAGTCCTGGCCGGCGTAGAACCCGCGCAGCGCGCCGGTGCCCGGCTCGACGGTCGCGGCCGCCAGGTGCAGGTCCTTCGCACCCGGGAAGCCCTTCGGCCGGACCTCCTCGACGCCCTCCTCGGCGGCCTTCATCGCCTTGCTGGTCAGCGTGGTGGTGATCCGCAGGCCGCCGCCGTCGATCTCCTCCTCGGTGAACGGGGCGTCGGTCTCGGCGTTCGTCAGGCCGAGCACCTGGTTCTTGATGAGGGTCAGCGCGTGCCCGGTCTGGCCGCCGTAGCTGTCCTCGACGTCCTGCTCGGGGAACTTCGGCAGCTTGCGCCGGGCCTGCTCGGCGTCCTCGTCGGTGATGTAGCCCTCGCTCGCCATCGCGCCGAGGACGTACTCGTAGCGGCCCTTGAGCTCGAGGCGGACGGCCTTGCCGTCGGCGGGGTCGAGCCCGTTCGGGTTGTTCAGCACGCTGGCCAGCACCGCGGTCTCGCGCAGGGTCAGGTCGGCGGCCTTCTTGTTGAAGTACACGTCGGCGGCCGCCTCGATGCCGTAGGCGCCGCGGCCGAAGTAGATGGTGTTGAGGTAGCCGGTGAGGACCTGCTCCTTGGAGTACTCGCGCTGGATCTTCAGCGAGAGGATCGCCTCCTTGACCTTGCGCTCGTAGCTGCGCTCCTGGGTCAGGTAGAGGATCTTCACGTACTGCTGGGTGATCGTCGAGGCGCCCTGCTGGGAGCCGCCGCTGGCGTTGTTGAACACCGCGCGCAGGATGCCCTTGGGGTCGATGCCGCTGTTGGTCCAGAACGACTGGTCCTCGGCCGCGACGACGGCGTCCTTGATGTTCTGCGGCATCTCCTCGTAGGTCAGCGAGTCGCGGAACTGGGTGGCGAAGCGCCCGAGCTCGGTCTCGCCGTCGTCGTAGTAGACGAACGTGGCGTTGGTGAGCAGCTCGGCGTTCGGCTCGGGGATGTCGGTGGTCTTGTAGAGGTAGATGAAGCCGGCGATGCCGACCAGGGTCAGCACCAGACCGGTGATGAAGCCCCACTTGACCACCTTGAGAACCCGGCGCTTCCAGGTCAACGGGGGCCGCGGCTCCGCGTCACGCTCCGCGCGCCGACGGCGGAACCTGCCCAGGAACCCACCCGAACCCGACGTCGCCGCGTCGGACCTGCGCTTCCCTGCCACTGTCACCTCATCGCTCGTCTCGGCGCGCCGGCCCTGCCGGCACGATTCATCAGGGTACGCAGGCGCTGGGGAGGCGTCCCAAAGCCGAGCGTCGCCCGGCGTCCGTCCTCCTCGGCCGGCCCCACCCGCGCAATTGCCGCAGATCGCTCAGCTCGTCGCCGCGAAACTGGCCAGATCGCGGCAATTGCACTGCTCCGGCCAGTCTCGGGAACCGCAGGGGCGAGCGGCCGTCCCCGCTCGGTCGACCGGGTCCGCGTCAGCCCGGGAAGTGCTCGCGCCAGGTCTCGTCGATCGCCGGGACGCCGTCCATCCCGCGCTCGACCAGCAGGCGGCGGATGCGCTCCAGCGTGCGCGCGGGGGATCGGAAGACCCCCTCGGCGGTGACCACCAGGATCCGGTAACCCTCGTCGTCGAGCTCCTCACGTCGATCGAGGTCGCCCTGCCACTGCCTGGTGTCGAAGGCGTGCTGCCGCCCGTCGTACTCGATGACGAGGCGGATGCCGGGGTAGTACAGGTCGAACCGGCGGCGCAGCGTCCCGTCCTCCCAGAAGGTCCGGTGGTCGACCACCGGCTCGGGCAGCCCCGCCAGCACGATCAACATCCGCACCCGCGTCTCCATCGGCGAGTCGACCCCGGCCCGGACGAACAGCGCCGCGGCCAGCGCCCGCCTGCGGTGGTAGTCGGTGCTGACCTGGCACGCCCGCACGAGCTGCGCCGGCCCCATCCGGCCCCGGCGCACGATCGCGTCGCCCAGGACCACGAGGTCGACCAGACCCAGGTGGCCGGCGCAGTCGATGAAGGTGGCAACCGGATCGGTCACCCGCACCCCCTGCGCCAGGACGACCCGACGGCGCCGCGTGGTGACGTGTGACTTGATCTCCCGGCGGAAGCGGCGGTCCTTCGGCCGGAAGACGGTGACGTGGGCGAATCCCGGGTCGGGCACCGGCAGCCCGAGCAGGATCGCGGCGGAGCCGTGGCTGGCGCAGGCGTCGGCCGGGTGGATCAGCAGCGCCGCCTTGATGAGGGTCGTCGGGCCGATGGCCGAGGCCAGCACGTGGACCCCCGGCATCACCTCGGCGAAGCGCTTCTGCCGCACCATCCGCCGCGGGTAGCCCGCCGCGGCCAGCTGCGCGCACGTGAAGGGCTCCCCCAGGTCGAGACCGGGGTCCGGGTCCGCGTGCTGCCGCAGTGCGCTCACCTCGAGCACGGTGCCCGATGTACCCGTTCGGGGTTTTCGTCCTCCACAGGCGTCGTCGGGCGTGAGCTCGCGGGGCGCCATCCCCGACGGCCCAGACCGCGCAATTGCCGCGGATCGGCCAGGTCGCGGGCCGGAAATCGAGCCAGCCTCGGCAATTGCGCGGATCTGGCGGCGGAGAGAGGCGAAGGGTGGGACGACGCACGCCGCACGGACGCCGCCCGCCGGGCCGGACGACACCGATCCATCGACACGAACCATCGCTGATTCCTATTCACTGGATATATCGCTACGATGCATCGCATGGCACGACGCGGAGAGTCCATCGAGCTGGCCGTCCTCGGTCTGCTGCACGAGGGGCCGATGCACGGGTACGAGCTGCGCAAGCGGCTCAACCTGATGCTCGGGTGGGGGCGGGTGCTGTCGTACGGCTCGCTCTACCCGACGCTGAAGAAGATGCTGCGCGGCACGCTGATCGAGGAGCTCCCGCCGGAGATGACTCCGGTCTCGCGGCGTCCGAAGATCGTCTACCAGGTCACCCCGGCCGGGACGGCGGAGTTCGAGCGCCTGATGTCCGACGTCGGTCCGGCCGCGTGGGAGGACGACGACTTCGGCATCCGGTTCGCGTTCTTCGGCCGCGCCGACATGGAGATCCGGCTGCGGGTCCTCGAGGGCCGGCGCACCCGGCTGCAGGAGCGACTCGACCGCGTGCAGTCGCAGCTGTCGATGACCGAGGCGGAGGTCGACCGGTACTCGGCCGAGCTCCAGCGCCACGGCGTCGAGTCCGCCCAGCGCGAGGTCCAGTGGCTCTCCGACCTCATCAACGCCGAGCGCAACCAGCAGCAGCACGGCCCGGCGGCACCGCCGGCCACCCCGTAGCACCATCCGAAGCACCACCCCGACGGTCCCGCCCGGGACCACCAGCAGCTCCATGAAAGGTATCCCGATGGGTTCGGTTCGAGTAGCAATCGTCGGAGTCGGCAACTGCGCCAGCTCCCTCGTCCAGGGCGTCCACTACTACCGCGACGCCGACGCGAGCGCGACGGTCCCCGGGCTGATGCACGTGGCCTTCGGCGACTACCACGTCTCCGACGTCGAGTTCGTCGCCGCCTTCGACGTCGACGACAAGAAGGTCGGCAAGGACCTCTCCGAGGCCATCAACGCCTCCGAGAACAACACGATCAAGATCGCCGACGTCCCGACCCTGGGCCTCGACGTGCTGCGCGGCCCGACCCTCGACGGCCTCGGCAAGTACTACCGCCAGACCATCGAGGAGTCCGGCGCAGAGCCCGTCGACGTCGTGCAGGTCCTCAAGGACCGCCAGGTCGACGTCATGGTGTCCTACCTCCCGGTGGGCTCCGAGGAGGCCGACAAGTTCTACGCCCAGTGCGCCATCGACGCCGGCGTCGGCTTCGTCAACGCCCTGCCCGTCTTCATCGCCTCCGACCCCACCTGGGCCAAGAAGTTCGAGGACGCCGGCGTCCCGATCGTCGGCGACGACATCAAGAGCCAGGTCGGTGCCACCATCACCCACCGCGTGATGGCGAAGCTGTTCGAGGACCGCGGCGTGGTGCTCGACCGCACCTACCAGCTCAACGTCGGCGGCAACATGGACTTCAAGAACATGCTCGAGCGCGAGCGCCTGGAGTCCAAGAAGATCTCCAAGACCCAGGCCGTCACCTCGAACCTGACCGGCGAGCTCGCCGGCAAGGTCGACAGCCGCAACGTGCACATCGGCCCCTCCGACTACGTCGCCTGGCTCGACGACCGCAAGTGGGCCTACGTGCGCCTCGAGGGTCGCGCCTTCGGTGACGCCCCGCTCAACCTCGAGTACAAGCTCGAGGTCTGGGACTCGCCGAACTCGGCCGGCATCATCATCGACGCCCTGCGCGCCTGCAAGATCGCCATGGACCGCGGCATCGGCGGCCCGATCATCAGCGCCTCGTCGTACCTGATGAAGAGCCCGCCGGTGCAGCTGCCCGACGACGAGGGCCGCGCCCGCGTCGAGGCCTTCATCGCCGGCACCGAGTGACCTGATCCACCTGCACCACCGCCGGAGGGCGGGCGTCCCGACCGGGACGCCCGCCCTCCTGGCGTCTCACACGTCGACGACGACGACCGCGTAGTTGTCGTCGGCCCCGGCCTCCAGGACGGCGGCCTCGACCGCCGCCGCGACCTCGTCCGGTCCGGTCCCGGCCACGAGCAGGTCGGCCAGGGCGGCCGGGGCGAGCCGGCCGTGGACGCCGTCGGTGGTGAGCACGACCCGGTCGCCGGGGCGCAGCGCGTGGACGCCGAGGTCGGGCTGGTAGGCGCCGTCGACGGCGATCGCCCGGTTCAGCTGCACCCGCCGCTCGTCGAGGCGGGCCTCCTCGGCGGTGAGCCGGCCCTCGTCGACGAGGGTCTGGACGACGGTGTGGTCGCGGGTCAGCCGCTCCTGCCGTCCGTCGCGGACCAGGTGCGCGCGGGAGTCGCCGACGTGGGCCAGCACCGCCTGGTCGCCGGTGACGACGACGGCGGTGAGGGTGCAGCCGGCGCCCGGCCGGTCGGCGTACCGCTCGGCCACGAGGGCGGCGGCCGCGGTGACGGCGGCGTCGAGGGCCGCGACCGGGTCGCCGGTGCGCTCGACCTCCGCGAGCCGGGCGACGACGACGGCGCTGAGGCCGTCGGCGGCCTCGCCGATCCCGTCGGCGACGGCGTAGACCCCGTCGCCGACGAGGACGGCGTCCTCCTGGGTGCGGCGGGCGCCGATGCCGTCCCGGGCGGCGGCGCGAGGGTGGGTGAGGGAGGTGGTGCCGTGGGTGGGGTTCATGGGGTGCTCCTCGGTGCTCAGTGCTGCCACGACGTCGGCGACCAGCGCCCCCGCCGACGCGGTGTCGGCCTCGACCTGGCGCCAGTACGACGTCAGCTCGGCCGCCGCCGCGCGCGGGGCGCGCTCGACCAGGTCGGCCACGACGCGGATCCGCGCCAGCGGCACGCCCGCCAGCCGGAGCCGCGCCACCAGCCGGGCCCGGTCGAGCTGGTCGACGGCGTAGCGCCGGTAGCCGGTCACCGGGTCGACGTCGACCGGCACCAGCAGCCCCGAGTCGTCGTAGAGCCGCAGCGCCTTGGCGCTCAGCCCGCTCGCGCGGGCCACGTCGCCGATGGTCATCAGCCGGTCGCCGGTCGGGTCGGTCACGGGTCGCTCCTCGTGGTCCGGCGAACGGTTCGCCGGTCCCCGAGGCTGGAGCCTGCCCCTCGGGCAGGGTCAAGTCACCTGCTCGTCCCGACCGCCACGCCCGACCGCCACGTCCGACCGCCAGGCCCCGGGACCGGCGGTCAGGTGCTCGGACGCTCGGCCCACCACGCGAGGAGCGCCTCGCGGGCGGCGTCCTCGTCGAGCGGTCCGCGATCGAGGCGCAGCTCGAGCAGGAACCGGTAGGCCTCGCCGACCTCGCGCCCGGGACCGACACCGAGGATCTCCATGATCTGGTTGCCGTCGAGGTCGGGACGCAGGGAGGCCAGCTCCTCCTCCTCCGAGAGCCGCTCGATGCGCGCCTCGAGGTCGTCGTAGGTCCGGCGAAGCCGGTCGGCCTTGCGCTGGTTGCGGGTGGTGCAGTCGGCGCGGGTGAGCACGTGCAGGCGGGCGAGCTGGTCGCCGGCGTCGCGGACGTAGCGGCGCACCGCGGAGTCGGTCCACTCCCCCGAGCCGTAGCCGTGGAAGCGCAGGTGGAGCTCGACGAGCTGGCTCACCGCGGCGATCTCGTCGTTGGAGAACCGCAGCGCCTTCATCCGCTTCGTCGTCAGCTTGGCCCCGACGACGTCGTGGTGGTGGAAGGTGACGGTGCCGTCGTCGAGGAGCCGGCGGGTGCGCGGCTTGCCGACGTCGTGCATGAGGGCGGCGAAGCGGGAGACGAAGTCCGGGCCGCCGTCGGCCGAGAGCCGCGGCTCCAGGTCGATGGCCTGCTCCAGCACGGTCAGGGTGTGCTCGTAGACGTCCTTGTGCCGGTGGTGCTCGTCGCGCTCGAGCTGGAGGGCGGGCAGCTCCGGGAGCACCAGCGCGGCCAGGCCGGTGTCGACCAGCAGGGTCAGGCCGAGGCGCGGGTACGGCGCGCAGATCAGCTTGACCAGCTCGTCGCGGACCCGCTCGGCGGAGATGATCGTGATCCGCTCGGCCATGGCGGTCATCGCCGCGACGACCTCGGGCGCCACGGTGAAGCCGAGCTGGGCGGCGAAGCGCGCCGCGCGCAGCATCCGCAGCGGGTCGTCGCCGAAGGAGTCCTCGGGCCGGCCCGGCGTGCGCAGCACCTGGTGGGCCAGGTCGACGATCCCGCCGTAGGGGTCCTCGAAGCCGCGGCCGGGCACGCTGACCGCCATCGCGTTGACGGTGAAGTCGCGCCGGCCGAGGTCGCCGGCCAGCGTGTCGCCGTAGGCGACGACGGGGTTGCGCGACGCCGGGTCGTAGGTCTCGGACCGGTACGTCGTCACCTCGACCATCCAGTCGCCCCTGCGCGCGCCGATCGTGCCGAAGTCGCGACCCATGTCCCACAGCGCGTCGCCCCAGCGCTTGAGGAGCCGCTCGGTCACCTCCGGCGGCGCGGAGGTCGTGAAGTCGAGGTCGGTGTGCGAGCGGCCGAGCATCGCGTCGCGGACCGGTCCGCCGACCAGGTGCAGCTCGTGGCCGGCGTCGGCGAAGAGGGCACCCAGGCCGTCGAGGAGCGGGGCGAGGCGGTCGAGCTCGCGGTCGACCCGTCGCTGCACCTCGACGATCGAGAGCGGTTCCGGGTTCGACGGGGCGGGCACGGCGCGGAGTCTACGGAGTGCGCGGACCGTCGGTCCCGGCCGGATACCCTCGTCGTGTGGTCCGACCTCCGACGTTCTCGCGCGCCCTCGTGGTGGCCGCAGGACTCGTGGCGGCCGGCGCCCTCGGCGGACTCGGTGTCACACCGGCCACAGCGGCCCCGGCAGCCCCGGCGGCGACCCCCGCCGCGACCCCCGCCGCGCCCGCCGGCGCAGTCCCCGCGGCCGCGCCGGACGACGTCCCGGCGGCCGGTGCGACGCCGCTGGCCGTCCGGATCAAGACCCTGTCCCCCTCCACGCTGCCGGCCGAGGGTCCGGTCCGGATCAGCGGGACGGTCACCAACCGCACCGACGAGGTGTGGCGCAGCATCGACGTCTACACGTTCTTCGGCGACGGGGTCGGCGGCGCCATGCGGACCCAGGCCCAGCTCGACGCCGCGATGGACGTCCCCGGCGACGCCCTGCTCGGCGACCGCATCCTCGTCGGGCGCCCGGACGTCGTCGACGTGCTCGAGCCCGGCGAGGAGGCCAGCTTCGCCGTCACCGTGCCCTCCGACCAGCTGGAGGTCACCAAGGCCGGCGTCTACTGGCTCGGCATCCACGCGCTCGGCTACAGCGCCTCCTACCCCGACGACGACAAGGCCGACGGACGCGCGCGCACGTTCATGCCCTACGTGCCCCGCCGCTTCGAGGAGACGCCGCTGCCCGCGGCGGTCGTCGTCCCGATCACCGCGCCGGTGCGCTACGAGGCCGACGGCTCGCTGGCCGCGGTCGAGAGCTGGCGGCGCTGGCTCGCACCCGAGGGGCGGCTCTCCCGGCTGCTCGGCTTCGTCGAGTCCGGCTCGACGCCGGTGACCTGGCTCGTCGACCCCGCCCTGGTCGACGCCGTCGACCTGCTCGCCCGCGGGAATCCCCCGCGCAGCATCGAGCCGAGCGCGCCCGACCCGGCGGACGGCGCCACCCCGACCGACGCCCCGAGCCCGACCGGGGAGCCGTCCGCCACCGCCGAGCCGGTCTCCCCCGAGGCCCTGATGGCCGCGGGGTGGCTGGCCCGGTTCCGCGACGCGGTCGCCGGCGACGAGGTGCTCACCCTCCCCTACGGCAACGTCGACGTCCCGGCCGCCGTCCGCCACGACCGGCGGCTGCTCGACCTCGCCCTGGCCCAGCGCAGCACCGTGCTGGCCGACCTCGGCATCGAGTCCCGCCCCGGCGTGATGTCGCCGAGCGGCTACCTCGACGCCGAGAGCATCGCCGCCCTCGACCCCGAGACCACCGTCGTGGTGACCGACCGGATGCTCGACACCCTGCGCACCGGGGCCGACGGCAGCGCCGCCGAGCGACGCGGCACCGAGGCGCCCGCGGTCGCCTCCGTCGAGGGTCGCCGGCTCGTCGCGGCCTCCTACGCCGTCGACCAGGGCAGCCCGGGCCCGGGGCCCTCGCGCACCTCGGTCGGGCTGCGCCAGCGGTTCCTCGCCGAGGCCGCCGTGCGGCTGGTCAAGGGCGAGCCGCGCCCGCTGACCGTCGTCCTGCCGCAGGGCTGGGGCCTCAACGACCCGCTCGGCTTCTTCTCCGGCCTCGACGTGCCCTGGCTCGACGTCGGCACCGTCACCGAGCTCGACGAGGCCACCGTCGCCACGCCGGTCGACGTCGCCGCGCTCGACTACCCCGGCATCCAGGCCCAGCGCGAGCTCGACGGCGCGGCCTTCGACGACGTCGCGGCGCTGATCGAGGCCGGCGACGTGCTGCAGAACGTGCTGCTCGAGAACAACGAGGTCGGCGCGGTGATCACCGAGGAGGCGCTGACCGGGCTCTCCTACGCCGGGCGTTCCTCCCAGCCGACGACCCAGCTCAGCCTCGAGCAGTCGCTCGCCTGGGTGGCGGACCTGCTCGACGGGGTCGAGATCACCACCTCCCCGGGCGTGACGCTCTCCGGCACGTCGGGACCGGTCGTGGTCACCCTCGACAACACCCTCGACCACGCCGTCGAGGTCCGGGTCCGCGGCGAGTCCGACTCCGGGATCGAGATCACCGGCCCCGACCGGATCGAGCTCGCGGCCGACAGCCGCACGACCGAGCTGCTGACGGCGCGGACGACGACCAACCGGGTCCACAACGTCGAGCTGGTCGTGACCGACCTCGCCGGGAACGAGCTCGGCTCGTCGGCGGACGTGCCGGTCCGGTCCGCGCAGGTCAGCGACGTCATCTGGCTGATCATGGGCACCGGCGCCGGGCTGCTCTTCCTCGCGATCGCCGTGCGGGTGGTCCGGCGGGTCCGGGCCGCGCGCCGCGGCGAGGCGCCCGACCTCTTCGCCACCCGCGCCGAGCAGACCGAGGCCGCCCGGGCCAGCGGCGAGCAGTCCGAGCCGGCCGAGGTGCCGTGACCGGCCCCGGCGGCAAGCACCGCGCCCCCGGCCGACCGCTCGGGCCGGACGGCGAGCCCGCCGTGCCCGACGACCAGGGCGGGCGGGCCGGACGGCCGGCGCCCGACGACCCGACCATGGAGCGGCTCGTGCCGGCCCCGGTCGAGCGCCACGTCGAGACCGAGCCGGTCCCGCCGCCGCCGACCCGGGTCACCCGGGCGGTCGAGCCGCGGGGCCAGCGCCCCACCGAGCCCCCGACCGAGCCCCCGACCGAGCGCCCGACCGAGCCGCCCGCCCGTCCCCCCACCGCGACGCAGCCGCCCCGGCCGCCGGTCGTCGACCGCGAGCCGACCCGCGCGATCCCGATCGTCCGCCGCCAGGAGCGGCTCGCGCAGTACTACCGCGCCGACGTCCCCGACGAGATCGACCCGGGCGAGTCCACGACCAGCATCCCGGTGATCCGCCCCTCCGAGGACGACGACGGCGGCCAGCGCACCGTGCTGGCCAACAGCGCGGTGATGGCCGCCGGCACGGTCGTGTCGCGGCTCAGCGGCTTCGTCCGCTCCGCGCTGCTCGCCGCCGCGCTCGGCGCGAGCCTGCACGCCGACATCTTCTCGATCGCCAACACGGTCCCGAACATGCTCTACATCCTGCTCGCGGGCGGGGTGTTCAACGCCGTCCTCGTGCCGCAGCTGGTGCGGGCGATGCGCCAGGACCCGGACCAGGGCGAGGCCTACACCAACCGCGTGGTCACCCTCGCCGCGCTGTTCCTGGCCGCGGTGACGGTGGCGCTGGTCGCCTTCGCGCCGCAGGTGATGTCGCTCTACCTCGACTCCGGCTTCGACGGACCCGACCGGGCCGCGCACCTGGACTCCGTGATCACCTTCGCGCGCTACTGCCTGCCCCAGGTGTTCTTCTACGGGATGTTCGTGCTGGTGGGGCAGATCCTCAACGCCCGCGGCCGGTTCGGTCCGATGATGTGGGCGCCGATCGCCAACAACGTGATCTCGGTGGCCACCCTCGTCGTCTACCTCGTCGTCTTCGGGCCGGCCCGGGGGGCCGAGACCACCGGGCCCTACTCGAACGGCCAGGAGCTCCTGCTCGGCGTCGGCTCGACGGTCGGCATCGCCGCCCAGTTGGTCATCCTGGTGCCCTACCTCAAGCGCGCCGGGTTCACCTTCCGCCCGCGCTTCGACTTCCGCGGCTCCGGCCTGGGGCACACCTTCCGGCTCGGCACCTGGACGGTGCTGTTCGTCGTCGTCAACCAGGTCGCCTACACCGTCGTGGTGCGGCTCGCCTCGGCCGGCACCGTCGACGGCGGCGACGGGACCGGCTACTCGATCTACTCCTCGACGTTCCTCATCGTGATGGTGCCGCACTCGATCATCACGGTGTCGCTGGCGACCGCGATCCTGCCGCGGCTCTCGGAGCAGGCGGCCTCCGGTGAGCTGCACCGCCTCGGCGGAACGCTGTCGTCGTCGCTGCGCACGACCCTCGCGGTCGTCGTCCCGTTCGCGGCGCTCCTGCCCCTGGTGGCCGAGGACGTCGCCCAGGTGATCTGGGGTCACGGCGCCGCGGCCGACCAGTTCGACCGCTACGCCCCGTCGCTGGCCCTGTTCGGGCCCGGCCTGGTGATGTTCACCGTCCACTACCTGATGCTGCGCGGGTTCTACGCCCTGGAGCAGACCCGCGCGGTCTTCTTCATCCAGTGCGCGGTCTCGGCGGTCAACATCGTCGCCGCGGTGGTGCTGGTGCGCGCCGCGGACGCCGTGCACACCTCCCCCGCCCTCGTGCTGGCCTACCTGGTCTCCTACGCCGTCGGCGCCGCGATCTCCTACGCGGTGCTCGCCCGGCGGGTGGGCGGCCTCGACTCGGCCCGGCTGGTCAGGTTCCTCGTCCGGCTGCTCATCGCCGTCGCCCTGGCCACCGCCGCCGCGGCCGTCGTGGCGCTGCTGCTCGGCCGGGTGCTCGAGGACCCGCACTGGGTCGTCGCCGGGCTGCGGGGCGGCGTCGTGGCCGGCGTCGAGATCGCGGCGTTCCTCGTCGTCGCCCGGATCCTGCGCCTGGGCGAGGTCACCGAGGTGATCGACACCGTCACCCGCCGCCTGTCCCGCGCCCAACGCGGCTGAACCGTCCTACGATGAGGGCCCGGTCACGGGCCGCCCCCGTCGCCCGTCCGCCCTCGCCCCCCGTCCGTCAGCTTCCAGGAGACACGTCAGGTGCCGCACGCCACCCGACCCGGTGACCTCCTCGGCGACCGCTACCGCCTGGTCGACCTGCTGACCGAGAGCGGGGGCGGCCGCTTCTGGCGGGCCCACGACCGGATCCTCGAGCGCCACGTCGCCGTCCACGTGATCGCCGCCGGCGACGAGCGGGCGCCCGCGCTGATGGCCGCCGCCCGCCGCTCGGCCACGGTGCACGACCGCCGGATGCTGCGGGTGCTGGACGCGGAGGTCACCGACGAGGTCTGCTACGTCGTCAACGAGTGGGGCTGGGGCACCTCCCTCGACATCGTGGTCACCGGCACCGGCCCGCTCGGCCCCCGCCGCGCGGCCTGGCTGGTCGCCGAGGTCGCCGACTCCCTGGCGCTGGCCCACGGGTCCGGCGTCGCGCACGGCCGGCTCAACCCCGAGAACGTGCTCATCGACCGCGCCGGGGGCATCCGGATCATCGGGCTCTGCGTCGACGCGGCGCTGCACGGCGTCACCGGCGTCGCGAGCGAGCGGGCCATCGAGACCGACGTCGAGGACCTCGCCGGGCTCCTCTACTGCGCCATCACGACGAAGTGGGCCGGCCCGTCCCGCTCGATCGTCGCCGCCGCCCCCCGCGTCAACGGCGAGGTGCTGCGCCCGCGCCAGGTGCGCGCCGGCGTGCCGCGCCCCCTCGACGCGCTGTGCGACGACGTCCTGCACCACACCGCCGCCGGCGACCGGCACCGCGAGATCGGCGATCTCGAGCTCAGTGCCCGCGGGATCGAGGAGTTCCTCTCCGAGTTCGTCGGCGACGGCACCGGCATGCCCGAGGCGCTGCTCGCCGCGACGCCCGACGTGCTGCCCGACGAGGAGCAGGTCGTCCTGCCGCCGGTGCCCGAGCTGCGGCCCCACCTCGCCGACGAGCCCCCGGCGCCGCCGGAGCCCGTGGAGACCCGGACCGTGGTGGCCGGCCTCCCGGTCGTGGCGCCCACCCCGGCGTCCGACGAGCCGCGGGGCCGCGGCGAGCCGGACGGCGTCGTCGAGGACCGGCCCACCGAGGCCGGCGTCCCGATCTTCGGCGACGACGACGACGTGTCCTGGCTGCAGCGCCGCACCACGCCCGCCCCTCCCCCGCCGCCGTTCGTCGACCCGCCGGAGCGGCCGCTGTTCGCCCCCACCCCGGCCGACGGCGAGCCCGTGCGCACCCCGCGGGCCGGCACCCGCCCGAGCGGGCCGGGCCAGGAGTTCTGGCCCTGGGACACCGGCACCGGGGCCCCGGTCACCACCGGCACCACCCTCGCCACGGTCGAGGAGGAGCCGGTCCCGGGTCGCACCTTCCTGCGCCTGGCGACGATCATCGCCGCGGTCGTGCTGCTCGTCCTGGCCGTCGTGGTGGCCGTCAACCTGGGCCGCGGCAAGAACGTGCTCGGCGGCGAGCCCGACCCCGCCCCGTCTCCGTCCGCGTCGACGACCAGCGGGTCCGCCCGCCCCGCCGGTGCCGTCCTCGGCGGCCTCACCGCGACCGGGTTCGACCCGCAGGGCGCCAGCGACGACGACGGCGCCGAGAACGACTCCGCCGCCCCGAACGCCGTCGACGGCGACCCCGGCACGACCTGGACCACGCTGACCTACAACGACCAGCTGGGCCCGCCGCCCGGCCTCAAGACCGGGGTGGGCCTGCTCGTCGACCTCGGCGGCGAGCGCGCGGTCACCGATGTCGAGCTGACCTTCGACGGGGCCCCGACCGCCGTGTCGCTCTACCTGAGCGACGGCGTGCCCGAGGGTGTCGCCGACCTCGACCCGGTCGCCGAGGGCACCGCCGAGGCGGCGCGGCTGAGCCTCCCGACGGCCGCGCGCGGGGCCGGGGTCCGCGGCACCCACCTGGTCGTCTGGCTGACCGCGCTGCCCCGCGTCGACGGCCGGTTCCGCGGCAGCGTCGCCGAGGTGGTGGTCCGGGGTGGGTGAGACCCAGGTCGGGCGCACCGACGCCGAGCTGCTCGCCGCGCACGTCGCCGGCGACCCACAGGCCTTCGGCGAGCTGTTCGGCCGCCACCGCGACCGGCTCTGGGGGGTCGCGCTGCGCACGATGGGCAACCCCGAGGACGCCGCCGACGGCCTCCAGGACGGCATGGTCGCCGCCTTCCGCCGCGCGGCGTCGTACCGCGGCGAGGCCCAGGTGACCACCTGGCTGCACCGCGTCGTGGTCAACGCCTGCCTCGACCGGCTCCGTGCCGCCAAGGTCCGCCGTGCCGAGGCCCTGCCCGACGACCTCGAGGAGTACGGCGGCCGCGGCTCGCTGGCCACGTCGACGCGGTCCGAGGCGGAGGTCGACCCCGCCGACCTGAGCGTCGCCGCCGAGCAGCGGCGTCAGGTGCTGGCCGCGCTGCAGCAGCTCCCCGAGGAGCAGCGCGCGGCCCTGGTGCTGGTCGACATGGAGGGCTACCCGGTCGCCGACGTCGCCCGGATGCTCGACTGCGCGGTCGGTACCGTGAAGTCGAGGTGCTCGCGCGGTCGGTCCCGGCTCGCGGTCCTGCTGTCGGACCTGGTGCCGCCCGCACGTGGCCCGGCTCACCCGCCACCACGGAACCCGCCCCCGCCGGGCGCCGTCCCACCTGCGAACCCCACGCGCGGCCCACCCGCCTGACCGCACGTCCCCGAGCACCCCGTCCAGACCCAGCGAGAGAGACCGATGTCCGACCAGCAGCCCGAGGCGACACCCGAGCAGCAGGCGCACGTGCGCCGACTGCTCGCGAAGGCGCGCCACACCGAGCCGCTGCCGCCCGAGGTGGCGCAGCGGCTCGACGGCGTGCTCGGACAGCTGGTCTCCGAGGGCCCCCGCGCCATCGACCCTCCCCCGCCGCCGGGCCCCGCCCCGGTCGACGAGCTCGCCGCCCGCCGGCGGCGCCGGGTGACCGGGCTGCTCGCGGCGGCCGCCGCGGTCGTGGTCGTCGGCGTCGGCATCGGTCAGCTGACCGACCTCTCCGGCGGCAGCGACAGCGACGACAGCGGCGGGGCCGACGTGAGCTCCGCCGGCAGCGCGGCCGACGAGGACGGGGCGGCGGACGTGCCCGAGCGTCAGCCGCAGGCGCCCGGCGAGGTGCCCTCCCAGGAGCCGTCGGGCCCACCACCGCAGCTCGCCGGCGCCCGGCCGCCGAACGTCTCGGCCGACTTCGCCACCGACGCCGCCCGCCTGCGCCCACGCGCCGTGGTCCCCTCGGCCGCCGGCACCGTCGTCACCGGCGCCGACCTCAGCGACGACCCGATGTTCGTCTGCGACCCGACCCCGGCCGGCCCGGGCCTGCTGCTCGCCGTCCGCTACGACGACCGGCCGGCCGTGCTGGCCTACCGACCGGCCCGCGGCGACACCCAGCCGGTCGAGCTCCTGCGCTGCGGCACCGGCGACGTGCTGCGCTCCACGGTGCTGCCCGCGCCCTGACGACCCGGTCGGTCGCGGCCCGCGGGGAATCCCGCACGCCTACGATCGGTTCCACCAGCGAGACCAGAACACCCGAGCACCCAGCCGAGGAGCGCACCACTTCCATGTCGACCCGCAACGTCATCATCATCGGCTCCGGCCCGTCCGGCTACACCGCGGCCGTGTACGCCGCGCGCGCCAACCTCCAGCCCCTGCTGTTCGAGGGGTCGGTCACCGCCGGCGGAGCGCTCATGAACACGACCGAGGTCGAGAACTTCCCCGGCTTCCGCGACGGCATCATGGGCCCGGCCCTGATGGACGAGATGCGGGCCCAGGCCGAGCGCTTCGGCGCCGAGATGATCGCCGACGACGTCGTCGAGGTCGACCTGACCGGCGACGTCAAGGTCGTCCGGACCGCCACCGACACCTACACCGCCCGCGCGGTGATCCTGGCGATGGGCTCGGGCTACCGCAAGCTCGGGCTGCCCAACGAGGACGCGCTGTCCGGTCGCGGCGTCTCCTGGTGCGCGACCTGCGACGGCTTCTTCTTCCGCGACCAGCACATCGCCGTCGTCGGCGGCGGCGACTCCGCCATCGAGGAGGCCACCTTCCTGACCCGGTTCGGGTCGAAGGTGTCGCTCATCGTGCGCCGCGACGAGCTGCGGGCCTCGAAGATCATGCAGGAGCGGGCCTTCGCCGACCCCAAGCTCGACATCGTCTGGAACTCGGTGGTCGAGACCATCAACGGCGCCGAGAGCCTCGAGTCGGTGACGCTGAAGGACACCGTGACCGGCGAGACCCGCGACCTCGACGCCACCGGCCTGTTCATCGCCATCGGGCACGACCCGCGCTCCGAGCTGCTGCCCGGCCAGGTCGACCTCGACGAGAACGGCTACGTGCTGGCGGGCCACACCGCGGGCCACCCCAGCACCGGCACCAACCTGCCCGGCGTCTTCGCGGCCGGCGACCTGGTCGACCACCACTACCGCCAGGCCATCACCGCCGCCGGCACCGGCTGCGCGGCCGCGCTCGACGCCGAGCGCTTCCTGGCCGAGCTCGACCACCTCGACGCCACCACCTCGACGCCCCCCTCGCCCGCCGAGGCGCAGGAGCGGGCCGACGAGGTCGCCGCGCTCTGAGCACCGCGGCCGGGAACACCGGCCGCACCCCCGGCGTTGTGCCGGTACCCCGCGACACTCCAGCGACATCCGAAGCAGCAGAGAAGGGAAGCACCATGGGCAACATCGCAGCCGTCACCGACGCCGAGTTCGAGGCACAGGTCCTCAAGTCCGAGAAGCCGGTCCTGGTCGACTTCTGGGCCGAGTGGTGCGGCCCGTGCCGCCAGGTCGCCCCGATCCTCGACGAGATCCAGGCCGCCCACGGCGAGAAGATCACGTTCCTCAAGATGAACGTCGACGAGAATCCCGTCACGCCGTCGTCCTACCGGGTCACCGGCATCCCGACGATCAACGTCTACCAGGGCGGCGAGGTCGTCCGCAGCATCGTCGGCGCCCGCCCCAAGGCCGCGCTCCTCAAGGAGCTCGAGGAGTTCACCGCCTGACCGCGGTCCCTCGACGCAGCACCGGAGACCCCGGACGCCTCAGGCGTCCGGGGTCTCTGCGTCCCGCAGGGACGGCGCCGGCGACGTCCGGGGCCGCACCGCGCCGACGAGCCGCTCGACCGCCGCCTCGACCTCCTCGCGCCAGGTCAGGGCCGAACGCAGCTCCATCCGCAGCCGCGGCGTCGTGGGGTGCGCGCGGTGGGTCTTGAAGCCCACCCGGGCCAGGAAGTCGGCGCTGACCACGCACCGGCCGCGGGAGCGGGTGTCGCCGAAGGCCTCGACGGCCCGGATCCCGCCGCGCTCGAGGAGGTCGCGGGCCATCGCCTGCACGAGCGCGCGGCCCAGTCCGCCGCCGGCGTGGCGCGGGTCGACGTGGGCCGTGGTCAGCAGGACGGCGTCCGGCGAGACCGGCGCCGTCGGGTGCGCGTCGGCGCCCGGCACGAAGGCCGGCGGGGCGTAGACGACGTAGCCGACCGGGACGTCGTCCACCAGCGCCACCCGCCCGCACGAGCCCCACTCGCGCAGCACGTGGGAGAGCCAGGCCTCCTTCTCCGCCGCGGCGCCCGCGAGGGGGTCGGCGGTGCGGTCGAGCCGGGCGCGGCGCACGGGGTCGAGCTCCCACCGCACGCAGGTGTGGCACGGCACGCCGGCCTGGCCGAGCGCCTCGAGGCGGTCGGGCGTCAACCGGACCATCCGGCGCGTCATGGCTTCGAGGGTAGTGCGGCAGCGCGGCGGCGGGGTGACCTGCGAGGATGCCGAGGTGCGTCAGATCCGCCAGAGCAAGAAGCTCCACGATGTCCGCTACGACGTGCGGGGTCCGATCCTCGTCGAGGCCCAGCGCCTCGAGGCCGAGGGCCACCGCGTCCTCAAGCTCAACATCGGCAACCCGGCCCCGTTCGGCTTCGAGGCGCCCGAGGCGATCCTCGCCGACGTCGCCCACCACCTGGCCGACTCGCAGGGCTACAGCGACTCCCGCGGCATCTTCTCCGCGCGCACCGCGGTGGCCCAGTACTACCAGCAGCGCGGGCTGCGCGAGACCACCGTCGACGACGTCTTCATCGGCAACGGCGTCTCCGAGCTGATCTCGATGGTGCTGCAGGCCTTCCTCGACGACGGCAACGAGATCCTCGTGCCGGCCCCCGACTACCCGCTGTGGACCGGCGCGGTGACCCTGTCGGGCGGCACGCCGGTGCACTACCTCTGCGACGAGGAGAACGGGTGGAACCCCGACCTCGCCGACATCGAGTCGAAGATCACCGAGAACACCCACGGTATCGTCATCATCAACCCGAACAACCCCACCGGGGCGGTGTACAGCAAGGAGATCGTCGCCGGGCTGGTCGACATCGCCCGGCGGCACGAGCTGGTCGTCTTCGCCGACGAGATCTACGAGAAGATCCTCTTCGACGACGCCGTGCACCACCACGCGGCGGCCGCCGCCGGCGACGACGTCCTGTGCCTCACGTTCAGCGGCCTCTCCAAGGCCTACCGCGTCTGCGGCTACCGGGCCGGCTGGGTGATGATCTCCGGCCCCCAGGAGGTCGCCACCGACTTCCTCGAGGGCCTGACCCTCATCGCCAACATGCGGATGTGCGCCAACGTGCCCGCCCAGCACGCGATCCAGACCGCGCTGGGCGGTTACCAGTCGATCGAGGAGCTGATCGTCCCGGGCGGGCGGTTCTACGAGCAGAGCATGCTCGCCCACCGGCTGCTCAACGAGATCCCCGGCGTCTCGTCGGTGCAGCCGCGCGGGGCGCTCTACTGCTTCCCCCGCCTCGACCCCGACGTGTACGCCATCGACGACGACGAGGCGTTCGTCATCGACCTGCTGCGGGCCAAGAAGATCCTGGTCACCCACGGGACCGGGTTCAACTGGCCGCGTCCCGACCACTTCCGGCTCGTCACCCTCCCCGACGTCGCCATGCTCGAGGAGGCGATCGGCCGGATCGCCGACTTCCTCGCCACCCGCCGCTGACCGCCCGCCCTGCACCGCCCTCGCCTGTCCCACCGCCCAGGAGCCACCGCATGCGCGACCTGACCTACCCGCCCGTGATCCTGACCGCGAAGACGCTGTTCCGTGCCCTCGGACAGACCTTCCAGATGAGCGGCACCGAGCACGTCCCCCGCACCGGCGGGGTGATGCTCGCGGTCAACCACATCAGCTACGTCGACTTCGTCTACGGCGGGCTGGCGGCGAACCCGTCCAAGCGGCTGGTGCGCTTCATGGCCAAGAAGGAGATCTTCGACCACCCGGTCGGGGGCCCGGTGATGCGCTCGTTCCACCACATCGAGGTCGACCGGGGCGCGGGCGTGGCCTCCGCTGCGAAGGCCGTCGACTACCTCCGCTCCGGCGAGGTCGTCGGGATCTTCCCCGAGGCGACCATCTCCCGCTCCTTCCAGCTCAAGGAGTTCAAGACCGGCGCCGTGCGGATCGCCGCCGAGGCCGGCGTGCCGATCGTGCCGGTGATCCTGTGGGGCACGCACCGGATGATGACCAAGGACCACGACCGCGACTTCAGCCGCGGGAAGACGATCGCGGTCAGCTGCGCCCCTCCCCTGCACCCGACCGGTGCGGACCCGGTGGGCGACACCGCGACCCTGCACCGGGTGATGAGCTCGCTGCTCGACGAGACGATCCGCACCTACCCGGCGCACGAGCAGCCCCCGGGGTCCTGGTGGCTGCCCGCGGCGTACGGCGGGAGCGCGCCGACCCCCGAGGAGGCGGTCCGCCTCGACGCCGAGGAGAAGCGCGCCCGGGCGGCGAGGCGGGCCGAGAAGCGCGCCGCGAAGCGGAAGTAGACATCGCACGGGTCGACATGTTGACTTGTCGACAAAGAGACTTGTCCACCTGCCGGCGGGTAGAAGAGCCTAGACGGGGCGGTCGGTCCGGTTCCGCGGGTCCATCACGTCGACGATCCGGCGGAGGTCCTCGAGGGTGGCGAACTCGACGGTGATCTTGCCCCTGCGCTGACCCAGGTCGACCTTCACGCGCGTCTCGAAGCGGTCCGACAGCCGCTCGGCGAGGTCGGCGAGCCCGGGGGCCACCGCCCGGCTCCGCGTCCGGCGGGTCCGCCCGGCGAGCTCGCCGTCCGCGACCGCGACGATCTCCTCCAGGGCGCGCACGCTGATGCCCTCGGCGACCACGCGCTGGGCCAGGCGGTCCTGGAGGTCGCCGTCCTCGACGGAGAGCAGGCTGCGGGCGTGCCCCGCGGAGAGGACGCCGGCCGCGACGCGCCGCTGCACCGCGGGGCTGAGCCGCATCAGGCGGAGGGTGTTGCTGATCTGCGGTCGCGAGCGCCCGATCCGGGTGGCCAGCTCGTCGTGGGTGCAGCCGAAGTCCTCCAGGAGCTGGGCGTAGGCCGCCGCCTCCTCGAGCGGGTTGAGCTGGCTGCGGTGCAGGTTCTCCAGGAGGGCGTCACGCAGCATGTCGACGTCGTCGGTCTGCCGCACGATGGCCGGGATGCTCGTGAGACCGGCCTGCTGAGAGGCGCGCCAGCGGCGCTCGCCCATGATCAGCTCGTAGGCGTCCGGTCCGGTGCGGCGCACCACGATCGGCTGGAGCAGCCCGACCTCGGTCACCGAGTGGACGAGCTCGGCCATCGCCTCCTCGTCGAAGACCTGGCGCGGCTGCACGGCGTTCGGCACGATCTGCTGGATCGGCAGCTCCGCGAAGTAGGCGCCGGCGACCGGAGCCAGACCCTCGGACGTCGTGCCGTCCGCTCCCCCGGCACCGGACGGGCCCGTCGTCTCCGCGGACGGTGCGGCCGAGGGCGGCGGCCCGGTCGGGATCAGCGAGCCGAGACCACGGCCCAGGCCGCGGCGCTGCCCGGACGAGCCGCTCATCCGTGCACTCCTTTGGTGGCGATCTCGCGCGCCGCCTCGAGGTAGGAGAGCGCACCCGGCGAACCCGGGTCGTAGGTCATCACCGTCTGGCCGTAGGACGGCGCCTCCGAGACCCGCACCGAGCGCGGGATGTTGGTGCGGAGCACCTGGTCACCGAAGTGGTTGCGCACCTCCTCGGCGACGCCGGCGGCCAGCCGCGTGCGGGCGTCGTACATCGTCATGAGGATCGTGGAGACCGCGAGGTCGGGGTTGAGGTGCGCACGGACCATGTCGACGGTCTCCAGCAGCTGCCCGAGGCCCTCGAGCGCGTAGTACTCGGCCTGGATGGGGATCATCATCTCGTCGCCGGCGACCAGGGCGTTCAGCGTGAGCAGGCCCAGCGACGGGGGGCAGTCGATCAGCACGTAGTCGAAGCGGTCCTCGCCGGCCAACGACTCCGCGCCGACGAGCGGGTGGGCGTGGATCGCCTTGCGCAGGCGTCCCTCGCGCGCCACCACGCTGACGAGCTCGATCTCGGCGCCCGCCAGGTCGATCGTGGCCGGGACGACGTACAGGGAGGGCAGCTCGGGGCACGGCTGCGCGATCTCGGCCAGCGGCCGGCCGTCGACGAGGGCGTCGTACGTCGACGGCACACCGCGCCGGTGCTCGACGCTCAGCGCCGTCGACGCGTTGCCCTGGGGGTCGAGGTCGATGACGAGCACCCGCTGGCCGAGCTGCGCCAGCGCGGCGGCGATGTTCACCGTCGTCGTGGTCTTGCCGACGCCGCCCTTCTGGTTGGCCACCACCATGACCCGCGTGCCGCGCGGGCGGGGGACGGCGCTCAGGCTGCCGCCGGCACTGGTCGTGGTGCGCCGGGCCAGGAGCGTGTGCTGCGCGGCCCGCGCCAGCGGGGTCTCCTCGGAGTCGAAGCCCGCGTCGAACGACGCGAGGTCACCGGCCGTGCGCACCGCCGGCCGGCTCGCGGGCCGGCCCGTCGGTCGGCCGGACGGGGGAGGGGTGTTCGACACTGGGTGACTCCGTTTCACGTGAAACATATCCGGACCGGCTGCGTGCCGATGCGGGTTCAAGCCTGGGGATAACTGGGGGCTGCCTGTGGAGAACTTGCCTTCTCAGGCGGGGAACGACCGGTGGATAACTCTCGCAGACCCTTGGAAAACGCTCACGACGACGGGCCCCGCCGCCGGGCCGACTTCATGCCACGTCCCCGAGGGGCCGCCGCGCGCCCGCCACCACCTTTGCTACCTCGGCCACCCGACGAGCGAGCCGACGGCGGCCACGATACCGAGGACGGGTCGGCCCACGCGACCCGGACGGCGTGGGTTGTGGACGGGATCAGCCCGCCCCCGAGCTCGAGGACCTGTGGGGGAGCGCAGCCCCAGCCGCGGAGCTCGGCCGCAGCCTCCTCGATCTCCGCGGCGACGTTCGATCCCTTCATCGCCACCAGCGACCCGTGGGCGGCCACCAGCGGCATGCTCCAGTCGAGCAGGCGACCCAGCGGCGCGACCGCACGCGAGGTCACCACGTCGAACCGCTCGACCCCGTGCAGCGCCTCGGCACGAGCGCGGCGAACCGTGACGGCGAGCCCGAGCTCGGCCACGACCTCGTCGAGGAACGTCGTCCGTCGCAGCAAGGGCTCGACCAGGGTCAGCCTCAGGTCCGGGCGCGCGATCGCCAGGACCACTCCCGGGAGGCCGGCGCCCGAGCCGACGTCGCACACCGCCGCGCCCTCCGGGACCTCCTGAACCAGCACGGCGCAGTTCAGGAGGTGGCGCTCCCACAACCGTGGCGCCTCGCGGGGGCCGATGAGCCCCCGCACGACGCCGTCGGTGGCCAGCAGCGTCGCGAAGCGCTCGGCGAGGGGCAGGCGGTCAGGCGGAAACACCCCCCGCGCCTCGTCCGGCACGGGGGGTGTTTCACGTGAAACGTCGTCCGTCACGCGGGGGACCCGCTCGTCGAACCCGTCACTGCGGTGCTCACTGCGGCAGGACGACCACGTAGCGACGGGGCTCGACGCCCTCCGACTCCGACGACAGGCCGGCCTCGGCAATCGCGTCGTGCACCACCTTGCGCTCGAACGGCGACATCGGGTCCAGCGACACCGGGGCACCGGACTCGCGAACCCGGGTGACCGTCTCGGCCGCGAGCTCCTCGAGCGTCGCACGGCGCGCGGCCCGGAACCCGGACACGTCGAGCATCAGCCGGGAGCGCTCGCCGGTCTCGCGGTACACCGCGAGCCGGGTGAGCTCCTGCAGCGCCTCGAGCACCTCGCCGTTGCGGCCCACGAGCTGCTGCAGCTCGGCACCCACGATGGAGACCGCGGCGCGGTCACCCTCCACGTCCATGTCGAGGTCGCCATCGAGGTCGGCGATGTCGAGAAGCTCCTCGAGGTAGTCCGCAGCGATGTCGCCCTCCTGCTCCAGCTGCTCGAGCCGGCCGGACGGGCGGGCGGAACCAGACTCCACCCCGACCTCGCTGTCCTGTTCGACCGGGCTCGCCGTGGACGAACCCGGCTCCTGCGGAGCCTGGTCGTCGGGACCCTGGTCGTCGTGCTGGGTCGTGTCGGTGTCGGCGCTCATCAGCGGCCTCCCTGCTTCTTCTTCTTGTTCTTCTTGGGAACGCCCGTCCGGCCGCCGGAGGGACGAGTCGCCCCTCCGGTGGTCGACCCCGGGGACGCGTCGGTCGACTCCGCAGCCCCGGGGGACGGCGTCTTGTCGAGCGACGGGCTCGCGGGGGAGGGGCGCGGGGTCTCGGTGGGGCGGGCGGGCCGGGCCGCCGCCTGGCGCTGCGCCTTCGTCTGGCGGCGCGGCTGCTGGCGGACGGCGGGGCGCCGGTCGAGCTCCGGCTCGGGCTCGGGCTCGACCTCGCCGGCCACGACGCCCTTGGCCCGACCCTTGGCGATGTCGCGGTCCTGCTTGGCCTTGAAGGCCGGCGTGCCGGGGGCCGGGTTGTTGCGGATCACGTAGAACTGCTGGCCCATCGTCCACAGGTTCGACGTCGTCCAGTACAGCAGGACGCCGATCGGGAAGGCCACGCCGCTGATGCCGAAGACCAGCGGAAGCACGTAGAGCAGGACCTTTTGCTGCTGGGCGTAGGGGCCGGAGAGGGCATCGGCCGGCATGTTCTTGCTCATCAGCTGGCGCTGGGTGGTGAAGGTCGTGGCGGTCATCGCGATCACCAGGACGACGGCGACGAGCATCACCGTCGCGTCGCCGTTGTCACCCCAGACGCGGGCCTGCCAGAACGACTCCTTGATCGGGATGTGACCGAAGATCAACGAGTCGGCGAAGTCCTTGGCCCGGGCGTCGCTGAGGAACCCGCGTCCCTCGCCGTTCTTCGACGCCTGGTCGAGGATCCGGAACAGCGCGAAGAAGATCGGCATCTGCAGGATCAGCGGCAGGCAGGACGCGAACGGGTTGGTGCCCGCGTCCTTGTAGAGCTTCATCGTCTCCTCGCCCAGCCGCTGCCGGTCGTGGCCGTACTTCTTCTGCAGCTCCTTGACCTTGGGCTGGATCAGCTGCATGTTGCGCTGCGACTTGATCTGCTTGACGAACAGCGGGATGAGCAGCACCCGGATGACCAGGGTCAGGCCGATGATCGACAGTGCCCAGGAGAGCCCGCCCTCGGGGTCCATGAACGTGCTCAGCAGCTCGTGCCAGGCGAGCATGATGCCGGAGATGGCGTAGTACAGCGGCGTCATGATGAAGCTGCCGATGTCGGAGAGGAAACCCACGGGTACTCAAGCTCCTTGCTGGGAAACGGGCTGGCTGACGGGCTGGTCGGCGGGCTGGCCCGACGTGGTGGGGCGCGAGCCCCGGGGCGTGCGGGGCGGGACCTTGTCGACCCCGCCGGCCGCCCACGGGTGACAGCGTGCCACCCGACGCACGGCCAGCCACGATCCCTTGATGCTGCCGTGCACCTGCACGGCCTCGAGCGCGTAGGCCGAGCACGTGGGGTAGTAGCGGCAGACCTGCCCGTAGAGCGGGCTGATGGCGAACCGGTAGGCCTTGAGCAGGGCGATCAGCACGTACTTCACGGGCCGACCCGCCCCTCGGCGCCCGAGCGGCGCAGGCAGCGGGTCAGGTCGTCACCCAGCTCGTCGTAGGACGCCGCGGCCGCGGCCGGGAGCGCACGCACCACCAGCACCGAGGACGGCGGCAGGGTGGCCACCCAGGGCCGGCTCAGGTGCCGCAGCCGGCGCTGGACCCGGTTGCGGACCACGGAGTTGCCGACCGCCTTGCTCACCACGAAGCCGACCCGCGCCGGAGCGGGGTCGCCAACGCCGACGGGCCCCGCACCCTCGTCGACCCAGAGGTGGGTGACCAGGCGGGGGCTCGAGGCGCGCCTGCCCCGACGCGACGCGTCGCGGAACGAGGCGGCGTCGGTCAGGCGGTGTGCTGCGGGCAGCACGACGCCGACAGTGATGGGTCGGCCGGGGCGCTGGAGCGTGGCTGCTGAGCGGAGGCTCAGACGGCCAGGCTCTTGCGTCCCTTGCGGCGGCGGTCCGACAGGATCGCTCGGCCGGCACGGGTGCGCATGCGGAGGCGGAACCCGTGCACCTTGTGACGACGACGGTTGTTCGGCTGGTAGGTGCGCTTGCTCACGGCATTCCTTCGTTGATCGGTCCGGGGGTCACACCGGTCGTGTGCTGTGCTGCCTGACCGCGCAACCGCTGCGGGCGTCGGGTGACGCTCGTGCGGCCCGCCGTTCGGCTGGCACCGCCCGTCCGCGGAGGTGTGGACTCCGTGGACATGCGGCACCGGTCGACCCCGGGTGACCAATGAACGGTACGCGTTGGCGCGAGACAGGGTCAAACCGACGCCGCCGCCCCGGAGGTTCTACACAGGCGGGGGACCGAGCCTGTGGACAACGGCTTGCTCGGCTCGACGCGGGCGGGTTAGTTTCGCCGTGTCCGGGAGTCCCAGCCACCCTCCGGCCACGGTCGTCCTCCACCGGAGCTCGATCCGGTCGGAACACCCCGTCGAGCGCCGCTGACCTGCGTCAACACCACGCGGGCCGAGGCCGCCGGCACGGTGGACGGCCCCCCGGACGGCGCTCTCCACAGGCCTCGTGCCTGGTTCACATCCTGTGGACAAACCTGTGGATCACGATCTGCGAGTGATCGTGGGTGCCCGCACCGCCCCGACGAAGCAGGAGCCCCACCCGTGACCGACGACGCGCTCAGCCGCCCCACCGACGGACCCGGGAACGCACCCGACCGGCCGGCGCAGGCCCCCGACCTCGACGACGCCTGGCGCTCCGTCGTCGACGACCTCCAGCCCCACCAGCAGGCGTGGCTGCGCGACAGCCAGCCGGTGACGCTGCACGAGAAGACCGCGATCGTGGCGGTGCCCAACGACTTCACCCGCTCCCAGCTCGAGGGCCGGCTGCGCGGCCAGCTGGAGGACGCGCTCACCGATCGCT